>NZ_CP071718.1:0-394275 GCF_021497025.1 Acaryochloris sp. 'Moss Beach'
AGTTAGGGTCGAGTGACAGGTCACCCTGTCACCCTCCCATTCAGAACGGTGCATGAGACTTTCGAACTCACACCGCTCCTCAACAATACGGCTGTTGTCATCAGTACCATTTGCCCTATATTTTGATGACGCTTTCGATTGACTCTAATTCAGTTTCCTGTACCAAAGCCTTACGGTTAGCGTTATCACGGGCGGTTTTTTACATCGTGGCAATGGCGATGAAGCGGTTGCAGATTGTCGAATCTATCTGTCCCACCATCCAATTTCGGAATTTTGTGGTCAACCTCAACTAAATCGCCTTCCATAAACAGTAGTCCACATGCTGGGCATTTCCCTTTGTACCTTTTAAGTAGTAAGGCTACTTGGTTAGGTAATTCAGGGTGTTTGCCTCTTCTTGTACTCCAGTACAGTACATCCCCATCAAAGAAGCTCCTGTTCCCCTTTACTTTTATATGGCGCACGATTGGGATAGAAGAATGAGAGATTAATTTCATTCCTTTCTGCGTTGAGAAAGTAAGCCTATCCTCAATGTAATGCCAGTATTTGAGCAGGGTTTTGGGATTAAATTTTTCCGGTTCTGTACCTTGCCCATGCTCTTAGTTGTGAAAACAGAACTTTGTCACAACTTGCGAAGGTTTGTTTACTGCATACCCGTGAGTAGTAGTTACACCATCCCCTAACTATCGGGTTGAGCTTGTTAATCAGTGCCGCTTGGGACGCTGTTTTATAAGCATCGATGGTATCTCTAAGTTTCTGAATATGCAGGGCTACCTTCTTTTTGCTGGGCTTGATGATTGTTTTGAAACCTAGTTTTTACCGTGTGGGCTTTTACCAGATTGGTGTTTCCCAACCGGATACTGACGGATATTGAAGCCGAGAAAATCGAATCCAACCTTTCCTTCATACGGAATAAGTGTATGGGAAATACAGGTTTTGCTAGGTTTCAATTCTAGAGACATCTCCTTTAACCAGGCTTCCACTACTGATTTACACCGTAAAATGACATCTAGCGATTTATGGAGAATGACGAAGTCATCGGCATAAAAACAGACACATAATTCCTGTTGTGCCGTCTTACTTGGATGTATGCATTCTCTAATCGCTGTTTCCAATCCATAAAGGGCTACTAAAGCTAATAATGGGGAAATCGTCCTTGGGGTACCCCTTCATTGGTTGGAAAGAGTTGGCCATCTAGTACCACTCCCGACTTCAACCAGGCTTTAATTTGCCTGTTTAAGCTGGGAAAGGTGTTCAGCTTAGTCAATAGCTTTTTCTGGTTTATCCTGTCGAAACATTTCGAAATATCAGCGTCCAAAACATATTTTTCTTTGGACTTGATACCGTTGAAAATTGTCTCGATTGCATCATGAGCACCCCGTCCAGTTCTAAAGCCGTGGGTGTTGGTTTCAAAAACCGCTTCCCATTCGGCTTCAAGTGCTAGTTTCACTAGCATTTGCCTTGCTCTTTCAATCATGCAGGGGATTCCTAGTGGTCTTTCCTCCGTTGTTCCGGGTTTTGGTATCATCACCCGGCGTGTTGGTTTAGATTTTCCAGTTAGGAACAGGTTATTCGTGAGGTCAAGCCGTTGTTTTGGTGTTAGGGATTTTATCCCATCCACTCCTGCTGTTTTCTTGCCTTGATTATCCTGCGTGATCCGTCTGACTGCTAGAAGCTTGGCAGATCTGGACTTCATCAATAGTTTCTGGAGTCTGTGAACCTGCTTAGTATCACCACGATGTTTGGCTTTGAAGATTCTGGTTTGGAGTCGATAGACATTCTTCTGGACTTGTTTCCAGTTGATGTCTGTCCATTCATCACTACCCATAATTGAGTGTGTCATCGTCTTTACTCTGACTAAAGGCTCTTCATTCCGTACTATCGGGTCTACGTCTGCGTATCCTGGGCATTACCCCCAGGCATTGGCTTCTTAGACCATCCCTCCTGCCAGTCCATTCGGTTTAGTACCTGCTCTAGATATTCGACCTTCTAGAGTGAAAAACTGGTCAGGTTACTTCGTTCCTGATGTTCTTTGTTTGTGTGTTTAGAGTTGTACTTTCCACCGGATTTCGTTATGGGTATAAAACCTTCTTTCCAAGCATGAGAAGGTTCGAGAAATCAGTAACTTTTGTTTCCAGTGTTGTGATTGTCAAGCATTGCTGGATAATCATTTCAGCCTTTTCACTGGTTGAGGATCACGATGGTTCAGTCATACATTCAGGCTCATTGAGCTTTACTCATGCACACGTGCTAGCCGGGTTTCCAGATTAGGCTTCCAGATACCGACATTTATCCCCGCTTCATCCCATTGGCACTAAACCGTTGAGATGGGGGTTATGCTTTCACACCTTATACCGGGTGGGTAGGACTAGCTTCTGTTTCTTAGATTCATAGGCATCACCTACAAGTACATCAAGTTATCATCTGAGAGAGATTAAAGTGCGAACTCAACCCAGAAGGGGTTATCTCTCAGAAGCCCTACCTTATTAGCTTTTTAGCCTTTCGTGTAGGAACGAATCGCACGCTTGGATTCCTCGCTTACCTTTACCCCAATGAAGACCCGGAAGATGCCCTGATCAAACTCCTCGAAAGCGCTAGAAACCGAGCTATTCTCAGAGCTGAGCAACAGGTGAGGGTCTTGCGCCCAGGCCAGGAAGAAGCTGAGGATCAGAAGGAAGACCAGGAGGCACATGTTGGTCAAGTTGACGCTTCGGAAGAAAATCCAATCAGTGAGTTACAGGAATTATGCCAGCGTCAGCAAATCTCTATGCCCAGGTACGAGTTTGAGGTGATATCGGAAGGATTTCGCTGCTCAGTACGAGCGATGGGTCTAGAGGGAGTTGGTGAGGGGCGGTCCAAGAAGCAGGCGAAGGTGAGGGCTGCGAGGGAATTATTGAAAGGAGTAGGAGGTCATAGCTAGAATCGTTCCCATTACATTTCTATGGTTTGCCTAAAACTACGTAATATTGCTATCAGGGAAAATCACTAGAGATTAGTGTTTATCTATCGCTATAAATCGGTAGTTACGCTGTTTTACTCCCGAATACTTTGCCTGATGATATAGAAGACCTCAGGAGCAAAGCACATAAGCCATGTTGACAAGTTTGTTAGCCGAAGCATTAGCAGTCACCTTTGATAACTTGAACATGACAGCAAACATTTTGGAATGTGCAGAAGAAGCTTCTGAAGACTTGAGCCCTGAAGCAAGACAAAGGTTAGCACTAGTGCATACAGGTCTGGCACTGGCTATTCAAGGGATGGAATGCGATGAACTACAGCAATTGATCAAACGGTCTGAACTGTATTGTGATTGTTAAAGAATTTTGGTTTGGTGGTGGAGATTCCACGATTGAGGAGCATCAAAGGATTGTGGAATAGTTGTACCTTTGGAATCCAAGCTGGCAGGGCTGATAGATTATTTGGCTGGAAGTACTTTTTCGTTGTCAGGTGAGTCTACCGAGATTGGCAAAGGCGTCTTCCTGCTCGCCCCACCATCATTCTCGATTACAAGAATGATGGCTCATGCTTGAGTCGGGTGATTATACTTGGCTGAACCCGACCATCTAGTATTCTTTCGTTAGGTCTTTTTCTGAGACTTTTTGGCCTTAGTTTTTTTGGATTCCTCAGATTTAGTCTGTGAATTTTCTTCAAGGATATAACTCATGGGTACATTAGGGGATTTAATCCATAGATTTTTCTTGGTACCCTGATACATAGTGTTGTGCATCCTTTTACGTTCCATTTTGAGTGCATCGCCACTCAGTTCACCATATAGCTTCAATATCACATCATCCATGTGAACCAAATTTTCAGTTTGCTCTTTCATGATCCGTATGATTGCATCAAATTTACTCATCTGGTCATAGGGCTTGTTCATCTTCCGAGAACTGGATGAAGAACGGCCTGTTTGTTTCTGAGGTTTCTTGGTCTTTTCCTGAGATGCTGTTTTCTTAGATGTGGGAGATTTTCTCTTCCCGGATGAGGGTGAAGCTTTTGGAGCAACTATCTTGGGCTTTTCTTCAGCTTTGGGTTCTACCTTTTTAGTATCTTTTGGAGCTGATGCTGTTCTCTTAGATGCTGGAGATTTTCTTTTCCCAGATGAGGGTGAAGCTTTTGGGGCAACTTTCTTTGGAGTAGCTTCAGCTTTAGATTCTACTTTTCCCTTTGTCCTTGGAGTTGACGCTGGTTTCTTAGGAGTTGCAGATTTCTTCTTTGAAGCAGCTTTTGGAGCAGTTTTCTTGGGTTTAGATTCAGCTTTAGGCTCTACTGTGTCAGCAGCTTTTGAGTTTGACGCTTCTGGTGGCATTGAGCCTGCTTCACCTTGCAGGATTGAAAGGATATCTGAGCCTAACGATGGATCTTCAATCAACGTATCTAGAGACGTGATTTTGGTCTTGAGTTGATTTGTTTGAGCTTCAAGTTCAGCCAGTGTTTGTTGGTAGTGGGTCTTTAACTCAAGAAGTACTTCAGAATATTTGTTGTCAGTGGCCATAGGTTGTCGGAGATCAGTATAGTTTCAGCAAAGTGTAAGAATGCTATGAGTTAGCATTCCCAGAGTATGATTCACTTGATCTAATCATTAATGAGACTATCTTGGCGATTTTTGGAGCGTTTTGCCCCTCTCGGGCCGCTTTGATATCCAATATTAAGAAAAGGCCAATAAGTATCTACTGTATTGAGTTCACAATTATCCTGATAGAAGTTGGTTGGGGGGTTTCATTGTTGAACTGAGGGCAGGATTGTGGCCAAACGAAAAACCAAGCAACGTCAAAGGTCAGCGTCAACGAGCCCATCTTCCAAATTTGAGAAGCTAGAGAGGCAGCTGCAAACGCAAGTTCAACGTCAAAACTATCGCCAAGCCTTAGACAAGCTGAAGCAAATTCACCGTTCCTATCCCGAAGCACAGATTAGTCAGTCAGAATCCCAACTATGGCTGCTGCAGGGTCAGCAGGAATATGACCAAGGCGACTATTCTCAAGCTGAAGTTTCTTTGCGGAAGGCACTCACTCTTGGTCATGCTGGTGAGGGACATTATTGGCTAGCCAAATGCCTTTTAGCCTCAGATCAGATAGAGGCTGCATTAGCCCTTATTCAGAAAGCCTTTGAGGAGAAAGTATTACCTAAAAACTATGCAGGGTGCTATTTGAAACTCTTATTCCTCAATGAGGATATTGAAGCAATTCAAGACCTGATCACCCATCAATCCAAACGGTTCTATGCTGCTCAATTGCATTGGGCCAGAGGGGTGTTAGCCTTAGCTGCTGAAGATCCTCAAAAAGCGATCACCTCTTTCAAGAAAATGGATCGCAGAGCCGTAACTCCGGGAGATAATCAGTCCGTTTGGATTGCCTACACCCAGCAGCAGTTAGGTCACTGGGAAATCTCAGAGAGTATCTTAGGACTGAAGCCGTATTCTCCCTTCAGTGCCCTACGATTCAATTCAGGTATAACTCCTCAGCACCCCGCCCTTGAACGACTTGCCATCAGGCAAGCGTTAGATCAACAACAATCCCTTCTCCCTTTAATTGAGCGAGATGGTAACCTTCATTCGGATCGGTCCTTAGCCATTGTCCTTGAAGCCCTCTATCTGATTGACCAATCTGACTACCATGAAGCTGCCCATCTAATTCAGCGATTGCCACAACCCTGCTTAGACTATCCTGATGTCGATATTCTTAGACGACCACTATTGCTGCTAGCAGGGGAACAAGCCCTCCAGAATCGTCAACCCCAATGTACGATCACCTTTTGGGAAGATCTGATTGAATCAGACCCCTTTGACCCCAAATTAGCCCTAAAGCTCCATCTGGTCTATCAAGAGACTGAACGCTTCCCTCAACGTCAGCGTCTACTCAGTCGCCTCTTAGATTGGGTTAAGACCACTGCCCGAGCAGACTCCCAAGCTTGGCCCGAAACTCGTACTCAACCCATACTGGCGAAACTTTATTGCTGGCAGACGGATTTATGGATGGAGATGGGGAATTCCAAACAGGGGATACGAACGCTGAAACAAGCTGAACAGATGTCTCCCACATCTGCAGAGGTCATGGGTCGCCAAGGCTTAATGGCATTTGCGAAGAATCAACTCGACCAAGCTATTCCTTTGCTAACGAAAGCCTTAAGTGAGGGATGTACCTATGGCGATGTCTATTTTGCCCTGATTGAATCCCTCGAAGAACAAGGAGAAGCCCAAGCCATTCGCGAAGCCCGTCAACAGTTTGGTAAACCCTTTGGGGATCTAGAGATCGAGCCAGAGCTAGGCATTCCCTGGTGGCAAGAAGCCCTGTCCACCCAAAATTATCGGGTCTTTGCCCAGCTCGTGATGTCCAGAGAAGCCAGTCAAGACCCCGCATTGCAAGCCTGCCAGATTTTTGTGGAATCCGTTGAGGACGAACCCAACGCTGCGGGTCGGGTCACATTAGTCCAATCATCCGCTACCCCAAAATGGGCTCGTTTGTTAAAAACATCATCCCCTCAAGAGCAGATTCAGCCCCTGCAAGCGATTTTTCTTAGTCTTAAGCTCTTTGCCAAGCGACTCAAAGGGATTGCTGCCTTGGAGAGCCAGTATTTGCAGCAACACTTTGCCCTAGGCGAGCAGTATCCAGAAGTACAAGAGGCTCATCTTGTTCTCCTAGTTGTCAAAGGATTAGCTGCAGAACGCTTACATATGGCCCTTCAACTCTATCTAAATCAGTCCCCCCCCCCAACCTGGAACAGCCTTAGCCCGTATCCAGCTGCAAGCTCGGTACTATACCCAAACAGACGTCCTCCGTCCTCTGATTGACACGGCCCTCAGCCAAGACGCCCAGAATCCTCAATTACTCCTAGCGAAAGCGACGACCTTTGACATTGAGAGTCAAGCTTACCAAAACTGGCATGAGCAAGGGTTTGAACTGGCTCGACGGTTACAAGATGCTCCGGCACTGCAAGCCTATCGTGCCGAAGAAGCTTTTCAGTCAGGGATGATGGCCCAAGCCGTCTTTCCCGACTTGACCAATTTCAGTGAATCCGGCGAAATAGACCTGACAGATATGATGCGTAAGATGGCGCAGCAAATGTTTGGCTCAGAAATTCCACCCGAACTCTTGGAAAGGATGTTGCCAGAATTAGTAGATCGGATGATGGATGATCTCCCTGATTTTGGGGATGAAGATGATGATTACTTCTTTGAGCCAGATCCCCTGAATGCAGGCTTACCCTTTGGTCGGTCGCGCTCCAAGAGCAAGCCGAAAAAAACAAAACGTGGATTTCAATTCTAAGAACTTGGCGAGGATAACCAACGATGCAAGACCACTATGACCTCTTAGGCTTGGCAGTTGGGGCAACCCCAACTGAGATCAAGTCCGCCTATCATTCCAAATTACGGGAATTTCCCGCCCATAAACAGCCTCAAGAATTCAAAGCAATTCGGGCAGCCTATGAAGCCCTGCGCCAGGGAGAACAGCAACCTGAACAAGATTTCTTTGAACTCCAACCGTGTCAGCAGGAGTTGGATGCGCCAGTCGTCACCCAGCTGCGAGCACGAGCTACCGCTCAAGCGCAAGTGACCTTAACAGAATTAGTGCGGCTAACATTCTAAAGTGACCAGGAGATGGACCCTAGAACATCATGACCCAATCCCCCCCCGAGAGCTAGCTACCCAAACTGCCAAACATCGACGAGACCAAGAACGTTTCCTGCAAGATTTGCTGGGTATTTTAGATGGCTTAGATCATGCATGTGAGCATTGGCATCAAGCGGAACAAGACCATTTGCAGACCTTAGCAACACCTCTTTCTCAATCCCAAGTATCCTCTGCTGCTTCCTCATCCTCTTTTTTCCAAAAATGTCAGCAGTGGTTGATGTTTTGGCAAAAGGAATCTCCTGCCTCCGTCAGCCCTGAGACATCAGAATTAGAGACGGATGGCACCCGTGAGATCATCAGTAGTGCGAAAGAAGGGGTTGAACTCATCCGACGTTCAATGCTCGATATCCTCCAGCAGCGACAGGTCGTACCCATTGAAGTGAACGGTCAACCCTTTGATCCAGAACAGATGTATGCACTAGGTCGGCAAGAAAGTGCAGAAGTAGAAGAGAATACCGTTATTCAAGAAGTGGTTAAGGGGTACTTATGGCAGAATCGGATCTTGCGTGAAGCTCAAGTGATGGTGGCTTCTAAACCCTCAGATCCAGACGAGCGATAGTTCAAGAACTTACAAAGGATAGACGATATGGGTACAGCAGTCGGGATTGATCTAGGAACGACGAATTCGGTTGTGGCTGCCATTGATAATGGCCAACCTTGGGCCATCCCAGACGAGAATGGGGAAACCCTGTTGCCGTCATGTGTGGGAATCACAACAAAGGGCAAACTCCTCATAGGCAGAGAAGCGCTTAGGCAATATGCAGCTGCTCCTGAACAGACCGTGAAATCTATCAAACGGCAGATGGGAACGGATCATAAGACGGTACTGGGAGAGAAAACCTATTCACCCCAAGAAATCTCTGCTATTCTCCTCCGTACCTTGAAGCAACGAGCGGAAGATGCCTTTGGTGAAGCAGTTACCCAAGCAGTCATTACCGTGCCCGCCTTCTTTACAGATGCTCAACGACAAGCCACGAAGGAGGCTGGAGAAATTGCTGGCTTAGAAGTACTGCAAGTGCTCAATGAACCCACGGCTGCTGCTTTAACCTATGATTTTCGCAGTGAGGAAACAGAGCAGGTGCTAGTTTATGACCTTGGCGGCGGCACATTCGATGTTTCAATCGTCGAGATTACCGGAGATGTGACCGAAGTCTTGGCCAGCCATGGGAACAATCGTCTTGGTGGGGGATGACTTTGACCGACGGTTGCAGCTGTACCTCACAGAGCAGTTTCGGCAAAGTCATGACACAGAGGTTCCTGCAGATCCCACCGTCCACGCCCGATTGCTCCGGGCTGCGGAAAAAGTCAAGATTGACTTGAGTGAACATGCCTTTGCGACAGCGCGTGAACCCTATTTAGTCAGCCAGGGGAAGACCGCACTGCACCTGGAAGTGGAATTAGCACGGGAGTCCTTTGAAGACCTCATTCAACCCCTGATTGAAGAAACATTGGAGGCGATAGACCGAGCTTTAGCGGATGCAAAGCTGGACAAGCAAGATTTGGATCGGGTGATTCTGGTGGGAGGCTCTACTCGTATTCCGTTAGTCCAAAAGATGATTACAGCCCATCTAGAACAAGCTCCCATTGACGGTATCCAGCCCGACTTATGTGTGAGCTTAGGGGCTGGCATTCAAGCGGGCGTACTATCGGGTGCCTCCGTCGACGCTATTTTGGTGGATGTTATTCCCCATTCCTTGGGTATTGCCGCAGCGATGAGTACCGCATTTGGCACCATGCCAGGGATGTTTAGCAGGATCATTGCTCGCAACAGTGTCATTCCCATCTCCCGTTCAGAAGTCTATTCCACCCTCTCAAATGGCCAGGAAACGGTGGAGATTGAGGTTTTCCAAGGAGAGAATGCAGTAGCAAGAGAGAATGTCCCGCTTGGGTCATTTCGGGTGGAGGGGCTGCCGCCTCGACCTGCAGGGGGTGTCCAAGTTGAAGTGCATTTTGATTTTGACCACAATGGTATTTTGACCGTGACGGCAACGGAGAAAGGGAAGGGTCAGCAGAGTACATTGATTGTTGATGATGCAGGGACGAGCCGTCTGTCTAGTCATGAGCTCACTCAATCTAGAGCTGAAATTGAATCATTGTTCGCCCAAGGTGCAGGCATTGAAATCGATGCTGATGACTCCATGCCTACTCAGACGGAGTTAATCGATCACGCCCATCGACTCTTAGAATCCATGGAGGGTGATGAAGCGGAATCGTTGCGGGAAATGCTTAACCAAGTCGAGGCGATCACCCCTGAGGATGACCCGGAATCAGTTTTAGATGTGCGCACCGCTCTAGATCTGAAACTACAGAGGTACGATCAGGTAGGTGAATAATCTCAACCCTTGGGCTTGGGAAACTTGGAAGGTGGCTCAAAATACTGAACAGGCGTATCCTTCAATACCTCACTCATAAACTCTCGCCAAACAGGGGCCATCCACCCTCCCCCCGTTGCCCCAGACCCAATCCGGGAGTAATTGTCATTACCAGCCCACACGGCCACAGATAGTTGAGGCACATAGCCCACAAACCAAACATCCCGCTCGGACGAAGTGGTCCCCGTCTTCCCCGCTGCGGGGCGACCAATCTGGGCCGCTACCCCCGTCCCGGATTGCACGACGGTTTGCAACGTACTATTGACGGAGGCAGCAGCCCAAGGATTGAGTACCTGCTTGGGTTGTGGGGTATTGTCAATCAACACTTTGCCCGCAGGATCTGTGACTTGCAAAATGGCTGTTGTTTTGGACTGCCAACCGTTATTGGCAAAGGTGGCATAAGCTGAGGCCATCTCAACTGGAGTTAAATCTACCGCCCCTAAGGGAAGTGAAATTACATTGGGAATCGGGCTCATAATCCCTAATTTTCGGCACACGTCGATGACGTTCTTGATACCCACCTTTTTGCCCCCATGACAATCGCGGGTACATTCCGTGATTGAGATAAGGCTTGGCGAATGGACATTGAGCCTTGAAAACTGCGGTCATAGTTTTGAGGTTTATACCGCTCTATACCACCATCATTGAAGCTCACGGGAGAGTCGTTAATCATTGAATCTGGGGTGTACTTCCCCGTCGCAAAGGCGGTGTAATACACAAAGGGTTTGAAAGCAGAACCGGGTTGTCGATAAGCCTGAGTCGCCCGATTGAATTCACTTTTTTTGTTATCCACTCCACCAACGATGGCCTTGATGAAGTGCGTTCTCGGATCGACCGCGACTAATGCCATCTGGTCCGCAGCATAGGCATAGTGTTGATGATTCCTGCGAACGGTCTTCTCCGCAATTTCCTGCATCTTCCAATCAAGAGTCGTTTGAACTCGGAATCCTCCTCTAACGAGTGCCTCTCGACCAAATCTTTCAGTCAATTCCTGAATGACGGTGTTGGTGACATCAGGGGCTTGGCTCCGTTGATAGGAGGTAATTTCTCCTAAAGTGATTTTCTCTGTCCGAGCTGCTTCAGCCTCAGCAGATGTAATCCATTTCAGTTCCTCCAAACGCCCCAGAACGATGTCCTGTTGTTCTTTAGCAAGGTCTAAATCTACAAAGGGACTATACCCTTCTGGTGCTTTGATAATCCCAGCCATCATGGCAGATTCAGCTAGGGTCAGATCTTCAGCAGATTTATTGAAATAACTCTGGGCGGCTGTTTCTATGCCATAGGTATTATGTCCCCAATACACTTGATTGAGGTACAACTCTAAAATTTCATCTTTACTGAGCAGTTGTTCGATTCTCAGTGCTAGCACTGCTTCTGCGAGCTTGCGACTAAAGGCTCTTTCTGGGGTCAGATAGAGATTTTTAGCCAGCTGCATACTCAAGGTTGATGCCCCTTGTACCGTCTGACCTGCCTGGTAATTGGTGATGGCTGCCCGCAGGATACCGACTGGATTAATGCCGTCATGTTGGTAAAAGTTGCTATCTTCGATGGCGAGTACGGACAGTTTCAAGTGGGGAGAGATTTTAGCCAGTGGGACAACCTGGCGATTCTCTTCCTCATGCAAGCCCGTGAGTAACTTACCGTTGATGTCATAGATGTAAGTTGTTTCATTGGGTGAAAAGCGGGTTAATGAAGTCACATCAGGCAGATCGCGATAACTAATCGCTACCCCCATCAGTCCTCCTGCTAAACCAGCACTTCCCAGGAGGGTCAAGGTCAATATGGTGGTCAAGGTAGCATTGCCTATCCCCCTTAAAAAGAGGGTGGAGGTTGATCTAGAGGAGAAGTCTCGAGGAGAAGTGGCACTAGATGACATGGTGTATTAAAGGGCAACCATGACACACTAAATTTGGAGTGTGAGGTTACTGCTAAAAAAATAACTGAGAAGCTTTCTATACCTAAAGTCTGCCCATACTAAAGTAAAGTTTCACTCTCGATCTTAAAGAGCCATCATCTCTGCAAAATAACGCAACAATATGGGGATTTCATGAGCTAGTTAAACAACCCAGATTATCGATGACTGTGTTAACGACCCGTTAAAAAATTGTGGAAGCTAGTGATTCGTCAGTTTTGGGAACACCACCCAAGCGCCGCTCAAGCAAGGTGTATCGTTGCCTATCTTTGATCTGCCTGACGGCCATGCTGATCGCATTCTTGGGGCTAACGAGAATCGCCAGCTTCTTGGTGTGTGTCAGTCCGGTTTAGAGTAGACTGCTCCTGAGAATGAACCTAAATTCCGCCCAAATCCCCTTTTCCCACATTAAAATGACTGCAAGTCCGCTCCCCGTGAAGCTCTCATGCCTATTTCCACTTCAGAAAAGCTCTCCCAACTTCGCCAACAGCTTCAAGAATGCACCAACCCCACCGCCGCCAAGCTGCTCAAGAGTGCTATTACAAAGCTTGAATCCCAGCTCAACTCAGTCCAGGTCCAGACCAAAGCATCCAAGATAGATCAGCGGAAGTCAGCACTTAGGAAATCCCAGAAGCAGGCCAAACAGAAAGCGCTGCACCAAGAAAGAACAACTCTCAAACCCCCTTCATTGAAAACGTTGGAGTCAAAGTCTGAAGCCGTACCTCAAGATAAGAAGCCTATACCGCTAGCTCAGGACCAGCCCATAGAACAGGCTAAGGTATCTGTTCAAGATGAGCAATCTAAATCGCCGACTGAGGATAAGCCACCAGCAAAGACCAAAGCGACTCCCAAAAGCAATAACCGTTTCCCCCCTCAAGCATTTGCAGCAGCCAAGCGCCTTGTCCTCTCTGATGAACTCTGGCAACGTCCCCGAGTCCACGGCATCACCATTGATGGTCCAACTTCGCGGGACTTAGATGATGCCATCTGGATTGAACCCACTGATTCAGGTGCTGTTTTCTCTATCCATATTGCTGACGTCTCTGAACTCATCGAGATTGATTCGAGTTTGGATCAAGTGGCAATTGAGCGCACAACCACACGCTATTTCAGTAAGGGGAATGCTCCCATGCTGCCGAGGCCGCTCTCAGAAGATAAGCTGAGTCTCCTAGAGTGCCAAAAGCGTCCCACCCTGACGATCCAGGTCACCCTCGATGCGAAGGCTCAGATTATGGATATGGAAATCTTTGAGTCTTGGCTGACGAGCCAGAAACGATTTACCTACGCTGAAGCATCCCAGCCCGATGCACACCCTGCTTTTCAAAAGACCTTAGAGATGGCCCATCAGTGGGCATTGCATTTGTACCGGAATCGGCTGACCTCTGGCGCGATTGGTGCAACCCAGACAGCCCAAGGCCAGTGGCTTACAGAAGAGGGCAGCTTGGTCCAGGGTGAACGCCATCGTAGCCATATCCTGATTCAAGAATTTATGATCCTGGCGAACCGGGCTGTAGCCCAGTGGTTGGCAGCTCAAGATATCCCGGCCCTGTATCGCAATCACACGGCCAGGGCAATTGCCCCAGATCGGGAAACAATGAATCAGACATTGTTGACGTTAGGATCTAACGCTGCTATTCGCCAACGGTTATACAGTTGGATGAACCGTGCTGAGTATGGTCCAGCGTTAATCGGACACTTTGCCCTAAACCTGCCTGCTTATTGTCACTTCACCAGTCCGATACGGAGACTGGCTGACTTGATCAACCATCGCATTGTTAAAGCTGTACTCAAGCAGGAAGAGGTACCCTATACCGTGCCTGATCTTGAACAATTGGGACAGCATATTGCCCAAGTCAGGCGTGAGGATGAAAAAGAGACCTCAGAGTACTTTAAGGCTGTGCATCAGAAGGTCTACCAAGATCAACTCCAGACACCTGAAGAGCTGGGTCGTCTTTCCAGTAAAGAATTCACTCGTTTGGTGAAGTATGCTGCTGAGAACCAGGATTTTGAGCGACTCCACAGTGAGTTAGTCAGTCGCTTGGAATCAGAGAAATTAACAGTTCAAGACTTGTACTTGTTGATGTTTCAAGGAAGTGACAGTGAATTACAGCAGCAAGTTATCCAGCATCTTACTCATCATGTTCAGGATGCAGCGAGTGTGATCAGCGTTGCCTCAAGCCAGGAAAAGGATTGGGAAGAGTTCGAATATATTGAGGTGGGGGATAGCACACCATTCACAGTCTGGTTAGAGGTCAAACAATCTGGAGAATCACTCACAACGGTTCATCCAGCAGTCCATTCCCGTAAGCAATATGCACGTCATCAGGCTTGTTTATTATGGCTGGAAGCCTATCTTGGGAGCAGCTTATTCCATCCAAAAGAGCGGGTACAGCCTCCGGTGCCAGAGCCTCAATTGTCGTCCAAATCTTCATCCTCTAGCAAGGTATCGCTGTCCAAAGCCATTCATGCTGCGTTGGTGAAACCACTCAGTGGTGGTCAGAATTTTGTTGGGATGTTGATGGATGTCTGCCAGAGATTGAGATGGGAGAATCCAGAGTACGAAATGGACAGCTCAGATGATTGGTTTATCTGTAAGTGTGAGTTGTATATTCTGGGTGAACGAATTGAAGGTAGCGGGGTAGCGAAGAAGAAAAAATTGGCTAAGAGTCTGGCTGCTAAAGAGGTACTGGAACAAGTGCGGGAGCTGGCACCGCAGCATTGGGGTGAGTGGTTTCCGGGAGTAGAATTCAGCCAACCTCAGAATTTGACCAACCAAGAAGATTGATTCCCTCCTATCTATATAGGGTGATTCAAGGCAGAGGCGAAGGTGAGAGTGGGGTGGATTAGGGGTAGGTGATGCAAGAGTTATGCTCTCGCACAAATTGACTAACTATAAAAAGCTTGTCTATCAAGTGTTTCAAGTATTATTGTCTAAACAACAATGCTACTCTGGATTGAAATATGACTAATGACGTCTGTCTCCATGAATAATCCGAGTAATGATCAGCATTCCATTCTAATAGTTGACGATGAAGCTTCTATTCGACGAATTTTATCGGCTCGACTAACGATGGTGGGCTATCAAGTCTTCACCGCTGCTGATGGCATAGAAGCGTTAGAGGTTTTTGAGCATCAAAATCCCGACTTGATTGTCTTAGATGTGATGATGCCCAAACTGGATGGTTATGGTGTCTGCCAAGCAGTCCGCAAAATATCAAGAGTTCCGATTATTATGTTGACCGCTCTCTCAGATGTAAGAGACCGTATTACAGGCTTGGAAATGGGTGCTGATGATTACATGGTCAAGCCCTTTTCACCCAAGGAATTAGAATCTCGTGTTCGGAGTATTCTACGCAGACTGGATGTGCTGAAACCCTCTAATTATCGACTTACAGGTGTGATTGAGATGGGTTCACTACATATTGATACCAATAAGCGGCAAGTGTGCCTAGATGAAGAACGGATCTCCCTCACCTATGTGGAATATAGTTTATTGGAACTATTGGCTAGTCGCCCTGGAGAAGCAGTTCCTCGTCAAGAGCTGTTAGAGAAGGTATGGGGATATAGCAAAGAGTCTATAGTTGACACACGGGTTGTTGATGTTCATATGTCTCGTCTACGTAAAAAAACTCAAGGCAGATCTAGAGGAATCCGAGCTTTTTCAGACGGTTCGTGGAGTCGGCTATGCGTTGAAATACGATCAATTACACAGATTGGTAGAACATGAGGCCAGCTAGAACATCTGACGGCATCCCAGAATAGCCTAAGACAATACTGGATAACGGTGGTGGGGGGCGGGGAAGCCGTTTGTGAGGAAACCGTTTGCTACACCAGGTTTCTGCTGGGAGTGCGCCGTCGAACTTGAGAAGAACTTTGCGATTTTGCAGGTGATGGCCGAAGGCCGACCGGAGGTCATCGAGACTGAGGTTGCCGAAGACGATGGAGCGGATTGGGGAGATGATCGGAGTGTACCTGGCTCGGGAGCGGGTGGCTCGGGTCAGGGTGTGATCAGATAATCATGGAATACTAATGTCATCTTCCTAGGATTAATTCTTCAAGATCCAGGTTTCACACCATCCGGGGGGTGTTATTTTTCCTGAATTGTAGTCAAACCACACTTTTTTCCAGCAATTTTTTGCCTTGTTGGAGCCACATTTGAATAGGCTTTCATGTTAGCCTGCAACCATTTTTTCATAACGGGTTGTTTGGCTAGATTCAATAATTTATTTAACTCAGCTTCTGAGAAATTAGCTTCTAAATGTGCAATGTATTGGTCTTCGATATTCCTCCAACCAGCTTCTTTTTCCACAATTTCTTGCAACCATATCCTCCATTTCTTGTTGCTCGAAGATGATGGGATTAGTGCATCAGTTGTGTTATTCAGATGTAGGTCATATTGTTGAGCGACTCCTATTTCTAAAACAACGTCTCTAACCAATTTTGTCTTAGAATCACCAGTTGCTAATGGTTCTAAGCGAACTTGCTTTGAGGTTTCCCGCTGTAAGTTTGTTTCACATGCAGTGATAAAGAGAGAAAAAATTAGCAGAAGCCTAGAAACATATGACTTAACTTTGAACATTTTAACTCCAACAGAATTGTATATCTGAGAGGCTACCGTGAAACTACTATCATTCCTGTCTTACTGCAAAGTCACCCGGAAAAGATTATATTTTCTTAGTATAAATTTACTCTCATAGCAATTCATACATGGAGTCCTGGTCAATATGTTTGGTATATTTTTTTGACCAGGATTTCGAGCTGATCGGTGGAGCCAATCTCTATCCAATCGTCAATGGAACCTAGATAGCAATATCTCTGGGCTTGAAAGAGTCGCTGCTGTTTGTTCACCAAAATGAACCTAAAATCACAGGAATAGGACAGCACCTGTTGGAGGAGTTTTTGTAAGTCCTCTTGAGTTTTTCCTAGAGCCTGAGCTGTTGGAACGAGAAACTCTGAAAGGGCAGCAACATTCTGAGTTGGGGTGAAAATACTTATGGTCTCTTTCTTGACATCAACTATGTATTTATCCGCATGGGAATATTTCTCCATTCCATCCTTAACAAGGCATAATTCCTGATCGGTGATCAGCTTTGGCGGAATCTTCCTCAAGAAAACTTGGGCATTAGGATTTTCATAGATTTCAAATCCTTCTGGGATGGCCTCGGCTAATACTCCCTCAGCCTTCATTGAGAAGTGGCATTTGGGTTTACCTGTTTTAGTCTTGCCCTGATGCAAATAAAACGTTTTCTGCTTCCGGTTGGTGTAGGTTATGGGCATGAGAGTGCAATTGTTTCAAAGGCTCTGATAGTAGACTAATGTATTAGGCAATTCTGGATCACAGTTGAGGGAAAAAAGTCGCTCATCAAAATTTTGTTTAAAAGTCCAGAGCTGGAAGACACGCTTAATATCTTACAGGTGGTTGAGCTGCAGCTAAATGAAGCAATTGAGTGGATTGAGGAAATGGTCGGAGTGTGGTTGGATCGGGAGCGGGTGGCGAAGTGTTGGGGGTGATCGGTGGGAGCTACTTCGATGGCTGTAGATAGTTCTCTAGCGCTTCAGTTACAAGAGCATTGAGATTGATTCCCCGCTGCTGAGCTGCGATCGCAGCTTGTCTATGGAGCTGAGTTCCAGGTCGGATATTGAAGCTCCCCTTGAAGGAGTGCTCAGGCTCTATTGCGTTTTCAGCACAATCGGTTAGATACTCATCAATGGCTTCTTGAAAAGCTGATTTGAGTGATTGAACATCAGTCCCTTCATAGCTAATCAGGCTGCGGATGAACTCAACCTTGCCATAAAACACTTCATCTTCGTTGCTGAAATGGACAGATCCAAAATAACCTTGATATTCGATCATATTTTTCATATCAGCCTTTCCTCCTCTAAAATGTCGATGACTTGTTCAATTTGATATTTCTTCAATAGGTTGCGCGGATGAGGTTTATGAAGACTGATGACAAGGCCATCTGAATTAATGAAACGTCTCCTAGACCCGCCAGTTTTACCGGTGGAGACTTCAGAAAATTGAAAGATGGACAATAGAACAACCAACTCATCCCAGGTAAAGTCTTTAGGGCGTGTGAGGAAACGTTTGATGAGCTTTTCTTTCCGGGTCATGCTCAGTACCAGCGCTATTCTCATTATCTAAAGGTTTCTCAACATTTGCAACTAGAAATAGTTGCAAATGTGTTCATTTCAGGGATTGTTCACTAACCCAAAAGCCTGAACGTACCTACCCTCTCTTACTCATGGTGTCAGAGGTCTATTAGGTAGATACAGCAAAACAATTGACAAAACTAAAAGTGTGACTATCATGGCTGCAACGTCATCAGGTGTGGGCCATGTTTGATCGCAAAGAGGAACTGTTTCAGGCAGTCTTGAACAAAGCCTTTCAGATGCTAGAGCACTTCGTTTTGGGGATTGAACTTCCCAATTGGTTGGCCCCTTTAAGTATGTTGGGTCTGTTGGCTGCATTTATCAAGTTGCTACCCTCTATCCAAAAAGGATCATTGCTAGCGGGTATTGGGGGTTACTTACTGTTAGGCTTATTGCTGGTCAATGCGATGGCGTTATCATTGTTTTTGTTCTTACCAGGGAAGCTGATTCGGTTTAAGTCTCCATTAGCAGCACAAGCGGGGTGCCATCTACTGAAAATATTGTTGATGGGTTTCTTTGTGATGCTGAAGAATCTGGTAGCTTTTTCCCTACAAGTGCTATTTGACCTGTCGATATTACTGATTGCTGCCCTTACTTATCCATCTCGTAAGGCTCCAATTTACCTGAACCCATGTTGAGTTAAGCGCGATTAGATTGGATATATTACCCACGCAAATACTCAAACGATTAAATTTAGCCCCTCACTTTGCTTCAAAGCCAATTTTCAGCTTTGGATTCTTCGATCAAGATGGTCGTAGTTTTTTGGCTCTCCGGTAATTAGCGTGGTGACACCCTACATATAGTGTTTATTCCTTAGTCATCCCTATGGAATGATCTGAGGAGGTACTTCAGAACGAGAGTGTCATGGATAACTCAATTCGCATTCCCCTCAACCTTCCCGATGTTCAAGTTCTAGAGCTATCGAAGACGGAACGAGGGGATTGGCTGATCAAAATTGAGAGTACTCTGCAAGGAACAACCTGCCACAAATGTGGACATGAGATTACTGACCTTCACTGCCATGATCAGGCTCTTCGAATTCGTCACTTGCCATTGTTCGAAGTACCAGTGTATTTAGAAATTCGGCCCAAGCGCTATCGATGCGGGTATTGCGATGACCATCCCACAACAACTCAACGCTTAGAATGGCATGAACCTCGCAGTCCCAATACAAAAGCTTATGAGCATTGGCTTCTGCGTATCCTGATCAACTCAACGGTCTCAGATGTTGCTAGAAAACTAGGCGTTAGTGAAGGTGTCGTCAGTGGCATTATTGATCGCTGGATTGCCTGTCAAGTTGACTGGAGCGAATATTTAGACCTCAAGGTTATCGGGATTGACGAGATTTCGCTGAAAAGAGGCCACCGTGATTTTGTAGTTTTGATCACGATTCCTACCACAGGCGGAGTAGACATATTGGCAGTTCTGGCCGACCGCAAACAACAGACCGTTGCAAATTTTCTTCAATCGATTCCCCTTCATTTACGCCAAACCATTGAGCGGGTTTGTACTGATATATATCAAGGATTTGTCAGTGCAGTCCGTGAACAACTCCCTCAAACAAAAATTGTCATTGACCGCTTTCATATGGCCAAAGCCTATCGTAATTGTGCCGATACAGTTCGTAAACGGGAGGTCAAACGTCTACGCCAAGAACTCCCTAAGCAAGACTATGACAGTATCAAAGGTGCGATGTGGGCCTTTCGAAAACGGCCTGAGAATCTCCAGGAGTCAGAACAACAGTTGCTTGAGCGAGTGTTTGCTTATTCTCCTGAGATGAAGCAGGCCTACAAACTCCGAGAGGAATTGACACAGATATTTGAGGGTAGGTACACCAAAAACGGAGCTAAATGTGCCATCCGGGCTTGGTGTAAACGAGTCCTCAAAAGTGACATCAAGGATTTTGAGAGTTTCCTGACCACTGTCAACAATTGGATGGATGAGATGACCAACTATTTTCTGGAGGGATGGACCAGTGGCTTTGTCGAAGGATTTAACAACCGAGTTAAGGTCCTAAAAAGACGATGCTACGGTATTTTCGATATTGAAAGGCTCTTCCAAAGGATTTCGCTTGACCTCAATGGGTATCAGACTTTTGCCTTGACCTAAACACTATATCTAGCGGCTATCACGCTAATTCCCAGAGAGCCTGACTTAGGCTTACAACAAATAATATTTGTACTAAGGTCAGAAAGCTATCCTGCAATGCAGATTCGCCCAAATCATATCCTTCAACAAACTTTTTTAAGTTTTTGCATAGTAGAACAAATACCCATAGAAGAATAAAAGCTGAGATGCATTTTGCAATATCCATGCTGTTTATAACCCAACACAATTCACACAACACTCAAAAGAGAAAGGATGTAATTAGAGTGGGTATGGTTCAAGTTCTAGTATGCCAGGATAACGCTCTTGTATAATTCAAAAATCCATAAGCCCCTTGCATAGTAGTACTTCTAATCTTTTTCTTTTCAGCAAAAGTGTTACCCTAGTTTGAAGAGTGTAAATACTTGATAGCTTGAAGTCTTAAAACTCTCTTCAATATTGGCTTTCGGCGATCCTGTGAGAAAAATTAGGCGTATGTCGGCTTAACCCCTTAAAGGGGTGAAAGTACTGGAAACTCGTGGAATTTGGGTGGAGGGGGCATGGAGATCGGGCTTATTGAGAATGAGGCAAGAGTGATTTAAGGGTACGTCAATGGTCCTTATCTACACGTAGCTAATTCGTTCCACTGTTCTGAAACATCCAAATCTTAATATGAAAAATTAGTGCCTATAGTGAAATTGAGTCACGGTTTTTAGCAATACTGTTCTACTCATCATCCGTTAATTGAGTTAAATGAATGTGCTTATAACCGAGCTTGATTTCAAACTCATCGCCAGTCTGTAAACCCATCCTTTCGGTGTAGGTAGACCCGATAACCATCTGCCCATTCTGATGAACTTTGATCCGATAGGTTGCCTCTCGACCTCTACCGTCGCTATTGGCATCACCATCTAGTGAAATGCCCTTGGCTTCCAAAATGGCATTCATAAAACCACTCAGGTTAACTTGCTTGCCGACTACATAGCCACACTCTTTCGCTTTTTCCCGCTTTGATAGGTGAGATAAGTCCTTGAGCTTACTGAGTAGTTCTTTCCCGACCAAGGGTTGAATATCTTGTTTCTTTGCGGCTGTCTTTTTCTTTGCGGCTGCTGTTTTTTTAGCCATTAATGCTGTATGTCCTTGACTGAACTAAATTGCGAACGATTTAGCCTTTAAAATCACTGATTCTAGAAACCATTAGTGTTTTGTGAGATTTATTGTAAATATATTACGCTTCCTGTGCGCATCTTTGGATCTTCTCTAGTCTATGTCTTACAACGTATGGTGACTACGAAACATCACCATCAGAACAACCCTTGTAAGATTTTCTGCTGAAGAGGCAAGGCTTGCTCAGCAGAAAAACAATCACACAATAAGGTACAACCGTAGTAATAGTTACTCAGGGTGATGACGGCTTCAGGATGATCGTAGGCGAGGGTAGGAAACCGAAATTTTTTAGATCCGAGAAAGGGATGTTCTTCTTGATCCGGGTTAGAAATATCAGCCACTAATTTGCTTTTTTCAATAATTTCTTGGCGCTTAGAGAGTTTTGCCAGCTCTTCAAGTCGACGGACCTCCCCTGAAAAGTACTGCCTACAGACTGGAGAAAATTGGTCTGGATGTTGGAGCACATAGTCAAAGAATAAGGCTCGGACCTCATCGATGGTCTCAAGCGTCTGATTTTGTTGTTGCAGTTCTTGTTGATGCCAGACATGTACTAGAGCATCGGCAAAATCAAAATTTTTGCCAGCCTTGAGACTGCGTTTTGGCACTGGCCCAAGATTGCACTTGAAGCAGTGAGCTAACACTAAGTCATGGCTGAATTGATAGCCCACATCAAAGACTCGACTGATCCGACGTGCCGGGTCAAATCGATAATAATAGTCTGAGCAAAAGGCACGGATGGTGATGGCAGATTGAATAGGATGGGTATCTAAACTTTGGCGGGCTGAGGTTGGGCTGGACCTGTGAGTTTTGAAAAGATGGATGATACGGGTTGCGATCTCACCTCCCTCCTGAACCTGCTCCAAGGCTTGTGGATCCTGACCCTGTAAATAGTCGCTAAGTCTAGTTTTGAACGTCTCCAAAAAACCTTCTGCTTTTTGAAGGGGAAGCATTTGAGCAATAAACCAAAACACTTCATACCAAGCAGAATTAAACAGATGGGTTTCATTGAAAAGGACTGAGAATGCAGCCTCGGTATCTGTGTTGATTTCATCAAGGAGGGCTAAAGCCACAAAATATTCATGAAACGACAGATGCGAAAATCGATAGTGATTCCATGAATCCTGAGTGATGATGCCGTAGCTCGCCTCCAACTCCCGCAAAAACTCAGTGGGTGATAAACCGCCCTGTATCTCAAGATCGATACTCGCATGGCTTAGAAATGCTCGCGAAGCCGGAAAAACTTTGTCATCATAGTCAAAGGCTGCTCTAGCTATAGTCTTCAATAACGTCATTTTCTCTTGATAGGTCTGGGCAGGGATGACCGTGGCTGCAGGCAGCATATGGCCATAGTTCAAATCTCCAAGAATATGTTCAAACGCCATCTCGTAAATTTGATGCCGCTTTTGCGGTTTTTCGCGAGCGGATTCAAAAGCAATACATAGAAGGGTCAATAACAAGGGGGTACTGGCTAAATCGAAGCTATCTCTGAAGTCAGCCTTGTTTGTGTTTAGCCAAGCCATGAAAGAGGTCGCCTGATCAGGAGTAGCCCGAAACCAATGCTGGGCAAATTCTTCAATCTGGTTGTCCGTAAATTGCTGAATCGTGGCTTGGGTAAATTGTTCATAAACCTGACGACTAGCTGCTGTTCGACAGGTAATCACAACTCGATTTTTGTAAAACAGGTCAAACTCGGTTAAAGCCAGGGTCTGAGCCTGAGCCACAGGAATTTCGTCTTCGCCATCCAGTAACAATAAAACGGCCCCCTGATCAAAAAGCTGCCGGAGCAGAGCCGGATCTAGGCCACAAGTTTTCCCATAAACCTCACTGATACAAGTCAAAAGATCCTGCTGTTTCAAGGGTTGGGCAATGTCTCGCAAAGCCACAAAAATAGGCACTACTTCCGGCATCAGTTTTCCCTGAACGCATTGCAGAGCCAGGTATTTCAGAAATGTAGTTTTACCCGATCCAGGCAGTCCTAAAATATGAAGATGGGAGTATTTTTCAATGGCCTCTTTGCCATTAAGACTTTCTGTCAACTTTGTGATGGTTTGGGTATCATTCCCCGCCAAGGGATAGATACTATCTCCCTGTAAAACCCGCAATTGGGTATAGATTGCTTCTACAGGCTGAGCCTTATCCATGCCGAGAATGCGTATAGCACCACAGCGTTGCTCAATATAATCTTGTAGTTGTTGGCGGGCTTTTCGTACTTCCGGTGACCCCTGAGAAAACTGAGGTGTAGGAGCCATACCCTCAGCAATATCTTGCCAAGGAATCTCTAAAAAATCACAGATCTCTTCAAACTTCTGGGACCAGATCTTTTCCCCCCTCAAAAATTTGCCGACCACAGAGCGATCAATTCCCAAGGTTTGGGCCATACCCTGTCGGGTCAAGCCCTTCCGTTTGAAGATTTGCTGGGCTTGCTCTACTCCTTTTGCAGATGCTTGCAGAGCGGGTTTGCCTCGATTGGATGATGCCATGATGATATTTTAGGCTTGACTTGTGGATATTATGATGATTTTATGAAGAAGTTACGCAAATAATATCATCAAGAATACAAATAATAAGCATTATGAATCGTATTATGTCGATTTATTGATGACATCTGTAGGCTGACTTCTATCTTACTGAACCACAGGCGATTTCGGTGTTTGCCCTGACGTTCATCGCAGAAGTGATCTACTCAATCTACTACTTCTGAGAGTGATGGTCTTAATTTGCTCTCATAGCAAGGCAACTGACCCTGAAACATGTGTCGCTGCTTTCAAAACAGGAAAAATTTTAGGAGGTAGCTCATGAAACACATCCCAAAATTATCAAGCATCCTAGCTATCTACCCGATACCTTTTTGTTTCAAATTAATCCAGATGGCTTACTTCTTCACCTGTGATACTACCAGCAGAGATCAATTGAAATCACAGCTTTCTGAATGCTCTGGCAAGTTTATAGAAAATGACCTGAGGTTTAACTGTGAGGCATCTATATTTCCCATGCTTGTTACTTCTTGGTATGAGTTGCATTGCACTCTTTTCACCACTTAAAGGCCAGCCTCAAGTCAACACAGTTGATGCCTATCAATCTGAATCTAAACGATTAAAGGTAGAACCTCAAAGGTCTCGTAGCGGAGGAGGTCCTGAACATCTAGAGGATTTAGCTCGACCTGGGCAAAATCAACTATCCCATGGATATTTTTGAATACCCTTCTTTCCTAGAATTCAAGGTAAATGCGCATGTTTGTAATGATCTGTCTTGCGATTGCGATTGGTATTAGTTGCGGGGGAGGGATTATCGGCTTGATTTGGTGTCATCGAGGCAATCAAGCTGTTGACAGTTTCATGCCATCGGAGCAGCTAATCGGCTTGTACGGAGTGGTTAACATTCCGTTTGGACATGGCCACCCAGGAAAGGTACGAATCAATATCGGTGATTCTGTCCTCAATCTGCGGGCCTTTGCCTACGATTCGGAGGATTTTGAACGGGGCAATTCGGTTCTCGTTGTAGCTGTTGAAGACAATTATGTCCTGGTCATCTCTGAGGATAGTTTGTATATCTTGGCCCAACAAGAATGTATGGGTCTTGGTATTGACCCGCTTCTAAGAGATTACATATAGTACGCTCCCCACTCATTTCTACAGCAATCAGCATTTTCGATAGAGGTATTTTGCGATGAATCAGCAACTCATCTTGTCCCAAAGATTGGATGCCATCTTGGCCCAGTCAACAGAAAAGACGACTTCCTCCCAAGAGATTGAGTCCTCTGTTAAAGGACCTTCGTCTCCTAACCTATGGAGTGTTGGCTTGCCCCTGACCGTAACTGTCTTAGGCAGCTTGGTCGGCATCTGGTTCTTAAAAGCTTTTTTGGTCATTTGCAAACCGAATGAAGTGGTTATTCTCTCAGGACGCAAGTGGAAGACCCCCAATGGTCAAAAGCTAGGGTATCGGGTATTGACAGGGGGCCGAGCCATTCGAATTCCGATTGTAGAAACTGTTAAGCGGATGGATGTAACGACGATGGCAGTACCGGTGGAAGTCCATAACGCCTATTCTAAGGGCGGTATTCCCCTGCATATTCAAGCGATCGCCAATATCAAAATTTCGAGCGATTCGCGGGTGGTTGGCAACGCCATTGAACGCTTTCTAGGTCACAAACGCACTGAAATTATTAGGGTGGCTCAGGAAACCCTAGCCGGATATCTGCGGGGCGTGGTGGCAACCTTGACCCCTGAACAGGTGAATGAGGATCGCCTCCAGTTTGCTGAACGCATCGCCTCGGATGTCAGTCGAGAACTGAGAACGTTGGGTCTACATCTCGATATTCTCAAAATTCAAAGCGTGGCCGATGATGTGGACTATCTCAGTTCGCTGGGGCGACAGCGGATTGCCATGATCTTGCGGGATGCTGAGGTGGCAGAATCCGATGCACTCACGACCGCAGAACAGATAGAGGCGGAATGCCAAGAACAGGCGGCAGTTGCCCAAACCCAAGATCGAACCGTAGTTTTAGAGCAAGAAAATCAACTCCGCAAAATTAAAGCTAAATTGGAGCGCCAGGCCCGATCTGAAGAAGAAATTACTGTGGCCGCAACCAATGAGCGGCGGGCTAAAGTAGAGCAAATTTTGCAGAAACTGCGGGCTGACGTAGAGCGGCTGCGGTTGCAGGCTGACCAAGTCCTACCGGCTCAAGCCCAGCAGCAAGCAGCCGAACTACGGGAACAAGGTGATGCAGCGATTTTGGCAGAAAATGCCCGAGCGGCAGCCCGGGTCAATGACATGCTTGCTGAAGTGTGGCAAGACATTGGTACCGATGCCTCTCAAGTGTTTTTGATCCAGCAAATTGAAACTGTGTTGCGGGAAGCAGTCCAAATTCCTGAACGACTTCATCTGCACCAGGTCAAGGTGGTGGATAACGGCGATGGTGAGGCCGTGGCTAGCTTGCTGAGGGTTTACCCCCAAGTGGTCCACCAATTTCTTGATAGCCTACACCAGACTTTGGGCATTGACATCGTAGGTACCTTGACCCAGACCCATGGGCCGCAGTCTCTTACCCACCCTTTGCCTCAACAAGGAGCATAATTATGGAACTGATCACCTTCTTGCTTGGTCTGAGCAGCCTTAGCTTGGCTGCAGGCTGGAGTGTCACCAAGAATTTCTACTGCATTTGTCAACCCAGCGAAGTGTTAATCTTTGCGGGGCCTCATACTCAGCTCGCCAATGGTCAAAGAAAGGGCTATCGCTTAGTGAAAGGGGGCAGCAGTTTGCAGATGCCTCTGTTAGAGCAGAGTTTCCGCATGGACCTAACTAATATGATCATCGACCTCCAGGTGACCGGGGCTTATTCTAAGGGCGGCATTCCATTGACTGTGACTGGAGTCGCCAATATTAAAATTGCTGGAACAGAACCCACCATTCATAACGCTATTGAGCGCCTTTTGGGCAAAAAACGCCAAGAGATTGAGCAGCTTGCCAAAGAAACCCTGGAAGGGAATTTACGTGGAGTCGTAGCGAGCCTAACCCCTGAGCAGGCAAACTCTGACCAGATTGCCTTTGCAAAGAGCCTATTAGAAGAAGCTGAAGCGGATCTAGAAAAGTTGGGATTATTACTCGATAGTTTACAGATCCAAACCATTGCCGATGAGGTCAGCTATCTAGATTCTTTAGGCCGCCAGCAACAGGCAGAACTGATTCGAGATGCGCGGATTGCCGAAGCAAAGGCCACGGCAGAGTCTCAAGTTCTTGATTCTGCAAATCTGCGCCGTACTGCCTTACGGCAGCTGCAACGAGATGAAGAAATTGCTAAAGCTGATGCCCAAAAGCGAGTGCGTGATGCTTTAAGCAAGCGGGTGGCAGCGATTGAGGAGGTTGAGTCTGTGGTAGGCATCCAGGTGGCCCGCGTCGAAGCAGAGGCAGCGGTAGAAACGGAGCGAATTCACCAAGTAAAACAGCAGCTCCAGGCCGATGTAATTGCGCCAGCAGAGGCGGATTGTGAGGTTGCGATCGCAACTGCTAAAGGTAAAGCAGCTCAGATTATTGAAGAAGGCAAAGCCCAAGCGATTGGCACTCGCCAATTAGGGCAATCTTGGCAAGCAGCAGGAGCGGCGGCACAAGACATTTTCATGTTTCAGCAGCTCCATATTTTGACTAAGCTGATGGCGGAGAGTGTGCCAGAGGTTAATGTCCAGAATATTACTGTGATTGATGCCCAGAGAGGTGCCACTGCTACTAAACTGGCCGCTTTTCTAGAACAATTTCAGCAATCTACTGGCATGGACATACAACAGATGCTGGCAACAATGACTTCCCTCGAATCTCCCTCTGAATCTCTGTTGTCTGAAATTGAATCAGAGTCATATCCTCAAGGGGGGCATCTCATGATCAATTAGATGATGAAACGTGTCAGGACTGAGTATCTAAGATCGATATTCTTAGTATTATTGACTATTGAATAAGATTTTTCTGAGAAATTGACTATTTCAAGAACTTAATTTTCCTAAAATTCTCAATTAACATCTTGGATACTCAGTACTGACATTTTCGACGAAGAAGCCCAAAAATTATCGGCTGATCACTGACCTATTTGATGATGTGTCATTTCCTGCAACCTTGTTAGCTAGGGATGTTCATCAGCGTTGGGAAGAAGAGGTGACCATCGATGAATTCAAAACTCATCTGGTAGAACGAAAAGTCGAAGTGCGTTCTGAAAATCCCCGAGATGTGATCCAGGAAGTCTACGGTTTACTGATCGGGCATTGGGTTGTGCGTCAATTAATGTCACAGGCAGCAGCTGAAGCTGAAATTTCACCTTTGAAGATAGGATTCACAGCCAGTGTCAAAGTGATTTGTAGAGCTGTCCGCAAGTTTCAGGGACTGTTGAATGAGCAGTTTGAACATGAAGTTGCATGGCTGATGAGTGAACTACTTGATGAAGAGTTACCGGAAAGAGCCAACCGATATTATCCACGAGTTGTGAAGAAACAGCGTTCAAAGTACCCCTCTAAAAAGATGAAACCTAGACAGAAATCAAGAAAGAAGGTGATGCCTCTAATCCCTTTAATACCAATTGTTGCAGCCTAAGTGAACAGCATTTGGACAGAATCTATATGCAGATGAAATCTAGCTCAGCCCCATTGCATAAGTATCGTGCTCAAGCCTCTAATTAAAATCTGAAAACCACTATCCCAATGGATCAAGCACTGCTGGAATTACTGTTGCAAGCTCACAGCCATTTGCAAGGATCGATACCTCAACAGCAAGCCTTCGCCCAACTTTTACAATTAACAGGGCGAAGTCATGAAGATGTCCTAGAACGGCAGTTACTAGAACTAGTCTTGAAGGCTCGTACACATCCTTCAAAATCAGTAGCTAAACAGGAGAGACTGACTCGGTTAATCATGCTAATCGAGCAATCAGAGCGATTTTCTCGCTTGAGGAGATATGCTCACTACTATTCACCTCCTATGTTTGAAGACTTATACAACGAAGTCAAACAGAAAACCTGGATTTATATCTGTAAAAAGCTTGAATTGTATCGACCTAATAGAACAGTGATGGCTTGGGCAAATTCTATACTTCGCTTTAAATTTCTAGAAGTGATCAATGAGCAAAATTTGCAGCTCACACTCTACTATGACCCACAAGTTTTAGAATATATAGCTCCTAATATAGGTATTGAAACTTCACAGACTGAAGATTATGAAAATCTGCGGTTGTTTCTAGAGAACGACCCTGAGCAATTACTCTCTACCTATTCTATAAATAACTACCCCGAAATCACCTTTCAATACCTAGCGATTGCTCACCATATTCAGGGTAAAACTTGGACAGAATTATCAACTCAAACAGGGATCACAATTCGAAATCTTTCCTGTTTCTTTCAACTGAAATTAAGAAAATTATTACCCTATTTCAGACGATATCTTTAGAGTCACTCATCTTCTCTCAACCTACTTGTAATTTATTCCCTCTGTATCCTATGAAATCTACAATTCCCACCTTTAGTTTCCCAGTGCCCTTGACCTCTAAAACTTGGGTAAGCGTTCAAAAACATATCCATCCGCAATTGGATACAGAACATACTCAGCAAGAATTTCGGAAAAAATTAGCCCTCTATGCCGTAGATTTTTATCTACAATGTATGGCTTTTCAAATTAACCCTGAAGGGGTTGAGCCGAGGTACGAGTAAAAAGATGAAAAATGGTTCCAGAACCTATATATTCAAATATGTTCATCTATTCTCAACCAGGACAATCGCAACGTAGTTACAGGGTTTTCAGACGAAATAGATATACAGCATTTCGTGTAGGTAAATCATCAAAACTCGTACACCCTGATCACTACTGGAATTAGTGAAAGATTTACTTTGAGGGAACTTCAGCGATTTTGATGTAGGTGACATCCTACCACTTATAAGATTCAATCTGAGCACGTTAACGATAATAGAGGCAATCAAAAGCTATCTTGGGATCGCATCAACAACGAGTACAGTTCATTAAAAAAGTTGATGAAAGCCATGTTACACATAGAATCCAAGCGCTATCTATGTAGATAAGTATCCACTATTCTACTGTTGTTGAGAATAGCTGAAAGTACTGCTATATCTAGGTTCTGGAAGCATATTGCATCTTTTTACTCGTACCTCGGCTCAACCCCTACTGCAATAGATTCTATCTCTTTGCTCTAAATCACAATTAATAATTAATATAGGTATAAACGCTCATGATAACTCCCTCGTATTTGCTTCCATTAGGTGTAGCCGCAATTGTGGCAGCACCATTTCAAACAGCTCAAGCTTTGAACTCTACTGAAGTGAGCGAGATCGCGGAAGCCGTCACTGTTCAGATCGAGGGCCAAAATTCAGGGTCTGGGGTGATTATCAAGCAGCGAGGGAACATTTACACTGTGTTGACTGCGGCTCATGTGGTGGCAACTCCAGATGAATATGGCATCATCACCGCTGACCAGCAGCAGCATCCATTGAACTACAGCGATGTGAAGAAATTGCCGAATGTGGATTTAGCCCTCGTGGAGTTTACCAGCTCAAAAAAATATCCCGTCGCGAAATTAGGGGACTCTAACTCTGCAAAAGTCGGGGCTTCGATCTATGTGTCTGGCTTCCCTCTGCCTACTGCCGCAATTACCGAATCAATCTGGACATTTTCTAAAGGTGAGATTACGGCCAATTCAAAACGCCCGTTAGCTGATGGCTATGCGTTGGTCTACAGCAACAATACCTTGCCAGGAATGAGTGGCGGCGCAGTACTCAATAGTGAGGGGAAGCTCATTGGCATCCATGGCCGTGCCGATGCTCAACAACAGGAGCAAAAAACTGAAACGGTCTACGTGAAGACGGGCTTCAATTTGGGGATTCCGATTCATACCTTCTTGGGATTGGCGGCTACCGTGAGTCCTGAGTTAGGGTTCACTGGGGAGAAGGTGGAGCCGACAAGTACGGCATTGACGGCAGATGATTGGTTTTTACAAGCAGGCGACAAAATTCAAAAAGGTAATTATCAAGCTGCGATCTCGGATTTTGATCAAGCCATTGCACTTAATCCTGATTATGCAGAAGCCTATTTTAATCGGGGGAATGCCTACGCTGCGCTAAAGCAGTATCCCCAGGCGATCTCAGATTTTGATCGAGCCATTGCACTCAACCCTGATTATACCTATGCCTACAATAGTCGAGGGACTTCACACCTAGCAGCACAACAGTTTCCTCAAGCAATCGCGGACTATGATCAGGCAATCGTGCGGTACCAAAAAGCCCTTGAAGAAGGAAACAAGGTCAAGAAAGCAAGCACTAAAGCCAGTCAAGAACGGGTAGCAGAATATGCTCCTAATATTACAGAAGCTATCCAAACCGGAAAATCGGCGGATGCAGCTAAGTTGCTCCTTGAGGCCGGACGTAAGTGGCTCAATATTGATGATCCTGATGGTAGACAAGCTCTCGACAAAGAACTCAAGAATTTCCATAAAGTCCGTCGGATTGAAGCTGATTTAGCACAAGTTTACGTGTATCGGGGAATCGCTAATCATTCTTTGACGCAGTATGATTCGGCGATCGCAGATTATAACAAAGCCATTGCCATCGATTCTAAGTTCACGTCAGCCTACGTCTATCGAGGGATGTCTTACCATCTGTTGAAGCAATATCCCCGGGCAATCGCCGACTACCGAAAAGTCATTAACGTTAATCCCAAGGTTATACCGGTCCTCAACAATCTGGGGCTACTGTACTATGAACAGAATAATATTGAGGCGGCCATCACCCAATTGAAGCAAGCCATCAGTCTCGACAGCACTTTGGCAGAACCACAGCTTGCATTAGCCACAGCTTATGCCAAGCAGGGGAATCAAGCTCAAGCCACTCAACTTGCTAAAGCTGCACTTCGCATCGACCCTAAATTGGCTCAAGCTGACTATCAACGTAAAAATGGATGGGGCGATCGACTCATTGCCGACACTCAAAAACTAATCGCGACATCATCTCAAAATTCGGTTTCCCCGTAAATGTGAATGAACTGCCCCCTTCTTGATCCCTTTAAACCAAGGCAATGAACCTCGGGCCACCTGTAAATTTTTCAGGATGAGGAACTGCTCAATGCGTTGAGATCGGGGTTGAGGGTCTATTTGGACAGAAAACAACTCTAAGGCTGAAATACATTTACAGCAAGGCTTACAGCTCCTAAAAGTTGTGTTTCTTCTAAGACAAGAATCGCCAGAACCGTTCCCACATAAGTATTTCAAGGTTTTACAAGTTTTGGTTTTTAACCTGAATATACCTGAAAGCCTTGCAATCATTGATTTTCAGACATACGATTCCCATCTTTTATCGTTACTGCCCAGGCTTAAATCATTGTGTTGAGAATGAAGTTATCACTCTCTCTGGCGCTATGTTTTAAGCACAACAGCAGTCAATCCATGATCTTCCGTTGAACAAGAAAGTCTCTGATCAGACAATTAGTGAATCTGATATTCGAGCAATCTACCATCAAGGTGAGGATGCGGTTGTTGAGCTAGTCACCCGTCTTATCGAGCGGATAGAGCGACTAGAAGAACGTCTTGACAAGGATAGTCGTAACAGTAGTAAACCACCCTCAGGCGATGGCTTTGGGAAGCGGACAAAAAGTCTACGGGGTAAGAGTAAACGCAAAAGTGGCGGGCAAAAAGGTCATCCTGGTCGCACATTGGAATGGCGTGATACCATCGATGCCGTGGTGTTACATCCGGTGACTCAGTGTCAAGAATGTGGTGCCTCTTTAACCGAAGTAGCAGCCCACAACTATGACCTTAGGCAGGTTCATGAATTACCCCCCTTTGTCATTACAGGTGATTGAGCATCAAGCAGAAGTCAAATATTGTGAGCACTGTCAAACCTTGAGTCGGGGTGTATTCCCTGCAGATGTCACCAATGTAGTTCAGTATGGCAGCAGCCTTAAAGGCTTGATGGTGTACTTGATGGACGCTCAACTGTTGCCGTTTGAACGAACGAGTGAGCTGTTGAAAGAAGTTTTTGGCTGCCAGGTTTCTGAAGGAACCCTCTGCAATGCCCGTACAACCTGTGCTCAGAAATTAGAACCGATTGAGGTACAGATCAAAGACGGTATTGAGCAAGCAGCAATAGGGCATTTTGACGAGACAGGCCTGCGGGTGAACAGCAAGCTATGGTGGCTACATGTCGCCTGTACGAGTGGGTTGACCTACTACTTTGTTCATGCCAAACGCGGAAAAGCAGCGATGGACGAAATGGATATTCTGCCGAACTTTACGGGCACCAGCATTCATGATGGTTGGCAGAGTTACGCCACCTATGATTGTGCTCATGGTCTCTGCAATGCTCATCATTTGCGGGAGTTACGCTTTATCGTTGAGCACTATCAGCAACCTTGGGCTGAAGAGATGATGACGTTGTTGGTGGACATCAAAACTCAGGTAGAGAGTGCTCATGCTGAAGGCTTAAAAGCTCTCAGCACAGAACAAATCGAGATGTTTGAGCAGCGTTACCGAAAAGTATTAGCCGATGGATTCAAGAGTAATCCAAGCCTGCCAGTTGATGAAAACGCACCTAAGAAACGAGGCAAGAAAAAACAAAGTACACCGAAAAACCTTCTCGACCGATTTGAGAAGTACCAATCTGCTGTCCTGGCCTTTATGTATGATTTCCAGGTTCCCTTTGATAACAATCAGGCTGAACGGGATATTCGCATGATGAAATTGAAGCAGAAGATCTCAGGTTGCTTCCGCTCGTTGGCGGGTGCCCAGCAGTTCTGCCGTATTCGCGGTTATATTTCGACTTTGAGAAAGCAAGATATCCCTGTACTTGATTCACTTAGAAGTATTTTTGTTGGAACTCCTGAGGTACCAATGCTTCAGCCTGGGCAGTAACCTTTTATCTAAAATGCAGCTAACCTCTCTGTAGGGGATTCAAATGGTGATTCATAGAAGTTCCGACTTTCTTCGCTATAGATAGCGTCGGTAGTTAGGTGAGATTATCTCAGCCCCCTATTCTTGAGAAGCTATATAAACCGGTGCTCTGAGGATCTGAGCTTCGGTCCAAATGTGTTCAGTTAATCCAACTGCCATGGCAGGAGTTCTCTGTTGAAAGCGCTTTTTACCCTCGGTTACTTCTAGAGGAGTTCGTAAACTGCGATGCACTCTCACCCAGTTGTAAACTGTAGCACTCCACCAAGCAACGGCCTGACGAGTATTACTGCGATGAGCGAAAGCAAGTGAGCGTCTGACTTGATGAGCATTCATCCGTCGTGCAGTGCCATTGAAACGCTCCACAGTTGAGGTGTTGGGAATGTTGTACCCTATTTCATCTAGCGCTTGATTGATCCGTTGCCAGCTCCCATGAGCTTTGCTCACCTCTACAGCTTCTAACTTTTGTCCCTGACGATGCTTGATGACTTGGACGTGGGCAAGGGTTCGAGGAATCCGATACTTGGAGTTGGGAGGTCGACCCATCGTGCTTTGACGGGGGGGAGGTAAGACACCCCGAAGATGACCGGAAAGAGAGTGCGATAACTCGCTTCTCCATCGGTCATCAGCACCAGGTCTTGGGGATGAGCTAGTCGTCTGTGACTGCCTTGCATCAGCCTTTCTATCAGGTCTGTGTTACGGGGACCAATTGCCACGTGGACAATGAATTTACTGGCGGCATCAATGGATACCGCATCCCAACACTGCTGCTTTTTGCTGGCGACGTATCCATGACGTTCGTCCATCTCTAGTATGTCGATATCCAGTTGCTGAGCTTCCTGCTCATGAAAGTCCTGGGCATGCTGACCAAACTTGAGGGTCAAACGTTTCACCGTATCCGGATGGGTGTAGGTCAGACGTGATGTTCCTTTGATAGACGTTCCTTCTGCAATTTGACGACCTACTTCTATTGCTCGAGATTCAGGGATTTTTGTATTCCAAAAGGCAGTGTTCTTGCGTTCACTGAACTCTGCTCCACAGCTATGACAGCGCAGATACCGTATTCGATCTTGTCCGTATACTTTACGTACTGTTAAATTCTCAAGGCCCGCTTGACCATAGCTTTCACAGTTAGAGTTCACGCAAGCTAGCTCTGAAAGTAATGGCCTTTTTTTCTCTTCCATGGGAGTATCTTGGCTCAATAACTCCCTTCAGCAATACCTTTTTCGAGCCTCCCTTAGCTAGAGGGGCTGAGATAATCTCACCTAACTACCATAGCGTCTTAGTAAGCAACATTATCAAGGTATATTTTTACAATCTCTTGGGTCACATATTTTAAGTACAGAATCGACCTATAGTGCTATGACAGCAAAGATATTCTTCGACCAAATAAGCTACCTCATCAGTACCCAGAAAGCTAGGTATCAACACTACTCACCATCTGCTCAGCAGGTGATACTGTCAAGAGCCAGACGCTGTATAAGCTTTAGGTAAAAGGTTCTAAGGATTATTCTACGTTATTAGCTTTGTCTCTCATGGATAGGAATGACTTGTCTTGAGAAACTTCTCACTGTACAAGAACATCAACATATTTAAGTTCTGCACACGAGAGGATGTGACACCTTTTTCGTGTAGAAGTGCTTAGATAATAGACTTCAGGAAGTCTATTAGGGGTATGGCAACGATTCGTGTAAAAAGTAGTCATAAGACCTTAAATCTTTACTAGGCAATCGTTGTAGTAAAGAGAATTTTCTTGGGATCACACATGAGAAGTCATAATTGCTCTAATATTTGCATTTTGGAACTTTAGGTCAAGGTAAGCCTAATCAATATAAAGCACATATTAGATTTACTGAAAGGTAGGCCAGCTAGTGATTTGGGGCTTTCTGAGCATTTACAAAAGCAACAGGGATGACGATAAGGCCAAAATTTTCTAAAAACCCAAAAATGAAAGATTTGCCCTCATCAGACCTCATTTTTATATTATTTTGACCTCGCAATATTCTGAGTTTGGTATAAGCATAGGCCAGGATATCTACTGCTATTACCTTTCAGCCCTATGATCAGTTTTTACACGAATCGTTGTCGGACCCCTTTATCAAAGATTTTGCCCTGACCTTGAGTTTCTATGATTTTGATGAATCCCTTCATTCGCTGATTCGTACTTCCAATGCCCTAGAAAGGCTGTTCCGGGAATTCCGAACCAAAGCTGATGAAATTGGTGCTTTCCCCAATGAGGAGAGCTGTTTAGCGATTTTCTTCCTCGTCTCACGCAGGGATCATGCCAAGCATGATCGGCTCAAAAACCATGGCGAATAAATCGGGACACTAACGTATATGGTGGGCAAGACTCATGAGATGGAGAAAGCTCTTTACCTATGCCGTTTTGCTGTCCCCTTCGATGCTATTGCTTATGTGTTTGGTCGAAATGCAATGTACTGGTATTGGGCCTATGCTTCACTGAGTCGAGCTTCTATCGTTGGAACAACTATCAAAGATCCTCAACTATTGCCAAAGCATCTAGTGGTGGATGAAAAGCATAGTTCAATGGCACTGAGATAAGCTTAATCAAGCAGCCAGATTGGCTTTGAGGACACAGCGCGGTTGTCGCATTCTGGGGAAGGGCTTAGGTCTTCGTTTAACGACCCTGGGTTCGAGCCGATGGGGTCGAACAGGCAGAAGGTCAGTAGCAATATTTTCAAGCAGATGAGCATACAACCGTTGACGTATCGCTTGTGTGGCCGTGGCTAACAAAACCAGCATCTGATTAAAGTGTTGTCGAGCCCCTTGTAAAGAGAGTCGAGAGCGGTCATATTCTGCCCATGGGGCAGCCTGTTCCATGAGACTTCTCAATAAGTTGTAGCCTAGCAAATGAGACCAAATATCCTTGCGCACCATTTCAGGTGTCTTTGCCGTGAGCATTTCCATCTTTAAGGTGGTTTTGAGGTGTCTCAAATTGACTTCAGCCGCCTGCCATCGCCATCCGTACAAGCGAGTCAATTGTTTAGCACTATAGCGCTGAGCATCCAGTAAGGTTGTGACGACGATAATGAACTGGTCTCGAAAGCCTCGACGCGATAGACGTAGCGATACCTCCCTGACTGTCAACGTTTTGGGAATCTCTGCAAACTCCATTGCACTCATGTGGGCGGGACACCGTGTGGGCTTTTGCCATTGAACTTGGTGGTCTCCTATCCCGTTCTTACGTCCTTTACGGAAGTCTGTATGACGGGCATGATGTTTACGTAAAACCCCATCGGCTCCTTGTTGTTGAATCAGGGCTAGAGCAACATAGCTGCCATAGGCTTGATCTGCTATGGCCACATCATCAACCTCCAGATCCTCATAAAGCAGCCGACTGATGACGATTTCACTCATGCTCCAGGGGGGCAATGCAGGCTGAGACCACTGCCCCCTGTGATTAAGCAAAAAAAACACCACTAAACGGGCAATGGGGAATCCACAGCCAGGAGCCTGATTGCCATGTTGAGGATACTCCCCTTGGTTCGCCGCACTATCAGCCATCAGCACTGTCGTGCCGTCATAGACTTTCACTGTTCGATTACACCAGTGGTGTTCTTGGGGAATGCTTTGCTCTATGTGATTAGCAGTTTCGGGAATTAACCGTTGCAGCAGGGACTCAGGTAATCTTCCTCGGGCTTTACTGTAGGCTCCTGTATCTGATGATGGGGGTTGGAGTCCTGCGGCAGTGAGCCAGGTGGTGATGCATTTGACTGTGTTGCGCAAGCTTTTGTCTGCAGATAATGCTTGGTAGAGCATGGCCCACAACGTAACGATGGGCGTATACACACGGTTGCGATAGGAGATTGATTCCTCTGCTAGGATGTCGGTCAGCCTTGAAGCGGGAAGAATATCCGTCCAGGGCAATCCCAGGCTTTGGGAAAACTGATGCTTGAGAATTTCGGCTGACTGAGACATAGTAGAAGGCAGATTATTGATGGATTGCAAGTCTTGATTCTATATCTATCAAGACTTGCAGCCCTTTTCTGCTTTCTTAAGTCAGTGACATTGAAGCATAGTTGGTTGAAGGGGAAGCGAGTCTATCTTCCTACGACAGTAGCCAACGGCTGTATCTTGGGTGTCAGCGTCACAGATTCAGCGAGTCCAGAAGCCCTCAGAGAAGGCTACCAAACATTTCAACAAGAAGCGCTACAGCTCGACCCAAGCTATGCGCCAATTACTGCCAACCATGATGGTTGGCTGGCAATACAGATAGCGATGAAAGTTTTGTTTCCCACCGTCAATTTAATTCTGTGCTTTTTGCATGCTGTCTTGAAGATTCAGAAAAGTTGTCGTCGTACTCCAGAGATCTTGAAAAACCTTACAGGGATGCTTTGGGCTGCTTACAAGCAACCGAATAAGACCCGCTTTCAGAAGAGTTTACGGAAGTTACGCAAGTGGACCAAAAAGAATGTCACTTCACCAGAGCTACGCCAGAAGGTGTTTAAGGTCTGTCGCAATGCTCCTAAATTTGGCCTATGCTTTTCCGGAATCCTATCGCACCAGTAACGCTGTAGATCGGTTGATGAATCATCAAAATCGAATGCTTTACTCTATGCAGAACTTCCACGGGACAATGGACTCAGCCTGTCAATCGATGCGCTCAATGGCCTTGGTATGGAATTTCCATCCCTATGGAACCAAAACGAGAGATGAGGAAACAGGACGTTTCTCCCCATTTCATGATTTCAATGGGTTCAGTTATCACGAAAACTGGCTTCACAACTTGTCCATCAGCATGTCTATGAATGGGCGTAGAGAAGGTGATTTTTGAGAGACCCCAGAATCCGTTAGAACGAGTTCCATCACGCACCACATTTAGCTTGAGTTCGAGATTGAGACGTGCGATTGCTTCTTGGGTTAGCTCAATGTCGGCTGCATCATCTTCGACTAAGAGAATTTCAATCATTATAAGTCTCCAAAGAAGAAAAATAGAGCTAGCTTGAGCATGATAAATTTCTTCGCAGATACTTTCAGCTTATATCTCTACTGGTCAATTTAAGGCACAATTAATACAGCTTAGATGAGAAGAGTACTAAAGCCAGATTCACTCATCCAGTCCCACATCATTGAACATCGAGAAAATAGCAGATCATCTTTATCCAGCTTCAAAGATCTCCAGGTACAGCGACACTAACACATGGCCGAAAACGATTTGAGTCTATACTCTCTGGAGAAAACTAGCTCAGAAACGACTTGTGTAATCATAGGTAAATAGGGCACTTTACAGTTAGCCCACTTTGGGTAGGGCATAAGCATTGCTATTTCCTTCTTTTAAGTGGCTTATAACGGTCGGCTATGGATACTAGAGAACTGGCGATTTCTAATTGCAATCGCGAACCGATCCACATTCCAGGTTGTATCCAACTCTTTGGAGCACTCATTGCTACCGACCAGAAGCTTGAGTACATTACCTATGCTTCCAATAATTTAGAAGCCTTCTTGGGGATATCCGGTCAAGATGCTCTGGGACAAGCTGTGCCTGCCATTCTCAATGAGCAGGCCACTCATAATCTCAGAAATGCAGCGGGGCACCCTACCATTACTTCACAACGGGAACGCATCGGATCTTATGTCATTGGTAACAGAAATTTTGATGTCAGTCTTCACCGCAGCGACAACCACTATCTGATTGAACTGGAGCCAATCCTTGCTGAAAATACTCAAAACCAATCGGCATTTGTTCAGACTAGATTGCTGTTGGCTCGTCTTCAGGAAACGACCGGGACTTCGTCACTTCTCCAATTAGCCGTCAAAGATTTGCAACGGGTGACGGGATTCGATCGGGTCATGGCTTATCAGTTCTTACCGGATGGGCCTGGAGAAGTTGTGGCTGAAGCTAAAGATGATGATCTGGATCCTTATCTGGGTCTAAGATATCCTGCCTCTGATATTCCTGAGCAAGTGCGGGCGATTGCGCTGAAAATGCCGATTCGGGCGATTGCAGACATCCAGGATCAGCCCGCCGACCTATTAACCGCTGATCCTAATAGCGAACCGCTAGATTTATCTCTGACCCATGTCCGAGCAGTTTCCCCTATTCACGTGGAATATCTAGCCAATATGGGGGTTCAATCCGCGATGAATCTTGCCATTATTGTCCGCAGGCAACTTTGGGGACTGTTCGCTTTCCACCACAACAGCTCCAAGCTTCTTTCTCCAGATTATCGGACCACTTGCGAGCTTTTTGGTCAGCTATTTTCCCTGAAGCTGCAACAGGTTTTAGAGGAAGAGCGGTTCAATACCCGTAAGCGAACCAGTTCTGCCCTTGCCCAAGTTGCCAATGAGCTTGAAACTAGCAGCAGTTTTGCTCAAACGGTTATGGCACTTGGTAGCAAACTTTGTACCATGCTCTCTGCTCAGGGGATGGCAGTCGTCTCTCAGCAAAGTGTTGAAACTTACCAAGAGGTCCCTTCGCCGAAAATTATATTGGAGCTGGTCAAACAAGTACTATCCACTCCTACCCCCGATTTAGTCCCTTTTGAGAATCTGAGACAGTTGGACCAGATTAATTTTGCTCAATTGGGTAAGTCAGCAGGGGCGCTAGTGCTCGGGATTTCACCAACAGATCAGGTCTTTGTCATCTTTTTTCGCAATGAAATAATCTATGACGTGTGTTGGGCAGGTTCGCCAAAAAAAGAGATTGTGGAAGGTGCCTATGGACCTCGATTGCAGCCTCGTGCTTCCTTTGCTGAGTATCGAGAAACGATTGTCGGTCAGTGTCAACCTTGGTCTTCCGCAGATTCAGAAGTTGCCTTAGAACTAAGGATGAGTTTGATGCAGTTGGCCATTCGTCAAGGAGCAGTCCAGCAACACGATTGGTTGAAACAACAGCGACAGCAGGATTTGCTCATTGCAGAACTCAATCACCGTGTCAAAAATATTCTGGCCTTAATCCGTTCCATCTCGCGTCAAACCCGCGAGTCCGCCGCTACGATTGAAGAATACACGGTACTTTTGGATCGGAGAATTGCGGCTTTAGCCTATGCCCATGATCTAGTGGCGGGAGAAGGCTTAGAATGGCCCAGTCTTAACACCTTACTTAGCATAGAGTTTCGGCCTTACCTCGCAGAAAAGGAACAGCAGGTCAGCCTGGTTGGTAAAGAAGTGGGTCTTAAAGCCAATTTTGTGCCCATGTTTGCTCTGGTCATTCATGAACTGGTGACCAACTCAGCCAAGTATGGTGCTTTATCCGCCTCCACAGGCAAAGTTGATATTCGCTGGATGGAACAGGATGGGGGGCTGGCATTCTATTGGCGAGAATCTGGTGGGCCTGGGGTCTTTCCTCCCAAACGTAGAGGATTTGGTAGAACCTTGATCGAACGTGCCATTCCCTTTGAATTTGAAGGGGAAGCCAGCATCCGTTTCCCTATCTCAGGGGTTCAAGTCTATTTCTGGTTACCTGAGCAGCTCATCCTTCTCCAGACAGGTGAGCACGATCTATCTACCCCCTCAAGTCTCCCCCCTCAAGAGAAAGAGAATTCAGACCCAGTCTCCGGTCGTGTCCTGATTGTTGAAGACAATCTGTTACTTGCCCTTGAGATGGAAAATACTTTGGAGTCTTTGGGCTTTGTTCAGATAGATACTGCTCCTCGGGTAAGGCAAGCGATCAAACTCTTACACCAGAAAGATTACATCTTAGGGGTATTAGACGTTAACCTCAAGGAAGAGAATAGTTTTATCGTTGCTGAACAACTCCTAGATCGGCAAATCCCGTTTTTATTTGCAACGGGTTATGATTCTAAATTCGTAATGCCAGAGCATTTGTCTCAGGTGCCGATGCTTAAGAAGCCTATTGAAAAGGAGCAATTAAACGTTGCTATTCAAGTACTTTTAGCGTAATCGGAACTGTATCTTTGGCTAATATCCTCATCTTTGAAGACAATTTTACCCTAGCTACATCCTGGCAAGAGGTACTTGAAGCCTATGGTCATCAGGTCGAGTACACTACCAATCTAGAAGCAGCTATGGAAAAGATCTATGCAGGCAGTGTCGATATTGCCCTCATTGATATTTTTATTCAACAGGACAATCGGCTGATTCCCCAAGGTGGGTTGATGCTCATTTCCAAAATCTACATGCTCGGCTTAGCGCAAAAACCCTGGCTGATTGCCGTTAGCGGTCGCTCCCATGATTCGAGTCTCTCTGTATTGGAAGTCGCCAAGAGTGTAGGAGCTGATGAATATCTCCAAAAACCCATAGACCTCCAAGAGCTACTTTCGGTGGTTGATCGGGTTATTGTCTCTCAATCCAGTTAACCTTAAGAAGCAGCTTGGGGTATAGTATCACAGCGATTAGGTAGCGTGAATGAAAAAGTTGCTCCTTGCCCCTCTTGAGAGCCCACCCAAATCTGTCCCCCGTGACGTTCCACAATTTTCTTGCAGATAGCCAAACCAATCCCTGTACCAGAATAGAGATCCCGATTATGTAATCGTTGAAAAATCTCAAAAATGCGATCTGCAAATTGAGGGTCGATACCAATACCATTATCTTGAACAAAAATAGTCCACATCTCATCAGTCTCAGTGGCCCAAATTCGCACGGTGGGAACGTCGTCTTGGCAATATTTGATGGCATTGGAAACACAAAGGTATGAAGTGGACTGCTCAAGGGGTGGCTGCCTTAGCTTCTTTGGAAGCTCTGAGTCGAAATGGAGATCTTGAGGCATGAAGAAAAACCAGAACTCTTCCCGACTGGAAGCTTGAACCGTTTGAAGAAGCTGCTTGAGATAGGCTGATCTTTACACCGACTTATGACCACTAGGGAGGTCGTTGTCGGCCCACTTTGCCAAGGATACTCTGGGTTACGACACTTGTGTTTTTGGATGTCGACTTTATGGTCCATAAAGACGGTATGAAATGCAGATTTAGAAAATCCTCGTTTATTAAGCTTCTGGCCACACTGAGGGCAACTTTCATAGCCAGGATCAATCAGCTTTGACTGGGCAGCGAGATAATCTATAGATTATTTACGCTTTCTATTGGAAACGAGTTGGGTTCTCACAGATTTTTCACGCTCTACCCAAATACTTTGTTAATTCGATTCCTCCCTTTCCCGTTTTCATGTGTTCAGATTCGAATTTTCTCGAATTTTCTCGCAAATAGGATAGCAATGGCTCCGTCCCTGGGAATGATGCATTATCAGTGTAGATATACGCACCTTTGTTGAGTTTGTGTTCCACCATTTGTAGCACTGGTAGGTAGAGATCATTCCATCCGTCGAGCAGTAAAAAGTCGATACCGTCATCGATACTGGCAAGCGTGTCCATTGCGTTTCCTTCGCGCAGATCCACTAAGTCTGCGATGCCAGCGCATTCAAAGTTTTTCTGTGCGATCGCGCACTTCTCGGGTAAAAGTTCACTGGTTACGATATGTCCCCCTGTTTGACGAGCCGCAGCCGCTAGAAACAGGGTAGAGATACCGAATGATGTCCCAAATTCAACAATGTGTTTTGAGCCTTCTGAAATTAACAGATCATAGATAAACTCACCTTGGTCCCGATTAATAGGCAAATAGGCTTTCCGGACATCGCTGGGTTTAAGGTCCCTAAATATTAGTTTAGGAAAGGCAGTGAGCAGTCTACGCTTATCTGAAGACGCGTCCTCATAGAGCAAATCTAGCGTGTTCAATACTGTAGCATCTACGATTTTGTACATAGTAATTTTCCTTTGATACGATGTGTACGAATGCAGTGTAGAGAAGGTATTTTTCGGCATCATGCCTTCCAATAGCCAGAGGCATAGGTCTTGGTTTTTGTATAGCCAGGCTGTGTCTTTACATAACCGTGCATTGCTTTCATCTGCGATTCCTCACCAGCAATAAATATGGCGGGTTGCCCGTCCATCCAATCGATTTTCTGAATATGCTTCAGCAGTTCGTTACACGATACATCCGGGTTCACAATCCACTGAAAATTCATATTAGGTGGGACGTCTATATGTTGTTGGTCTTGGACGGTAGGTACTTGCGCCAATACATAGCCTTTAGAACTAGTTGGCAGTTTTTCGACCGTCGCGGCCAGGGCGGGTAGAGCAGAGAAGTCGCCAACGATCAGATGCCAATCTGCTGAAAAATCCGTGTGTTTCACCGGGCCAGGGCCACCGATGCCAAGATAGTCACCGGGTCTTGCTTGCACTGCCCAATCGGCGACAATGCCGCTGTGGTTGTTGACCGAAAAATCAATCGTTAGTCGATGTTGTTCGGTATCAAATGCACGCACTGTGTAAGAACGAATCCACTTTTTAGCTCCAGAGTTAAACTCCAATTTGGGCTTTGTCTCACCGGGCTGTGGAACGATAACTTTAACGTGAGCACTCTCCTGACCAACTGGAAAATCTTGTAGGTCGTTACCTCTGAGTACAATACGTCGCATATGTGGGCCTAAATCCTGGACTGCGTGAACCTGTGTCAGCCTTAATTTGGGTTTCATGAAAATTAGTCCTTGGTTGCTTTTGTTGAATCAGAAATGGATGATAGTATCATCTATCTTGTTGACTTAACTATAGTTGACACTAGATGATAGTGTCAACTATATATTTGGAGGCTTTAAGAATTGACTACGTCACCTCTGATCGCATCAATGTTTCGGCTTATGCGTTCATTTAAATCTTGCCTGTCAGCCGAATTAGAAGCGGAGGGCTTGAGTATTGCCCCAATGCATATGAAGACATTAAAAATGATTGCCGCAATGGATGAGTGCACGGCGCAGCGAATCGCCCAATCCATCAATAGAGACAAAGCACAGGTGAACAGGGTTGTTCAAGAACTTGTGGCACAAGGGATGATTGAGAGAAAGCAGAATCCGGCTGACAAACGCAGTCAACTATTGCACTTGTCTGACAAAGGCGAAATTGCTCTGAAATCCATGAATTCTGTCGAGAATCGAGTTTTATACCGTATGACAAATGGAATCAATATAGAGAGTCAGCAGACCTTTATTACTTTGGCAGAGCAGCTACGTAGCAACTTGTAATAGGAGAGTAATTAAAGATGGGAGAAACTATACAGACCGGGGATTTTGATAGCTATCAAAATCTTATTTCTGGTTGAGATATCAATACACGCACTTTTGAGAGATTGTACGCTTCCTTTCCATTGCAGTCTGGAAGTTGGATGATGAAGGTTATGTGATCAAACAAGAAGATCTGGCAACCATAAGTCCCTACATCACCCGCCATCTTAGGCTCTATGGCGATTATGTTGTCGATGTAAACGATATTCCACAACCATTGGAGCTGGCACTCTCACTCCCCATAATGATTATGGAGACCATGACAGTCTGATTTGTGATCATTTATCCAGGTAAACGGATTGTCAGTTTATTGAAAATTTGAAGTCTTGAAACTCTCTTTAATATTGGCTTTTGGCGATCCTGTGAGAAAAAATTAGGCGTATGTCGGCTTAACCCCAAATAGCCCACCCACACTCCCCACAATCCTAGTGACCTCTCGGTGGCACTGTCTCCCTGATCGGCCTCTCGCAGTTGGGGCATCGTCCTGTGAAAATCGGATGCCAGTCCAGCAGATCCAGCTTCTGTTCCTTCGTCAGTTGATTTGAGGGAGAGGCGATGGGGGGTGCCGTTGTAGAAGGTTTTGGTGGGAGTCAACCTTGAATTATTACAGGTGTGATACTAGAAGTATACCCTCATGTTTTCGTCAGATTTGATTGGTAGATCTGAATTGAGTCAAGGATAGATTTTCAGCCAGAACCCCTAAAAAGTTGGGCCTTTGGGGAAGGCTGAGCCTAGGATTCTTCTAGAGGGCGAGTCTTTAGAGGAATCCTAGCTGTAAAGATGAGTCCGTGCCCCCAGATTTCCTTGGTAGGTTTTGAGTGTCATTCCCTCAGAACCCTGTTGATATCCATAAATACAGGGTTGCCCCTTGAAGATACCGCTATGCTTTGAGGGGTTTCTTTTGGCCCTATATGAGGTTTCGGAGTCTCCAAGTCCTCTCACTGTAATCACTTGAATATCTTAAGTTGATAAAAATGCCCTAAAACTATGCTTTAGTTAACTCGCTTAGGGGGTATATCAGAGTGACCCTTTGAGGTTTGCTTTTCCATTTGTGGGAGCGATAATCGAGATTCCGTGCCCCCCAAATTTCATCAGGTTTGATTGATAGATTTTGGGTAGAGGCTCGTTTGAAGTCTCTATTGCAGAATGTAATTGATGACTGGATTATATACCTCCTGGAGAAGCCGTGCTTTAGGAGGTTCTCTGTTGGTTTGGTTCTGGCAATAGCTAAGCAGTCTTGGCCTTTGTAGCTTGGTCACAGTTTTTCTGTAATTTCTTCATGGCTTTGTTGATGATTTGTCGAATCCGTTCCCGGCTGACGCCAAGCTGTTGACCAATCTCATTCATTGTCTTAGGTTCACCATCTTCTAATCCATACCGCTGGATAATCACATAGCGTTGCCGTTCATCAAGCAGTGATAAATAGCTCGATACCTCATCGCTCTGATTGAGCAGTTCAAGATAGGTTGGTGTCGAATGTTCTGCTTCAATCAGCTCCCCCAATGTTGTGTCTTGTTGATGCCCGACCCACATATCTAAAGAGAGAACATCTTGAAGATGATGCATGTTCTTCTTCAGTTTGTCGAGGTCAATTTCCATTGCCTTAGCAATTTCTACAAGTGTCGGTTCACGACCAAATTCCTGAGAGAGTTGTCGTCGAGTCTGTTTGATTTTGTTGCCTGTCTGCCAGTGGCATGCAGGTAGACGAATCACACGGCTATTACTCTGTATGGACCGGGTAATTCCCTGTCGAATCCACCAATAGGCATAGGTACTGAATCGATACCCCTGCTCTGGCTCAAACTTATCAACGGCTCTACTCAATCCGATGCTGCCTTCCTGGATCAAGTCTATGAATGGCAAGCCCCGATTCTGGTGTTTTTTAGCAATGGAGACGACCAGGCGCAGGTTGCACTCGATCATCCGTTGCTTAGCCCGAAGACTACCTGCTTTAGCTTGTCGTGCTAATTGGATTTCTTCTTCATGGGAAAGGAGAGGATAGCGACCGATTTCTTTAAGATAAGTACCCGTGCTGTCCGTATGAGTGACCATCACTGCACCTTGCAAACATCGTTGCTAGAGAGATACCCCAAAATGTCGTAAAAGGGAATGAAATATTTTTATTTCTTAAGAAAATTTGAAGAATGTATTGACAGTTTTGCCAGAGTTCGGCTGTATGCCAGCATCACAATATTTCACTGAGAGTCCAATAATGATTGAGAGTGATCATTGTCTCCTTGAATTTGGAGAAGTTCACGGGTTTGAGGATATAGCCCGCCACATTGTAGTTATAGGCTTCAACACGATCTCGATCTTCGTCTGAAGTAGTTAATACCACCACAGGAATGCTTTTCAAGTCTGGGTCATTTCGCAGAGCTTCTAAGAATTCCAAGCCGTTCATTCTAGGCATATTCAAATCAAGCAAGATCAAACGCCTATAGGCTGGTATAGATGGAGAGCTATTAGATTCTCCTCGCAAAAGAGCTAGGGCTTCTAGGCCATTTTGGGCAATATATAGGGGGTTCAAGATGTTGCCTTTCTTGAATGCTCGCTTGACGTTCATCACGTCAACTTCATCGTCTTCTACCAACAAAATGTTGAGAACTTTCTCTTTCATCTCCTTCTGAATCACCTTGAAGTAATTATTTTTGTTCTAATGAAACTCTTTTTAAGAAAGAGTTTTTTAGTTTACAAGGCTGTTGTTGCAGTTCGTATCTGCCAAAAGTAAGATTTCAGAAGCCATTTCGATTTTTCAGTCTGTTTCTCGTTCTTTCGGATTTTGTGGAGTGAACTGCTCAATCCCTTTTCCCAACAATGTTCTGTAGGATATAGCATCCATGATGCCCTCACTCTTGGTCATCATGGAAATCACCAGTCCCGGACACAAAACCATTTGCCTTCCCTTTCAATCTGAAGCGGAATACCGGAAACTGATCACCAAGGGAAGTCCTTTCCGGGCAAAACTAGACGAACTGATTGCTAAACACCCTGAACTCTTTCCCTCCAGCATTTCTGAAGGCTATTGGCTTCATGATTCTATCCATTCCAAGAAGCTTGACATCACCACTCGTAGAATTAAATTGGTCGCCAACCAAGCAGTGTATCAAATCCGTCCCGCTTTTGTGTTGCCCTACATGGTGGGCATGACGGATGAGGTTGAAAAGGCCATGTACCTCAGACGCTTTGGCGTTCCCTTTGAAGCACTGGCCTATGTCTTCGGTCACGATCCGAACTTCTGGTATCGACTCCACCAAGGGCTTGGCCGTTTCTCCCTTGTGGGGACTACCGTTAAAGATCCAGAAGCCATTCCCATCAACTTAACGGCAGATGAAAAACACAGCTGGCTGTTAGGTGATCGCGTCTACATCCCGACGACAGTAGGCACTGGCTGCTTTCTAGGAGTGGATATTGTCGAGAGTGCTGAAACCCCTGACTTGGTGAAAGGATACGGCACTTTTAGAGATGAAGCCCTCAACTTGAATCCAGGCTATCAGCCTGAAACAGTGACTTTGGATGGCTGGGAGCAGTCCCATTGTGCTTGGAAGATCATCTTTTCAGGTGTTGCAATTATTCTGTGCTATCTGCATTCGGTTTTGGATATTCAGAAACGCTGTAGAAAGAAGAAGCTCACAGGAAGACTTTGGCACACCTACAAAAGTCCAACGAAACGCCACTTTGCTCAACGATTGCGTCGATTACGGGAATGGGCCAAACGCCATACCAAACAGGAAAGTATCCACAAACGACTGGCAGGTATGAAGGTCAAATCAAAGCAGTTTCAGGTTGCTTACGATTATCCGGATGCAGCTAGAACCAGCAACATGGTTGACAGATTAATGAATTATCAAGACCGCCTACTCAGAACTATGCAGTACTTTCACGGGGCTACAGATGTGGCTCGATTGTACTTGAGGTCCATGGCCTTATTGATGCAGAAAAGTCGTAAAAACCTCGCTAGGCAAGGATTACTAATCTGTTTGAGGAATGGAGTGAAACGTACAATGTGAGGCTTACATACCTTACTTCCCTTCAAGCACATGTCAACTCCTCTGCTGTACCGTCAGTCATGATGAGTTGTCAAGAGTCTCCAGCAGAATTTTTCTCCTTTAACTTCTCAGGAGAGTCATAATAAATTTCCCGGAAAGGTTTCCTCCTTTTTTTATTGGCGTAGCCTTTACTGAACTCTAAGTACTGAGAGATTAGTCGCAAGATTTGCAACAGTCAGTCATCCGTAGTCACTGCCTTAGCTGTGCCACCCTTTCCTTATTCGCCCTAATACTTTGCACCGCAAACAACATACACGTGGATATTTATTCAATACGCACCGACGGTACACCGTGGTTACAAAGCCAGAATTTGTTGATAAATCTTTCTATTTTCTCTCAATCTTTTCTTGATTTATACTTTCTAAATTAGCTAATAATATTCATTTGGTAAATAGATCCCTGACGGAAAGCAGCACGTATTCGACCTATTAACTTATGGGCTACTGCTACGATTGCTTTTTTCTTTCCAGTTCTAGAACAGAGTCTTTCAAAAAATTCCCTTAACTCTTTATCCTTTTTAATTGCTGTCCATGCAGATTCACACAAGATCCTTCTCACTCGTCTATTTCCTTGTCGTGTAATATGTCCTCTGCGAATGTTATCCCCGCTTGAATGTTCGGAAGGCGTTAAACCTGTATAGCTAAATAATTGTCGCTCATTAGCAAACTGACTCATATCTCCTAATTCGTTAGAGAGGACTCTTGCTGAAATAGGACCAATTCCTGGTGCTGAGCGATAAATTTTTTCGTTTGGATCACTCTTTGCCTGTTTCTTCAATTCTTGTTCAATAATTTTGATTTCTGCATCAAGACTCTTCCAAATTTTCCAGTAAGCATTAATCGCCAAGCTAAATTCAGGACTGGGTGAAGCTTCAATCAATTCTGCAACAAACAGATGACTCATGGTTCTGCGGTCTTCTGGTGCTATTAAGCCAAATTGATGACCTTTCATCCGAATCATATTTTGCATCGTACTTCGTTCACCGATGAGTTGCTCTCGGGTTCTAGATAATATTCTTTCTTGTTCATTTTCCTCAGATGGAATACGAATTGCTCGCAAACGTTTTGCTTCAAGAAGGGTTGCAATTTTTAAAGCATCTCGCTTATCTGTTTTTACTCGGTTATGCACTGCGACTTCAATACTGCCTGGATTAACGACAATACTGTTTATACCCGCCAATTCTAATGTTCTATGGAGGACAAATCCGGAGAAGCCTGCTTCGTAAGCAGTATAAATTTCAGCTCCTAAATAGTAAGATTTGAGTTGGGTTGCTAGTTTCTCAGGAGAAGCTGAAGTCTGCCATTTTTTTATAACTACTCCTTCCATTACGCTCACAACAGAATAGGTTCTCTTATGAACATCAATACCGATAAAAACTTTCTTCCCAACGTATTGATTATCTGCAGATGAATTTTTCATAATAATAGTCCCTATGGCTATTTTCACGTTTACGAGTATTGTCTCTCCCCTAGACCAAACTCATCATAGGAACAACTGCAAACTCAACTGAGTCAATGGATCACCCCAAAAGATCAACGCCATCTGACTGTGTTTTCTGAAAATATTGCTGCCATTCTTCAATCACAAAGTGGCTGTTTAAGCCACTGGATAACGTACTTGAGTCATCGTTCTTGTCATGCCCGTAGCCAGATGGAACGTCTAAGCTATTTTGTTCATAATTCCAGAATCACCGCAGAAACGTTCTACATTCCCGTACTCCAACAGTTCCTCAAAGCATGGGAAGGAGAGTCTATGATACTGACTCTGGATACCAGCATGTTGTGGGATGAGTATTGCTTGATAGAGGTCTGTTTGGCTTGGGGAGGACGTTCTTTTCCTTTGGCTCAGAAGGTGATGGAACATGGCAGTGCCACTGTCGCTTTTGTAGACTATTGCCCTGTATTATCCATGGTTCAGACTGTTTTGCCAGCTCATTGTCACATCACGCTCTTAGCAGATCGAGGTTTTGAGCATGGTGAGTTGATTCGGTGGCTACAGGCATGTCAATGGTCTTGGGCTATTCGAGCAAAATCAGATTTGAAGATTACCTTGGGCAGTGGTCGAAACAGAGCAGTATCAAAGCTGCTACCCGATTGTGAACAAGCGTCACTCTTTCGGGATGTCACGATTCTTGAGAACATTCAATGTCACTTGGCCACAGCTAAAGTCTCTGCTGCACAAGAGGCTTGGGCTGTGATTACGGATATACCTCCTTCGTTGCAAACCTTTGCGGTCTATGGCCAACGCTTTGGGGGAATTGAACCCCATTTCAAGGATTATAAGTCTGCGGCGTTTGAGATACCTCGCTCTTGAATCAGAGATGCTGAAGCCTTGGGACGGCTGTTGATGTTACTCGCTGCTGCCACCCTCATTGCTATCTCTATTGCGATTCAGGTGATTGCTCAAGATGAACTCAAAACAATTGATTGGCATACTCAGAGAGGGGTAAGCTTTCTGCAAATAGGGCTACGTCAGATTAATCAGCTTTGCTACCAAAGGTTACCCTTGCCACCTTTAGCTATGTTGCCACGTAGTAATCCGCCGCCTGCTTATGCCTCCCGAAAAAAACAAGAGGCCATGATTACTCGTATTGAATTCGCTAAGGTAACTGTCTTCTAACGCTTGCAGCTCACTTGAAGTTTTCTGCACCACTAAGGGTCCATGGCATTGATCTGGAATTTCCATCCCTACGGAAAGAGAACGACATCAAAAGATCCAGAGCGGTATTCTCCCTTCAAAGATCTCAATGGGTTTCAATACCACGACAACTGGCTGCAGAATCTCCTGATTGTAGGATCAATGAATGGTTACAGGCAATGACTTTCAGGCCGCTTCACAAAATCTGAAAGAACGAGGAATGTGGGTCAATCAAGCCCAGAGATATTGCTGCAGCTCAAGTGATTTGTACCCATGGGCAACGGAGAATAGAAAATGCCTGTGGAGTCGAGGTGACGGGGAGTTCAGTCATGAATTCTAGTCAACTGGCACTGAAGCAGGAAATCTTCGGAGCGATCCGGGGAATCTCCCTCTGTACCTGAAAGGTCAGTGGGAGAGGATGTCAATCATGGTGCATAAATATCCCTGTTAGGCATTTTTCCTTCAAATTTGGATAATACTCAAAGCATTAAGTTCTATAAATTGCTTGTCATAATATAAATATGAGTTGGGTACGTTACGAGTTAATCCAATGAGAATTCCACCGATTATTCAGACCTCATAGCGGTATGAGAGCAGATCAAAGCTGAAAATAATACACTGTAAGGTTAGGCCGGTGATGATGAATTTTTCTGGCACTGAACTCCACCATTTAGGGAATTTCTCATCACTTCTATCCGGGGCAGGTACTCTCCAACACATTATCGATAATCATTCTCTAGTTGTTGGTCCTGAGACACCACTTAGAGCCGTTATTTTGCAGATGAATCAAGGCACAAACCATTGTGCTGTTGCATCTCCACACTCAGAGCAAATTAATATCTCTAATCCGCGAGTTGACTATGCACTCGTGATGGCTCATCAGCAATTGTTAGGGATTTTTACTGAGCGGGATGTGGTGAGGTTGAGTGCTCAAGGCGTGGACTTTGCCGAAGTTAAAATTGCCGATGTCATGACACGGCAGTTGATTACCCTGAACGAATCTGAATTTCAGGATACCTTTACAGTTCTAGATTTATTTCGCCAATATCATATTCGTCACTTACCTATTCTTGATGCTCATTCAGAAGTGGTGGGTGTAATCACCGCTGAAAGTATACGAGAGGCTTTAGACCCAAGCAGTTTGCTAAAGATGCGCTCAATTAATGAGGTGATGAGTGCAGATGCCATTACAGCATCTCCCAATAGTTCTATTGTCGAAGTTGCACAGCTCATGACGACTCATCAAATTAGTTGTGTGGTGATTGTGCAATCCGAGGGTCAACTCTCTCCATCAATGTTGTCTCCCATTGGCATCATTACAGAACGGGATATAGTACAATTTCAAACCCTTGAACTGGATTTGACATCACTTCAGGCCCAATCAGTGATGAGTAGTCCGCTGGTGTGCCTAGCCCCAGAAGATCCACTACTGAAAGCGTATCAAACCATGCAGCAGCTTCACGTAAGACGCTTGGTGATAGCTGATGCCCAAGGGAAATTAGCTGGTATTCTGACCCAAATAAATATGCTGGCAGTGCTGAATTCATCTGAAATGTACAGCACTGTTGAGATTCTTCAGCAGCAAGTTGAGCGGCTGCAATCGGAAAAAATCAACTTACTGGAAACGCTCAATGCGAATCTAGAACATCAAGTTCAAGCAGATGCTGTGGCGATTCAAACTTATAAAGAACGATTTCAATCGACCTTTGAGCAAGCTGCTGTTGGCATGGCCCATGTTGATCTGCAAGGTCAGTTTCTCTGTGTCAATCAACGCTTTTGCGATTTGGTGGGCTATTCTGAATCTGAACTGAAGGGAAAAACATTTTTTGATATTAACCACTCGGAGAACCGCGAACTTGACGAGAGGCAGATTCAACGGTTGATTCACGGTGAAATATCTTCATTTACGCAAGAGAATCGATATGCTCGTGGAGCAGGTTCTATTTTATGGGGTAGTTTCACAGTCTCTTTGGCGTATTTATCATCAGGAGAATCTGACTATTTAATTGTGGTACTTGAGGATATTAGTGAACGCAAACGAGTAGAAGCCGCTCTCTTAAACCTCAATCAAGACTTAGAAAGTCGTGTCGTTCATAGCACAACTGCCTTGCAATCGAGTGAGAATCGATTTCGTCTTGCCTTTGAAGAAGCTGCTATTGGCATGGCTCTAATAGCTCCTGATGGCCGGTGGCTAAGAGTCAACCGAGCAATATGTAATATTGTTGGCTACTCTAAATCAGAGCTACTCAAGATGGATTTTCAAACGATTACTCATCCCGACACCTTAGAGCAGGATCTCAGTTATGTACAACAAATGTTGTCTGGAGAAACTGATACCTGTCAGCTAGAAAAACGATATATTCACAAAAAAGGATATTCTGTCTGGGTCTTGTTGAGCGTTTCTTTAGTGCGAGACAAACAGAATCAGCCTCTTTATTTCATTTCTCAAATCCAGGACATCACAGAGCGTAGGCGTGCAGAAAAAGCTTTATTTCAGGAAAAAGAACTTGCACAGGTGACTTTGCAGTCTATTGGGGATGCCGTGATCACCACAGACATACATGGCAATATCAATAAATTCAATGTGATCGCGGAACACCTGACTGGCTGGAGTCCGATTGAAGCAAAAGGACGTTTCTTAACTGAAGTTTTCCAAATTATCCATGAAGATACTCGCAACCCTGCCCCGAATCCAGTCCATCGAGCTTTGCAAGAAGGACGAATTGTGGGTTTAGAAAATCACATAATTTTGATTTCCCGTGATGGAACTGAGTATGCAATTGAGGATTCAGCCGCACCGATCCGAGATCGTCAGGGTCATGTGATTGGAACCGTCTTAGTTTTTCATGATGTAACACAATCACGCAATCTTACTCATCAACTATCATGGCAGGCCAGCCATGATCCTTTAACGAATCTCGTCAACCGCCGAAAATTTGATCAGGTTCTACATGAAGCGCTCGATGATAGCTTATCAAGTGGGGCTCAACATGTTCTGTGTTTCCTTGATCTAGATCAGTTTAAAGTTATTAATGATACTTGCGGTCATGCTGCTGGTGATGAGTTATTGTGCCAAGTTGCAAAGTTAATGCAAAAGCCGATTCGAGCTGCTGATACCCTTGCTCGTTTGGGTGGTGATGAATTTGGCATTTTATTACATCAGTGCCCTCTAGACCGGGCCAAGATTATTGCAGAACAACTCAGGCGAACAATTCAAACGTTCCGTTTTCAGTGGGAGAACAAAGTTTTTGGCATTGGTGTCAGCATCGGTCTAGCCCAAATAAACAGTCAAGATTCAGATATAGAAGATATTTTAGGGGCTGCTGATGCTGCTTGTTACACGGCCAAGGCAAGAGGTCGTAATCGGATCCAAGTCTATGAACCGAATGATTCAGTATTGCTCCAGCAACGTGGAGAACAGTGGTGGAGTGTTCGCATTAAACAGGCCATAGAAGAAGATCGGTTCTGTTTATATGGTCAAACCATTATCCCGACTATTAGCTCCTCTGAACATAAGACGACAGCTTGCGAAATTTTGCTACGGATGGTTAATGAACAGGGTGAAGTGATTTCGGCATCTGAATTTATTCCAGCTGCTGAGCACTATCACTTGAATACAGATATTGACCGATGGGTGATACGCAAATTTCTCAGAGAGAATCGCACAAAGTTTCAACCTTCTGAGGAGCAGGTCAATAGCCCTCCTCAATTTATGATTAATCTTTCTGGGGGGAGCGTGGGTGATGAACAGTTTCTGCAATTCTTAAAGACACAATTGAAGAAACATCCAAACTCTGCCAAGCAGATTTGTTTTGAGATTACCGAAACAGCTGCAATCTCGAATCTGAGCCAGGCAGTTTGTTTCATGCAAGACATTAAGCGGCTGGGCTGTCAGTTTGCATTAGATGACTTTGGTACAGGGATGTCATCCTTTGCCTATCTCAAGACCTTGCCAGTAGACTACTTAAAAATAGATGGTCATTTCATTGAAGATATGGTTAACGACCCCGCTACTCAGGCAATTGTGGAATCTATTAACCACATTGGACATGTTATGGGAATGCAAACTATTGCTGAATATGTAAGCAGTGTACCGATACGAGAGAAGCTTCAAAATATAGGTGTGGATTATATTCAAGGGTACTCAATTTCTAAGCCCGCTGCTTTGAAGTTTTGATTTGTGTGTATCTATATGCGTACTTCGGGCTTACAGCGAAGGGGGTGTTATAGAGCTTATTGCAAAGATCCACATATGAGGGCAAGTCATATATACCTTAGGGGATACTGAATTCAGTGATTCACCCTATCTCCGAATTCACTTTAAAAATGGGTTTCGAGACAATCAGGGATCATGCCGAGATAGAGCAAATTTTTCTCACAGAATCGCTAAAGGCTATATATAGCAATGATTTTGGCATTTCAAGACTCGAAATTCTTCAATCACGCGCCATCCATAGTTATTGAAGATTACATTTCTAGCATTCAACAGGTATTGGAGCGAAATTACACCAAAATAATATGCTTAAAAGTATAGTTTATATGCTGCTGTATAGAATATACTTTATTTTTTTAATATGCTTACTATAAAGCGTTTAAAAGTAATTCTAGTATGCTTTCTTACTCAACTATTTTTTATCTAGTCTTTAGGTATTTTTTGACCCAAGGATTCATGAATTACTATTTGAACGACTGTCTCATTCATTCTCATGAGTCAGTCCTAAAAAGGCTATATTATATAGCTTTTAGCACTATATGTCTAAGTGAACTTAGGGTAAAATTATAATTAACTTGTAGCAATTTAATTATATATAGGCTCAGTAAAGTATTGCTAAATAGTTTAGCAAATAGTGCTTTTTGCATATTACCTAAATCACTATTTTGTGCATTAATTATATATAGATATTTTGCTAGCTGTAGTAACGTAATTGGGTAAGCCTTAGAGTATAGCGAATACTCTGGGTCAGTAAACTGAGGATTGATATTTTTTAAGCAAGTATATGTACTCAAGAAAAGCAATTTTTAAGCGCAACTTTGGTTGGCTTATGGCCTGGAAGTATTACTGCGAAAAGCTTTCAGCGTAATTATATTTAGGATCGTGTTGTTGCAAAGTATATATTCAGTGTTTTGAGTTGCCAAAAGCCTTGCCATATATGCTTTCTGCCGATCCTGCGAGAAAAATTTGCTCTATCTCGGCATGATCCCCAATTGTCGCCCCCATAATAGTGAATCATATACAGATTCATAAAATTTTCACCGCACACATTCACCATCTCATGTGCCATCCACATAATCAGCTTATTGACATCCCTATAAAAACTTTGAAAGATCAAATAATTATTTTCCCATGATTTTTTTTAAGTGAGTTAAATTTCTTGGATAGTTGGGAACCTTAAATTGTAGATGTTTTCATTGAGTTCTTGGTAATAGATAACAGTGAAGATAAACATCTTCAGACAGAAACTAAGTTATAATTTATTCCCCTAGTCTTGAGCTGGCCCCTCATACTATAGGATTTACAACTTAGCTTCTGTCTTCATCTTATTTAGATATCACTAGTGATACGACAACACTTCGTAAAACAATAAATTAAAGGGATGAAGAGACGACAGCTATATCCCATAAAACTCCAAATTTCAAAGTCGCACTTAATAACTGGAGCCATTTTAGTTTGTATCGATAAAATACTATGTAGGGAAATAGTTTCAGACAAGTTTGCCCATGAGATAGAATCTGAAATCAGTTGCCAGAAATTTCTATCTTTAAGTTTGTTATGAGATTTTTCATAGCTTGAAGTGCATGCTGAGGTGTATCACTTACTACATGTGCATATCCAAAATGATTGTCAGCTTTCTTTTTATCAAACTTTATATAATCCCCCACTTGGTAGTTGAGAACAAATCCGCAGACATCAAGATCCTTCTTACTGATATCAATCCCCCCAATATTTGACACTAAACCAGACTTAGTTATTGGTATCCTATAGAGGCAATTTGTTTTTGACGAATTACTTACTGGCCAATTTACATGTTCACCTAGAGCTAGCTGAACATGTAGTTCAACTGCATCTAGCCCCGTTAACTCCAAAATAGTCTGTCGTATTGTTGCGCCACCAAGACGTGGGTTTACTTCAATAATCGTCGTCTGATTACCATCAAATCGGAGATCAACATTAAAGACTGTGTTGTCAATTTTGAGTATGGAAATTGTCTGTATGACAGACTCTTCTATCTTGTTTGTATTTGCTCGATCTAAAGAGATTGGTGGAGAGATGCTAATTGCTGGTGAAAAAGAGTTATCACTTATGAATGCCGATAATTTTTCATGACATGCCAGTATTCTTATCTGTCCATTATCAATGATTCCTTCCACATGGAAATCCTTACCTGGCAGATATTGTTCAACAAGTAGAAATGGCTGTTCCAAAAAAGGGGCATGCTGTCCTTGCTCAAATATCTCTTTCAGTTCAAGATATGACTCCTGAAGCTCTATTGGTGAGTCATTCTTACGGATAAGGTATGACCCAGAACCTGACAGTGGCTTACTCACACAAGGAAATGGACAAGACTCTATTATACGAAGTAATGCACTTTCAGAATTGACTAAAGCGAAATAAGGTTGAGAAATGTTCCTAGCTCTCAGAACACATCTCATTTTGTACTTATCTCTAGATACGTTAATGTTCTCGATATCTGGATGCTCTGGGCATATTCGCTCAAGAATACCCTTATAGATAAAGGACATTTCGTCCTGCATGTTAAGGTAACCGACAATATCAATAGAGTGCGAGAGATTCTTTAATTCTCGAACAGCTTTATCAATAGCCTTTTTGGGATCCTTGATATTGACGATAACTTGATGGCTCTCCTTAAAGTTTGGATAATATCGATCGCAAACTATGACTGAATGAAGACCTCTATTTTTTAATGAGTCGATTTACCGTAATATTTTTTTCTTCCGTCAATTGCTGTAGATAAAAAAGCTTTCTTCATATTCAAATCCCTGTATTTAGAATAAGAGAACTTTGAAGATTAAACTGCTATTTGTAGTAATTAAATACTACTAAAATTCTAGCGAGACTATGATATCTTGAAGCGTTATAGCCCTTTCAAAATATATTTTTTGGTTGTCTAAAGCTTTATATAAGAGAATATATAAAAAGCTATGTCTCATATGAATAAAAAACTTCTAAATATTAAGACACACTAAAATTTTAATACTCAAAATCCTAATGAGTTTAGGCTGAATGAAGATGAAACAGTATTAAAACAGTAGCTGAGATGTCTTTACTTATTTAAAACTACTAAAAGGTTTTTGCTGCTAGTTCTTGATTCCTCATCATGACTAGTAATTTCTTCAATATATAGATCATTGACGGGTGAATTGTTTAAATAGTTTTGCCACATCCGCTGAAAAGCAGTCTCCAGGGAAGCGACAAATTGTTGCATTTGGAATAGGGGCGGATACGTATCGACCGATTGTAGCTGCTGCTTCAACGTGTTGCGGATCTTAGTTAATGCTTGAGGATGAGTCGCTAAGTGAACGGCTTTCTGCTCATATTCCGCTACACTTCTACAGATAAGTGACTCTAGTCCAGCTGCGGCACAGATACTCGCCCCCATCCGAGATGCATTTGTAGGACCGGGACAAGTCAGCATTGGTAGTCCAGACCAGCAAGTCGCTACGGCTGTTGAACCCGCATTATATACAAAGGTATCCAAATATAAATCTGCCAGAGCATACCGGGCAAGGTAGTCTTCATGAGAAATTTTTGAGGCAAAGAGCAATCGATCTGGGTTCACGCCCCGTTGTTGCGCTTCGGCTCTTAGATTGTCCATGATGGTTTGAGTACCCTCTAATAGCCAGAGGATTGACTCAGGCACTTGCAGCAAAATTCGCATCCATACATCAAATAGATCAGGCGTAATTTTGTAGTGAGAATTGAAACAGCAAAATACAAACGAAAACTCTGGTAACCCAAATTCAGTTCGGGTCATTGAACGACTGGAGATCTTTAAGGGAGACCCAACAAAGGCATGGGGCAGATAGGCAATTTTCTCTGTGTACGACTGCGCAATTTCTGGTGTGATCAGCCACTCGTCAGCAATGGCATATTGGATAAACTCAGCTCCCATCGTATCAGGATAACCTAACCACTGAGCTTGAATCGGCACGGGTTGCAACGCAAGAACTGAGGCTGCATTGCCAATGGTATAGCCCGCTAGGTCAATCAAAATCTGAATCTCATCTTCATAGATCCGTTGTGCTGAGTCTGCAGTGGATAACGAAGATAGGTCCACAAAAACATCGCAGCCTGCTTGAATCTGTTGAGTAATGTGATCTTCTACATCGACGGTTGTGTAGGCATAGATTTCAAATAGGTCTCGATTATGGTGTGGAAAGAGTTCCACAATCAGACGTCCAACCGCATGGTCGCGCAAATCGGGAGAGATGTAGCCAATCCGTAGTTTGGATGTGGTGTTACGGTGATGAGTAAAGGAGAGTGAAGGTTGCAGTTTAGCAACAGCTTGTCTCGCATTTTTAGCTTGGTTGCGAGCTGCTGATTGGTGCAGATCTAAGGGAAAGTTAAAGGTACTGAGAACAAAGGGATTAGGAGTATATTTGCCAGAGAAGGACTGAGCGATCATCTGCTCTAGTTGATGAACCTGGACATCATAGTCTTGCCAAATACAGAGTTTGAGCTTCACCAAACTGATAAAGAAGCAGAGATACTGGGCATCGGGTTCTCCTTTAAGGGCCTGCTGATAGCACTCTAAAGCCGCTTCCGACTTGCCCTGATATTCAAAGATTTGTCCGAGATTGAAATGGGCTTCTGTATGTTGAGGGTCTGCCACCACAACTTTTTGGAAGTGGTTAATCGCTGCTGCCATACGCCGCTGTTGTTTATAGATGTTGGCTAAATTCAAATGAGCTGGGACGTAATCTGGCTTCAGTTGCAGGGCGTGAAGAAATCCAGTCTTAGCTTTTTCTAGATCCTCATTCAGTTGCCAAATACTGGCGAGATTGGAGTGGGCCTCAGCGAAATTGGCATTCAGTTGCAGGGCTTGTTGATAGCAAGCTTTAGCCTCTTCAATTTCCCCTTGATTTTGGAGCAGTGTTCCTAGGTTGTTATAGGCTCCCCAGTGATTGGGGTATATCTGAATCACCTCCCGCAGGCAAGATTCAGCTTCAGTGAGTTTGTCCTGCTGTTTTAACTGGCGACTGCGCTCGAACAAGGCTTGCACAGACTGAGGGGCAGTTGGGGTTGATGTAGGGGTAGACAGACTTTGAGATTGCTCAAATAGATGCAGAGATAAAGAATCATTCTTGAGTAAATGCTGCTGCAAAAGCTCATCGATGGGTTCAAGAGTACTGTCGTCTTCGAGGAACACTTGCCCCACATATTCAAAGGCATCTCTAGGGTGAGGAAAGGGATGTTCCTGAAAGATCTCATCATGGATTAAACAGGATGAGTGAGTTCGAGGATAGATTTTTATCGCTAAAAAATGTTGGTCAATACCATATCTCAGACCCAGATCGGCTTGATCAATGAGGTGCTGTTCTACAAGCAGCTGTATATCCAAGACATTGCCTCTCACTCCCCACATGCCCGCTAGCATTGGCACATTATGGCGGGGGTGATCGCGCATGATGTGATACTTCCGCTGGCTCTGGAGCCAAGTATCAACGGCAGCTTTCTCGCGCAGATTGAGCCGGGAATCCGTATCCCGACAAATCACAACATCCACGTCTGGATCTGCCGCTGGATAAAACCGAGCAAAGGACATCTTCCAACCCCAGTCTCCTTCGAATTCAATCACTTCGACCTGCTCACGAGCCTTTAAATCCTCGATAACCTCTTGGGGTACTGTATGGTCAACATAAAAGCGGCAAATCCAGCCTGGATAAATAGAAGGAGCTAAATCAGCATTTTTGATGGCCCCCATCGTGTATTTAGGATTAGCCCCCCAGAGGCTAAAGGCAATCACCCGTTTGCGCTGCCCGTGGTGCACCGCTTGATGGTCATTCTCGATGTTTGATGACGAGGAAGGCAGCAGCTGTCTAAACAAGGTCGTAACTTGAGTACTATAGGCTCGGCTATCTAGAAAAGATGGGTTGGCTGCCATCTTCTGTTGAATCGCAGTCTGATAGTGCTGCCGCAACTCAGGGTTCTGACCCAGCCTCACGGCGAGGTCAATGTAGGAGGCTTCATCAGTCGTTATCAGCTCAGTTAGGTCCAATGCTTTGAGGAATGTGGAACCTTGACGAGAACGCCAAGAGTTTCCCACTCTCCCAATCGTTGGTAAACCGACTTCCAAGGGATCAATAACTGAAGTGGAGCCAGTGTAGGGATAGGCATCTAGGTAAATATCAGCGAGTTGCAAGATCGATTTGAGTGATTCCCGATTGGGGACAGCATCCAAAATCATTAATCGATTTTGTTCAATCTGATATTGGGTGAATAGTGCTGCCATATGTTGGCGGAAGGCTGTTATTTCATAGTGATTACTCCAAGGTGAAAAGGGACATAATACCAAGATCGCCTGGGGGACTGAGGCTAAAATTTCAACCCATGTCAATCTGAGTTCTGGAATCAACTTGAAAAAATTGGCCCCAGAGATATAGACAACCGCATCAGATGCAATCCCCAAATCAGAACGAGTCAGGGTTTGGATTGGGCTTTGTTCAGTCAGAGGATAACTAAAGCAATGCGCGAGGCCCTTTAAGTTAACGAGCTTTTCACTGTATTGGCATTGAAAGATGTCGATGGGAGAGGTTAAAGTCCCAGAAATGTAATAGTCAATATTGCTAATTCCCGTTGTTACAGGGCATGCGGCAGAGGCTGCTTGAATCCTTGCCAATCGGTGCATGGCCAACAAGGTAGAGAGCTTGTTCCCAACTGAAATATTGATGCCAAACAATAAAATATCTAAGTCGTCGTTACGAATTAACTGAACGGCTTCCCGTAGATCTTGGGGCAGCTCCACAAACTGATCGCTTCGACTTCGGCAATATGCTTCTAAGGGATGAGCTTGACTAGACTCGGCATAGAGAATGATTTCAAATTGCTCACGGTCTAGATATTCATAGAAAGGGAGGGTTGCAAAAGTTTCGGAATGAGGGCTATAGGCTTGATTGAGGATGCCGAGGCGAATTTTAGTGCGATTGGCGGGTCTAGGAGGGCATTGCTGATGGAGAGTAAATCCTTGACTTTCCAAACTGAACTCAGTGATCGCGGCCCACTTCACAAACGTATCTTTGAGGTTTAGGTCGTTGAAGTAGATAGGGGCAAGCACAGCTTCCGAAACAACCCTAGCAATGCTTTGCCAAGATGCTGAACTGGAGTTCTGATTGATCTTGCGATGGATAAATGTGAACCAATGCTGCAAGTACTCAGCATAGCGATCCGCTTCTCCGACCGCTTGAAAAAATAAGGGGATTGCTTGCATGTAGGCCAAGTATTCATTGACCATCCAAGACGGAATGGTAATGGGTTCAAACCATCGGGCTGGTAATTGATAAGCCGCACGGTACAACATTAGCGCCAGTAAAGACGGCAATGCTTTGGCGGGATGAGTCAACCCTGTAATGAGTTGTTCAACAAACGCTTGTTCTGTTGCCGTTAACTCCTGGTATCGCAGCTCATGGTTGAGCAATATCCGGTGGGTTTGACCTAATTCACTGGCATAATTTGCTTCTAATTGTTCCAGGGGTAGATTCAACCACTGTTGTGCTAACTGGTGACGCTGCTGTCTTAACTCTAAGATGGCTTCCTGGCCCTGTGAGTGAGATGGGTTGGATGCTGTTAGCGGGATAGGATCTGCAGACAGACTATTGTTCTCCTTGCTCTGTATCTGATGACTGCCATCCGATAACGGTCCCAAAGTAATGCATTGAGCAATCTCTTCACTCTGGAATCCCAAGGCCATAGGACGCTGTACCTGTGGCATAATCTGGACGTCATAGAGTTCCGTAATTACGCCTTCGAATCGTAGCCAATGCTCAATAGCCCCACTCTTGAGGTTCACCACCATCAGCCCACAGCGAGGATTGGTATCCTTTGCTTTTAGCAAATCATCAAGAGGTAGACCCGAGAAGGTTTTATCGCCATTACGAGGTTGAGACAGACCGACAATGGCAAAGTCACCCCAAAAGGCTAACCCTCTTAAATAGCCAGGGCAAAACACAATGGGTTCAAAGGTTCCAGTTTGCAAATCAACATAGCCCAGTTCCCCGCGACCGGAATTGAGCACCCAGAGTCGGCCTTGATACCAGCGGGGAGAATGGGGCATGGAGAATCCCGTGGCCACCACTTCATTGGTGGTCATGTCCATGATGATGCCCCCATCCTGACGGCGATCTCGCCAACCATCAATGACATCGGAGCGACTAATGGCAGTGACATAGCGGGGTTGGCCATCCACCACTGCTAAGCCATTTAGATGACAGCGATCTTCATTAATCACCCGTGAAATAAACGGGGGTTTCCACAAGGGCTGGCAACTATAACGTTCACTAACCGTTGCGACACAGTTCAGTAAGGTACTGACAAAGACAAAGGGTACAGGTAACGTCTGCTGCCAAGGTGTACCGTCAATCCATCGCTCTACTTCAGCAATATCATGAATATCTAAATCGCCTGTAGTGTAACCAATTCTGGGAACGTAGAGTTTGTCATAGCCATTGTGCAATTGCTGGGGGGACAATGCATTATCAAATTGCCAGATCTGATATTTGGAACTGAGATAGAGACGATCTGAGGTGGCATAGAGTCCCATGGCCCGATCAAAGATGCGCTCAAATCCAGAAATACTCTCCTTGTCTGAGTTGGCTCCCAAAAGCATGAGGCGACTGGTCTGATACGTGGTGCAGGCAATGCTGATCTGCTGTTGGGTGAGCCAGGGAACAAACTGGCGATCTGCAGTGATGTCATGTCCTGGGGTAGAAGGAGTGGTTTGAAGCATCGCATCCATGGACGAATATAGTTTGCATTACAGCATTGATTCTCCATAGATTGCCCCCCTTTCTGGAGAAATATTTTGAATTTCAGCACAAAAAAAATAGTTTCGTAAAGAAATGTAATAAAAATGTATAGAAGTTCTTTTGAGTGGGGCAAAAGAGAACTAGTAAGTCCTGTCCTGATACCTCCAAGAGACCATTCGTCCACTTCAGCACTCATTTTTCAAGGCATAACCTAAGAATTTTCTCCATTAGCTAAAACTGGCTCCCTTCTGGGGAGACCAGCAGTCCTTCGCTCTAGCCAGCACTTCGGCTAATTGAGGGGCTTTTTCTGCTGTTTATCTATATTTCTTCACGACAATGAAATTGAATCCCTTATCTCAACAGGATTACAGCCCGATGACTTCCCAACGTTTAGTCATTATCGACTCAACTATTGACGCACCTCAGTACTTAGTCAATGGTGTGGTCCCAGGTGCAACAGTGGTGGTCCTCGACCCTCGAGAAGAGAGTATCCCTCAAATCACTAAAGCATTAAGAGCGCAGAATTCAGTAGATGAGGTTCATCTGGTCAGTCACGGTGCACCGGGGCAATTGCAGTTGGGTAACGGTCCTCTGACCCTAGAGAATCTTGGACAATATGCTACCGAACTGCAGCAGTGGCAAGATCTGTTAGCGGGTAGGGTCAAGGTCTTTCTATATGGTTGTCAGGTGGCTGCTGGGGAACTGGGGCAGCAATTTGTGCAACGACTGAGTCAACTAACGGGAACTTGCATTGCCGCTAATGAGGGTCCGACAGGAAATGCTGCCTTAGGGGGTAACTGGAATTTATCTGATGGGGGGTATTCGGCATTGGGGACAAACAGTGCATCCACAAAGCTTCCTTTCACGGCGACCACCCTCAGTACCTATCCCGCTCTCTTAGCAGTCGATTTTAGTGATCAAAGCACCTTTGCAGTTGAGAACTCCGGAACCGTGTCAGTTGGGGATTTCAATGACGATTCTATTGCCGATTTAGTGACGGCGGATGGGAACGGCGTCTCTATACTCTTAGGAGATGGTTCTGGTGGGTTTAGCAGCGAAACTACCTTCGCAGTTGGGACTAATCCTTACTCCGTGGCGGTAGGGGATTTCAATGGCGATTCTATCGCGGACTTAGCAACAGCGAACACGATTAGTGATAACGTTTCAGTTTTACTGGGAGATGGTTCTGGGGGATTTAGTGAACAAACCACCTTCGCCCCTGGAGATATTTACTCCGTAGCGGTAGGGGATTTCAATGGCGATTCTATCGCGGACTTAGCAACAGCGAATAATTTTGACGACAGCGTCTCTGTGCTTTTAGGGGATGGCTCTGGAGGATTTAGTAACCGAACCACCTTCGCGGCAGGAGATACTCCACGCTCCGTAAAGGTTGGAGACTTCAATGACGACTCCATTGCCGACTTAGCCGCAGCAAATATCAACAGTGACAATATTTCAATTCTTTTAGGAGATGGTTCTGGGGGGTTTAGTAGCCAAACGACCTTTGCCGCTGGTGATAGTCCTCGCTCTGTGGTCGTTGGAGATTTTAATGACGATTCTATTGCCGACTTAGCCACGGCAAACCTTAGTAGCGACAACGTCTCTGTGCTTTTAGGGGATGGCTCTGGGGGATTTAGTAACCAAACTACCTTTGCAGCTGGTGATGGTTCTAAATCTTTGGCTGTGGGCGACTTCAATGACGATTCTATTGCTGACTTAGCCACAGCAAATTCAAATGCAGATAACGTCTCTGTGCTTTTAGGGGACGGCTCTGGAGGATTTAGTAGCCAAACCACCTTTGCGGCTGGTTTTCTTCCCCAATCTGTGGTGGCTGGGGACTTTAATGGCGATTCTATAGCCGACTTGGCAACGACAAACCTATATAGCAATAACGTCTCAGTACTTCTAGCGTCCACCCCCACCATTGACCACACTATCAGCGTGTCTGCTCCACAACTGATTGAAGGAGATAGTGGTAGCCAAGTACTGACCTTTACCGTCACTCGCTCAGGTTCTACGAATGAATCCAGTAGTGTCGATTTCACCATCGCAGGAACCGCTACTGATGGAACCGACTTCAACAATATTGGGGGTGATAGTGGAGCCACCACCACCACAGGTACGATTAACTTTGCTGCGGGAGAAACCAGCAAGACCATCACCTTGGATGTGTTAGGTGACATCGAATTTGAGACTTTAGAAACGATTGAGGTCACCCTCAGTAATGCCGCGGCTGGAGTAGAGGCCACGATTAGTACAGCAACAACTACCAGCACCATTATCAACGATGATGTTGACTTTAGTAGTCAATCTACCTTCGCAGTTGGGAATTCTCCTCAGTCGGTGGCGGTTGGGGACTTTAATGGCGATTCCATAGCCGATTTGGTCACGGCAAACGCTAATGACTCTAACATTTCAGTGTTGTTAGGAGATGGTTCTAGGAGGTTTACGAGCCAATCTACCTTCGCAGTTGGGAATTCTCCTCAGTCGGTGGCGGTTGGGGACTTCAATGGCGATTCCATAGCCGATTTGGTCACGGCAAACGCTAATGACGCTAACATTTCAGTTTTACTGGGAGATGGTTCTGGGGGATTTACGAATCAATCCACCTTCGCAGTGGAAGATTTTCCTTACTCTGTTGCGGTTGGGGACTTCAATGGCGATTCCCTCTCTGACTTAGTGACGGCGAACTCACAAAGTCGCAACATTTCAGTTTTACTGGGAGATGGTTCTGGGGGATTTACGAATCAATCCACCTTCGCAGTGGAAGATTTTCCTTTCTCCATCGTTGTTGAAGATTTTAACGGTGATTCCCAGGCAGACTTAGCGACTGTAAACAATAATGTTGCCAGGAACGTTTCAGTATTGCTAGGTGATGGCTCTGGGGGATTCAGTAGTCAAACGACTTTCGCTACCGGTGGGATTACACCTTTCTCCATGGCGACTGGGGACTTCAATGGCGATTCCGTGGCCGACTTAGCAACGGCAAACGTTAATAGCGACAACGTTTCAGTATTGTTAGGGGATGGCTCTGGGGGATTTACGAGCCCATCTACTTTTGCGACTGTGCGTGACCCCCGCTCCGTGACGGTTGGTGACTTCAATGGCGATTCTGTGGCCGACTTAGCGACAGCGAACATTAATGACGCTAACGTTTCAGTGTTATTAGGGGATGGTTCTGGGGGATTCAGTAGTCAAACGACTTTCGCGACTGGGAGTAGCCCTGATTTCGTGACGGTTGGTGACTTCAATGGTGATTCCATAACCGAGTTAGTTACGGCAAACAGTAGTGGTAACAATATCTCAGTTCTTGGTCTTCCTACCCTCACTATCGATCATGCCATTAGTGTTTCCGCTCCTCAAGTGATCGAAGGAGATAGCGGTAGCCAAGCCCTGACCTTTACCGTCACTCGCTCGGGTTCTACGGATAATTCTAGTAGTATCGATTTCACCATTTTAGGAACCGCTACTAATGGCACCGATTTCGATAATATTGCTGGTGACAGTGGAGCTACTGCAACAACCGGCACGATAAACTTTGCTGCAGGGGAAACTAGTAAAACCATCACCTTGGATGTGCAAGGCGACACTACCTTTGAGCCATTTGAAACAATTGAGGTCACTCTCAGCAATGCAATTTCTGGCATAGAGGCCACAATTAGTGATGCTATCGCAACCAGCACCATCCTCAACGATGAGCTTTCTAGCGACTTCAGTAGCCAATCCACCTTTGGTACTGGGGCAGGTCCAGTCTCTATAGCTGTCGGAGACTTCAATGGAGATGGTCAAGTCGATCTAGCCACAGCGAACAGCTTTGAAGATACCGTCTCAGTTCAATTAGCTGATGGTTCTGGCGGTTTCACAAGTCAAACCACCTTCGCTGCAGGTTCACGTCCTCGCTCGGTAGTCGTTAGTGACATCGATGGGGATGACCAGGCCGACCTCATCATAGCGAACCAATATGACGACACGATTTCAGTCTTGTTAGGGGATGGCTCCGGTAGCTTTAGTAGCCAACTCACCTTTGCCACAGGAGATGGTCCTGTTTCCATGGTGACTGGAGACTTCAATGGCGATTCCCGACCTGACATAGTCACAACGAATGCAAATGAAGATACCGTTTCAGTCTTCTTAAGTGGTGAAGGACTGAGTGAGCAAAGCACTTTTGCAACAGGAGATGGACCGGTATCCCTGGCAACAGGGGACTTCAATGGGGACTCCCAAGCCGACCTCGCGATCGCAAACCGCACAGACGACAATGTTTCCATTCTCTTAGGAGATGGTTCTGGCAGCTTCAGTGGCCAATCCACCTTTGCTACTGGGAATCAGCCTCTTTCCGTCACAGTTGGTGACTTCAATGGTGACTCATTAGCCGATATAGCCACCGCAAACTTATTAGACGACAACGTCTCTGTCCGTCTAGGAGATGGCTCTGGTGGTTTCAGTGGCCAATCTACCTATGCGGCAGGGAATGGTCCTGTCTCCGTATCAGTTGGAGATGTGAATGGAGATGGTCAAGCTGACTTAGTGACAGCAAATCGCTTTGATGACAACATCACCGTTGCATTAGGAGATGGCTCTGGGGGATTCACTAGTCAAACGACTTTCGCTACTGGAGATAGTCCCTACTCTGTCGCTATTGGAGACTTCAATGGGGATTCTCGAGTTGACATAGCCACACCCAACTTGAATAACGACAACCTATCCATCCTCACCATCCCTTTCATCGACCATTCGATCAGCGTTTCTGCTACTCAACTGATTGAAGGAGATAGCGGTAGCCAAGTACTGACCTTTACCGTTACTCGCTCAGGTTCTACGGATGAAGCCAGTAGTGTCAATTACAACTTGGCAGGTACTGCTACGGATGGCAGCGACTTCGACAATATTGGCGGCAATAGTGGCGCGACTACAACCACAGGCACCATTAACTTTGCCGCAGGGGAAACGAGCAAAACCATTACCCTAGACGTACTAGGGGACACTGAATTTGAGCCCTTTGAAACGATTGAGGTCACCCTCAGTAATGCCGCGGCTGGGATAGAAGCCACGATTGGTGCAGCAACAGCAACCAGCGCTATCCTCAATGATGAGCTATCCGTTGACTACACCGCCCAAAGCACCTTTGGCACTGGAGCGGGACCAGCTGCTGTCTCAGTTGGGGACTTCAATGGCGATGGCCAAGCAGACCTCGCCATTGCAAACAGCTTTGATGATACTGTCTCTATCCAGCTAGGAGATGGTTCAGGAGGATTTAGTAGCCAAACGACCTTCGCTGTCGGAGATCGTCCGCGCTCGGTCACGATTGGCGACTTTAATGGAGACACCCTGCCGGATCTCGCGGTAGCGAATCAATATGGCGATACCCTCTCCCTCCTTCTGGGCGAAGGAGGCGAAGGAGAATTTGAGGGCTTCAGTAGTCAAACGACCTTTGCTACTGGGGATGCACCCCGTTCCGTTGCCATGGGTGACTTCAATGGGGATTCTCTAGCAGACCTAGTCACTGCTAATGCTAACGACAACACCCTCTCTGTTTTCCTCAACGATGGTGGAGGAGGGCTTAATAGCCAAGTCACCCTTGCAGCACCGGGGGGACCTGTCTCTATCTCAGTGGGAGACTTCAATGGCGACTCCTTAGCTGACTTAGCTACTGCAAATCGCACAAGTGACAATGTCTCAGTCCGACTTGGGGATGGCTCGGGAGGGTTTAGTAGTGAAACCACTTTTGCTGCTGGGAACCAACCTCTTTCTGTGTCAGTGGGAGATTTCAATGGCGACTCCTTAGCTGATTTAGCCACTGCTAACTTCTTAGACGACAATGTCTCAGTCTTCCTGGGAGATAGCTCTGGAGGCTTTAGTACCCAAACGACCCTTGCGGTGGGAGATGGCCCCATCTCTGTCATAGTTGGTGACTTAAATGGCGATAGCCAAGCGGACTTAGCGGCGTCCAATCGCTTTGATGACACTGTCTCCGTATTCTTAGGGGATGGCTCTGGGGGCTTTAGCAGTGAAACCACCTTCGCCGCTGGGGATAACCCTTATGCTGTTGCCATTGGAGACTTCAAAGGCGATCTCCAATCTGAACTAGTCGTGACAAACTTGAGTGACGACACAGTTTCTTTACTCGGTGTTCTCCCCATTGACCATGCCATCAGTACTTCTGCCCTTCAAGTATTCGAAGGCGATAGTGGCAGTCAAACCCTGACCTTCACCATTACTCGCTCGGGTTTTACAGATGGGGCTAGTAGTGTCGATTACACCATTGGCGGAACCGCCACTAATGGCAGCGACTTCAACAATATCGGTGGAGATAGTGGTGCAACTTCTATCACGGGCACCATTAACTTCGCTGTTGGTGAGACCAGTAAGACCATCACCCTCGACGTATTAGGCGACACTGACGTTGAATCGCCAGAAACCATTGAAGTGACCCTCAGTAATGCAACTGCAGGCAAAGAAAGCACAATTAGTACAGCAACAGCTACAAGCACGATTCTCAACGATGAACTCTCGATTAACTTGAACGGTCAACTCACCTTCGAGACAGGGAACGATCCTCTCTCTGTGGTTGCAGGAGACTTCAATGGTGATTCTGTAACTGACATCGCGACTGCAAACCGAGGCAGCAATAATATCTCTGTCCTTTTAGGGGATGGTTCTGGAAGCTTCACTGGTCAAAACACCTTTGCGACTGGAAGTAGCCCCACCTCCATGGTCTTGGGAGATTTCAATGGTGACTCTACAGCCGACATCGCGACCGCAAACAATGGTAGCGGCAATATTTCTGTCCTGTTAGGAGATGGTTCTGGAGGATTCAGTGACCAAACCACCTTCGCATCAGGGAGTAACCCTTACTCCATAGCTGTGGGGGACTTTAATGGTGACTCTGTCGCTGACATCGCGACCGCAAACAGTGGAAGCTCTTCTGTTGCTGTTCTGTTAGGGGATAGTTCTGGAGGCTTCACTAGCCAAACTACCTTTGCAGTTGGAAGTAGTCCCTTCTCTATGGCTGTGGAGGATTTCAATGGCGACTCCTTAGCCGACATCGTGACCGCAAACAATAGTGGCAGCAATGTCTCTGTCCTGTTAGGGGATGGTTCTGGAGGATTCAGTGACCAAACTACCTTTGCAGTTGGGAGTAGTCCTTACTCTGTGGCTGTGGGGGATCTCAATGGTGATTCTGTCGCTGACATCGTGACCGCAAACAGTGGTAACTCTTCTATTTCTGTTCTATTAGGAGATGGTTCTGGAAGCTTCACTGGTCAAACTACCTTTGCGGTAGGTGGTGATCCTGAATTTGTGATCGTTGGAGACTTCAATGGGGATGACCAAGCTGACATTGCAACTGCCAACGAAGTCAGTTCTGGTTCTGTCTCTGTCTTATTAGGGAACGGTTCTGGAGGCTTCACTAGCCAAACCACCTTTGCAGCGGGTACTAATCCTAGATCTATCGCAATTGGTGACTTTGTTGGAGATTCACGGCTCAACTTAGCCGTAACCAACAACTATTCAAACACTGTTACCATCCTCAATGCCGATGATACTCAAGTCTCCTTAGATGGGACTGGTAACCTGAATATCACCGACCGCTTCAATACCAATGATGATAATTTGACGATTACCACCGATGGCAGTAACTTTGCCATTAGTGACCCTGACAGTATCCTCTCTAATGTTATTCCTGGAGCAACAGGTGACGGCACCAACACGATCACCGTGCCTTCTAATTTAGTCACAGGTCCAGCAATCCAGGTCAACACTGGCGATGGGAATGATACTGTCTCCGGCAGCAGCCTTGCGGAAAACCTCAATGCCGGAGACGGCAATGACCGCATCAGTGGAAATGGTGGCAATGACACCCTATCAGGAGGGCTCGGTGCCGACATTCTCAGTGGAGGTGCAGGAGATGATGTCCTCCTTGATGAAGGGAGTGATGGGGCGGTTAACTTTGATGCTTCTGCCTTTGGTGAAATAACCTCTGCCACTGCCGCATTTACTGGGTTAGGAGGCTGGACCAGTGACGATCGTTTCCCACGTCAAGTAGCGGATGTCAATGGCGATGGTCGGGCCGATATTGTCGGCTTTGGATATAGTTCAGTCGCTGTTTCTTTAGGCCAAAGTGATGGCACTTTTGACACTGCATTTACTGCAACCACTGAATTTGCAACGTTAGGAGGCTACACCAGTAACGATCGTTTCCTCCGTCAAGTAGCGGATGTTAATGGCGATGGTCGGGCCGATATTGTCGGCTTTGGACCCGATTCAGTCGCTGTTTCTTTAGGCCAAAGTGATGGCACTTTTGATACTGCATTCACTACCACTACTGCATTTACTGGGTTAGGAGGCTGGACCAGTGACAATCGTTTCCCCCGTCAAGTAGCAGATGTCAATGGCGATGGTCGAGCCGATATTGTCGGCTTTGGATACAATGCTGTCGCTGTTTCTTTAGGTCAAAGTGATGGCACTTTTGGCACTGCATCTATTGTTCACAAATATTTTTCCACAGTTGGGGGAGGAGGGCTTACTTCTGATCAGCAACCTCGACAGTTGGCGGATGTCAATGGCGATGGTCAGGCCGATATCGTTGGCTTTGGAGAGAGTCAGGTGAATGTGTCGCTATCTGTGAGTGTGGACGATAATCTTATTGGTGGAGCAGGGAATGATCGCCTGGTCGGTGGTGCAGGTAACGATATTCTTACTGGTGGCACAAATGCAGATACATTTGTCTTTTCTACAAATGCTGCCTCGGGGGGGATTGACCGCATTACTGACTTCAACACCATGCAGGGAGATATCATCGAGATTGACCAGGCTGTTTTTGGGGTAACTAGCCTTAGTGATATTTCGTTTAACTCATCAACAGGTGAGTTGTTCGTGGGTGGTACTTACAACAATACATTGGCCATTCTCACTGGACCCTCTGGATTTGATGTAAATAATCACATCAATTTGATTAGCACTCCCTAACGATTGGCTCCAGTAGCCTTAATGAATCACTTGGTTAATTAGGACAGCATCTAATCCTAATTGACCAAGTGATTCATTATTTATAGCAGTACTTTTTTTTAGCAATACTTAGTTAAACTATAGCGATCTGACGTGAGTTGTGAGAATTATATTCAACCTAAATGGATACTGGTAAAGATTTCAGCCTCTCTACATCTCACGATTGATTTCAGATTGCTATAGTTAATTCAAATTAAGATTTCTTTTAGAAATACTCTTATTCTTAATTAGGCGATTTGATTATGAGAAAAGCCTTTTTGTCTACTATGATTGCCAGAAGAGAAAGTGTGATGGTAAATCGGCTTGTAAAAAAATAGAGGTCTACATTCAGTTCTAGTTTGTGATCGATATTATCCAAATCTTAAAGAAGAGTATCAAGTTATTGTTAATATTAAGGACCCAAAAAAGGCCATTGATAAAGCTGTTAAAGAATTAATAGATCTCTCGCACTCTATTGATATTGTTGGCTATCTCAACATGGAAGACGATATGTCGTTTATCTATAAAGGTATTCTTGGGCGAATATGCCCAGAGCACCCAGATATCGAGAATATCAACGTATCTAGAGATCAATGGCACTGACTTAAGCTCAATCAAGCAGCTAGCTTAGCTTTGAGAACCGAGCGCGGTTGTCTCATTCGCGGAAAAGGTTTGGGTCTGCGTTCAGGGGCAGCGCAAGAAAATCAAGCCTCTGAAAGGCTAGACTGTAAAGGAATAGAAGCGCCTATAACTTTGAGCATATACGCTTCATCCATGCTCGCCCGTTTTAGTTTTTGACGGGTACTTCGCTTAAAGGACGTTTCTTGATTCAGGAGGTTGATGCTCCAGCGCCTTAGGATGGCCATGTTTTCCGGTGCATGTCCTTTTGCGAATACGGCTGGCATCTTCGCCAAAGGTCACGTCTAAGACCCAGTGAAGTTGATTCTCAATCGACCAATGCTGTCGGATGGCTTTGCTCAGCCGTTGAAGTTTTATTTGTTTCTTGCAATAAAATTTCAGCGTCTCTTGATTCAACGGGTCTGTGAAACAGAAATCCTTGTGCATATTCACAACCTAATTGTCGCAGAATTTCAGCTTGTTGCTCTGTTTCAATCCCCTCAGCAACGATTGGCATATCTAGCGTCTTCGCCAAAGTAATGATAACTTTGACGATTTTTAATTTCTCCTCATTCTCATGCATGGAATTGATGAAGGAGCGGTCTATCTTTAGGATATCCAAGGGAAACCGATGTAGATAGCTTAAAGATGAATAACCTGTACCAAAGTCATCAATACATAGCTTTACGCCCAACTGCTTCAATTGAGTCAGAACAACATTGGCGAAATCAGGATTTTCAATCAATGCAGTTTCAGTAATTTCTAGCTTTTAAAACTCTGCGGAGGCAGACCCGTTTTCTCTAAAACTTGACGAACCTGCTCCACGAGAGAGGGTTGAGCAAAATGTTTGCTGGAGATGTTGATGCTGATTGTTAAGGGTGGGGACGAGGGAAACTGTTGCTGCCAAAAGCGCATTTGCAGACAAGCTTCATCCATCACCCACCAATCTATCGGGACAATCAGTCCTGTTTCCTCAGCGACAGGAATAAATACTCCTGGTGATATCAGTCCCTGCCCAGGTTTACGCCACCGCACCAACGCTTCAAATCCAACAATTTCCTGGGTCGATAACGCTAGGATCGGTTGATAATGAACTTCAAATTCTCGGTTGGCAATTGCATCACGGATATCGTTCTCTAATTGCAGTAAACCTTTGACTTGAGCATACATTGAAGGCTCAAACACCGTGAAGCAGCTTTTACCCTGTTCTTTAGAACGGTACATGGCAATATCTGCATCCCTGAGCAAGTCATCAGCATTCTGATATTTGGCACTACCCAGAACTACACCAATACTGGCAGAGGTATAAACCGTCTGCCCTTCAACCAAAAACGGTTGTTGGAGAACATGATTGATGCGTGCAGCGACTTCAGAAGCCATTTTGTTGTCATAAACATGCTCAAGTAAGATGGCAAACTCATCCCCCCCAAAGCGAGCCACGGTATCCGTAGCAAAAAGGTTCTGACGCAACCGTTTGCCAATGGCGAGTAACAGCTGATCTCCACAGGGATGCCCTAAGCTGTCATTGACCATTTTGAATCGGTCTATATCAACGAAAAGTAAGGCAAAAGAATCATTGGCATATTGCTTTACTCTTTCTAGGGATTGATTTAAGCGATCTATCAACAAAGCCCGATTGGGGAGAGTTGTTAGGGAATCATAGAATGCATTCCGAATCAGAAGCTCTCTAGCTTGTTTATGGTCCGTCATATCCCGAAAAGCCGTGACAACCCCCATTGCTTTGCCCTTTCTATCTTTTAAGGGAGCGGCGGTTAGAGCAATGGGTATTCTTGAATGGCCTTTAGTTTCGAGCAGAATGTTCTCAGGCATAACGACCGTGGACAGGCTTTTCAGTGCATTGTCAGCCGGGTGTGTTGTGGGGAGTAACGTCGCATCGCTCAGAATAGGAACAATGGTGGAGACTTTTTCACCGATGGCCTCCAACGATTTCCAGTGAGTTATTTCTTCGGCTACAGGATTGATAAAAGTAACTTTACTTTCATGGTCACTTACAATCACGGCTTCACCAATACTCTGCAGAATCGTGGTCAAGCGCTGTTCTTGTTCTTCTTTTTCTTGATCAACTTGGTGTTTGTAGAGAGCGATGCCAATGGTTGTATGTAGCTCTTCCTCCCGGAAGGGCTTTAGCAAGTAACCAAAAGGACCCGTTAATTTTGCCCTAGCATAGGTTGCCTCATCTGCGTTGGCTGTCAGGTAAATAATGGGAATACCAAGCTTCCGGTAAATATGTTCTGAGGCTTCAATACCATCCATATCACCTTTAAGGTGGATGTCCATCAAGACGAGATCAGGACTAAACTCTTGAGCTGTTTTAATTGCATCAAGACCTGTATCAACAATAAAGGGAACATCATATCCCAAGTGCATGAGACTATCTTGAATATCAATCGCAACAACACTTTCATCTTCGACGATCAGAATCTTAGTTGCAGTCATAAGTATTACCGAGCCAAAAAAATTAAGCTGTTATGGGGAACGTTAAGTTAAATACAGTGCCTTCATGATCAAGAAGATCGATATTTCCAGACAGTTGTCTTGTTAAGTTGGAAACGAGCCTTAGCCCTAGTGATCGAGATTGTCGCCAGTCAAAGTTCTCAGGAATTCCAGTACCGTTATCAGCGATGACTAGGTTTATTTCATGTTCTACGCTTGTATGCATAGAGATTTTTATTTCTGGCTTTAAACTATCTGTAAAAGCATACTTGAGAGCATTAGAGACTAATTCATTGATAATCAGACCGCAAGGTATTGCTATATCCAGCTTGAAGGCAACATGCTCCACATCAATTTTAATTTTGACTTGATTGGATTGACTTTGGTAGGAGCGGGTGAGGGAGTTCACTAGGTCAGTGATATATTCTGAAAAGTTAATCTTGTCTAAATTCTTCGATTGATAGAGCTTTTCATGAACCAATGCCATCGAACTAACTCGGTTCTGGCTTTCTTTGATCACTTCTAATGTGCCCGGATCATTCACATTTCTAGCTTGGAGATTCAAAAGGCTTGAAATTACTTGCAAGTTGTTTTTCACTCGGTGGTGAATTTCTTGTAGCATGACCTCTTTTTCTCGGAGGGAAGTTTTGATCTGCTCCTCTCTATATTTACGAACAGTGATGTCTTTATGCATCCCTGCCATACGGAGGGGGGTTCCCTCCAAATCTTTGGCGACTAACTTACCAAAGTTGCCAATCCATTTCCAGTGACCTGATTTAGTTTTGACTCGATAGTCAAAGGCATACGGTTGAAGAGGATCTTGAAGATGGTCGTTGAGTAATTTCATCACCCAGGGTTGATCCTCTGGATGGACTAACTTTTCCCAAGTACTCACTTGTAGAGGTAAATCACCCACATCATATTCCAACATTGCTAGCCATTGGGGGCTTAAGTAAAGAGCACCTGTCGCTATATCCCAATCCCATATCCCATCCCCTGATCCTTCTAAAGCAAGTTGTAAACGCTCTTCACTTTTCTGCCGAGCTAGATCTATTTGTTGTCGCTCACTCATTTCTTGCTCTAGTCTCTGATTAGCTGCATGAAGGTCTTGGGTGCGTTGTTCGACTCGCCGCTCTAGTTCTACATTGACCTCTTGCAACTGAGTTTCCAATTGTTTCCGCTCAGTGATATCACGCCAACTAGAACGACTATGTAGAATAGTTCCATTTTGATCACGAACGGCGCGGACATTAAGACTAACGTCTAACTTGCTCCCATCTTGTCGTTGCACAACAAGTTGAGCATCTTTTACTTCTCCAGTATCGACAAAGGCTTGAAAAGTCTTCTTAACTTGTGGGTGACAGTCAGGGTGATACAGTTCAAAAATGGATCGATTTAAGAGTTCATCTTTGCTCAGACCCAAAATATTGCATAAAGTCTTGTTGCAATGCAGAACCTTGCTGGTGCGAACATCCACGGATAAATACATATCAGGGGCGTTGTCATAAAGGTCTTGGTATTGTGCTTCTGAGGTTTTTAGTTTTAGGTAGGCATTCTCTAATTGGTTGGTGCGTTCCGCAACCAGCTTCTCTAGATCGGTGTTGAATTTCTGCAAAGCTGACTCTGCTTGTTTGCGCTTATTAATGTCTTGGATTTGGGATATGAAATATAGCGGTTGGCCATCATCTTTGTGCAACAAAGAGACGCTGAGTAAAATCCAAACTTCATGGCCTTGTTTATGGATATAGCGTTTCTCTAGGTCGTAATGGTCAATTTCACCCGCCAGAAGCTGCTTGATATACCTTAAATCTGTTCCTAAATCATCTGGGTGGGTTATATCTTGAAATGTAAGCGACAATAGCTCTGATTCTGAGTAGCCTACAATGTCGCAAATTGACGCATTGACTTTTAGCCAATGCCCCTCTGGTGAGACCAGAGCCATACCGATAGCTGCATGTTGAAATGCTCCTGCAAAACGGGCTTCACTTTCATCAAGGGATTGTTTAGTCTTTTTGTTGTTCAGTGATGTCTTTACCAATCCCCCAAAAAACCCGTCACATTACCTACCTCATCACGTAAGGCTGTCACTGACAGGCAAACAGGAAAATGACTCTGATCTTTACGAATATAAGTCCAAATATTTTCATCAGGTATTCCCAATCGAGCCTTAGCAACGAAGGCTTCAAAGCCAGGTTCAATAGAATAGCCCAATTCGCATGAGAGTTGTTGTGCTCTTTCCTGAACTTCTAGTGGATCATGAATAATGGCGGGTGTAACTTTACCAATCACTTCTTCAGGCTGATAGCCTAATTTGCGCAGTGCCCCAGCATTAATGGTTTGGATAATCCCTTGAGGGTCTGTTGCAATCATCGTGAAGTCTGCACTGTCCAGAATGGCTTGTTGCCAGGCTTGTGTTTGCTGCACCGTTGTTGCAGTTAGTTGATCTGCCATTAATGAAACTTCCCCCTACTGATATCCAAAGTGGCCGGATGCTCAACCCATTTAGATCTCAGCATTCCCAGTCTTTAGGAATGATCTCCAAGCATCTATCTAAATCAACTGAATATCTAGGATTAATGCATATTCATATCTTTTTTGGGGCAAGCTTTAACTGATGTAAAGCGGCTATTCATCTCCAATTCAGAACAATCAGTTTGAGAAAGAAATATCAGAAGACAAGTCGGTGTTAGTGACTATTTTTTTATGTCAATCACTTGCCAGGATATATGAATAGTCTTTGGAATACTTTAAAAAATCTGTTTTCCCCAGAGCAATACATGCCTCACGGTCATTGTTACCTTTGGCAAACTCCTTTGGTAGGTCTACATGTAATCAGTGATTTACTAATTGCAGTGGCTTACTTTTCCATTCCTGTGATGTTGCTCTACTTCGTCTCCAAAAGGAGCGATGTCCCTTTTCAGAATATTTTTCTGTTGTTTGGAGCATTCATTGTTCTCTGTGGTACAGGCCATTTACTGGAAATTTGGACCTTATGGCACCCTGCCTACTGGCTGTCTGGGACTGAGCAAGCTATCACTGCTCTAGTCTCCTGCTATACAGCTACGGAAATGGCAACGTTACTTCCCAAATTCTTATCCTTGAAAACGCCAGAACAACTGGAAACAGTCAATCAAGCCTTACAAAAAGAAATTCAGGAACGCCAAAGAGCCGAAGTTGAACTCCGCAATCTCAATGATGGTTTAGAGACCCTTGTCCAAGAACGAACGGCTGAATTGAAAAAAGCTGCTGAACGAGAACATGCCCTCTCTGGGATCATTCAGCGCATGCGAAAGACCTTAGATATACAGACTATATTCGTCGATACGACTCAAGAATTAAAGCAGGTTATTGCTTGCGATCGGACTTTGGTATATCAGTTTAAATCCGATTGGAGCGGGACGTTAGTCGCTGAGTCGGTGAGCCAGAATAGCCCCTCCATCATGGCTCTTAAAGCTGCTCATCCGGGAGCTAAGACTGTAGAGATTTCTCCCCCAAAGGGCCTAAAACAAATACTGAGTCAAACCTATCTTTACGAATTTGCCTTGGGAGACCCCAGTCAAGAAGTGCGTTGTCGAACGATCACAGATGTCAATGAGTTTGGATTTGATCCTTATACTTGGAGTTTAGACTAATAGCTCCTTTTAAGAAAAAGAAAAGACAGTCAGTTTGAAGCAACCGACTGCCCAATGATTAAAGCTGAAGATTGAACCTCTCAACAGCTTTATCATGACTAGTCTGGACAAACTAAAGAACTTTCGCCAGTCAATCTACTACCGATTAGGGAATGCGAAGGATGCTTTATTCGACTTGATGGATGCAGTACTTACCACTCGCAGCATCAGTTCATTTGTAGAGCTGTCCCTCAGTCCCCTGTTTCGCCGCAAATGGCCGAGTATTTATAAAGCCCTTCAAGATGCCGATCCTTCTCGTCAACTCTTGATGGAGGCATATGCCAAGGAGATTCCCCCCTCAGAGCTGATCGTCTTAGCGGGAGACCATACGGCCTGGCCACGGATTTATGCTAAGACTCTGCGTGAACGCACGTATGAACACCAACCTCAACCGCTAAGTGGTGTGAAACCCATCACCCTTGGCCAAGGGTACAGCAGCATAGCCTGGATTCCTGAAGCCCAAGGGAGTTGGGCATTACCTTTAGTGCATGAACGCATCACCAGTTTTGAAACGCCACTGGAGAAAGCCGCTACTCAACTGCGGCAAGTGTGTCTCCAACTGACGGGTCTGATTCTCTTTTTGGCAGATAGTGAGTATGGGTGTGCCCCCCCTTTCTCAAACAGAGTGCAGATATACTCTGTGACCAACTCTTGCGATTACGTCCCAACCGAGTCCTCTATCAGGAACCTCCTCCATATCAGGGCAAAGGTCGACCCCGAAAACATGGTGCTAAATTCGCCCTCAAAGCTCCAGATACGTGGCATGAACCTCAAGAGCAGCTGATGTTCGAGGACAATGAGCTGGGACGAGTGCGAGTGAGGTGCTGGACATCTCTGCATTTCAAGCAGGCAGCAGAACATCCGTTTTCAGTCATTTTAATAGAGCGATTGGATGCTCCATCCTCAAAACCGTTGTGGCTCGTTTGGATTTCCAAACAGCATCTGAGCGTGACTCAATTGTGGCGTCAGTATCTCCGTCGATTTGCCCTGGAGCATTGGTATCGGTTTGTTCGTCAACGTCTACATTGGACCGTCCCGCAACTGTCCACAGCGGAGCAAATGGAAGCCTGGTCTGACCTGATGCCAGTGCTTACCTGGCAACTATGGCTGGCTCGTACCATCGTTAAAGATACGCCACTACCCTGGCAAAAAAGGTTGACCTCATTGTCTCCAGGACGGGTTGCTGACTCTATTACTGCACTTTTAGCTAGGGTTGGTTCCCCTGCAACTGACCCCAAACCTCGTGGAAAGTCGCCGGGGTGGACAACAGGTAGAAAAAGAACTCAGCGACCTCGCTATCCAACTGTAAGGAAAAGAGCATCTAAGCCCAAAAAGAAGGAGAAGGTAGCAGCCTAATCTACCGATTTAACTCCCACCACCTGCATTCACGTCAGTACTTCTCTTGCGTGATAATTTCTGCTGAAGGTACTTTTTTTAGTCTAAATTCCAATTATACCCTTAAAGTCTTAAAGCGATTAAACATCGGATCTTATCTCGTGGTTCCCATTGTCGATGGTACGCATTTATGGGGATTACTTATGGCGACTCAAGATGCTGCTCCTTTCCATTGGGACTCATCAGCGACCCAAATCATGACTCAGGTGGGGACCCAATTAGGGGTAGCAGTACAGCAAGCTGAGCTATTAGCCCATTCGCAAAAACAAACTAAAGCACTCAAAGCTGCGAAAGAGGAGGCAGAAAGGGCTAATAGCTCAAAAAGCGATTTCTTAAGCCATATGAGCCATGAACTCCGTACCCCTCTTAATGCCATCTTAGGCTATGCCCAGCTGATGCAGCGCTCTCAACACCTAGGGGCGCAGGATACCAAGTACGTTAATACGATTAACCGCAGTGGGAAACACCTTCTAGCATTAATTAATGATGTGTTGGAAATGGCCAAAATTGAGGCAGGTCAACTCCATCTCACGCCTATCAGCTTTGACCTATACAACTTGCTCATCGAGTTGGAAGAGCTGTTTAGCCTCAAAGCCTCAAGCAAGCAGCTGCAACTCTATTTTCATGGACAAGCCCTTGTCCCTCGATATATCAAGGCGGATCAAGGTAAGCTCCGTCAAGTGTTGATTAACATTCTGGGTAATGCCATCAAATTTACTCAAAAGGGGCAGATCGACTTATATGTTTCTGTAGACGCTCAGACTTTGACGTTTGCTATCAGCGATACAGGTCCTGGAATAGATTCTAAAAGCCTGGATAAACTCTTTCTTGCATTTGAGCAGGGTGATATTGGCTTGGAATCAAGAGAAGGTACGGGCTTAGGACTCAGTATTAGCAAGAAGTTTGTACGACTGATGGGAGGGGATCTCTCCGTCAATAGCCAAAAAAGGACAAGGCTCTACATTCGTCTTTCATATTCCCTTAGTGATTGCCAATGGTATGCCGACAGACACTGACAGTGAAGCGATGGTTCAGCCTGTTTGTGTGGCCCCCAATCAACCTGAATTTCGCCTTCTTGTTGCTGATGATGAGCAAACGAATCGAGCTCCCCTCGTTGATTTCCTATGTTTGATGGGCTTCTCAGTGCGAGAAGCCAAGAATGGTCGAGAAGCGATAAAAATCTGGCAAGAGTGGCAGCCCCATTTGATATGGATGGATATACGTATGCCTGAAATGGATGGCTACCAGGCAACACAACACATTAAGGCGACTTCTCAAGGGAAGGAGACTGTTGTGATTGCCCTGACAGCAAGTGTATTTGAAGAAAACAAACAAAAAATATTTGATGCAGGATGTGATGATTTTGTACGCAAACCCTTTCAACAAAATGAACTGATACAGAAAATCGCAGCCCATCTTGGAGTGAAATATATAACAGAAGACTCTCTTCAAAATCACGATACCCAGAATAAAGACCAACCCCATAATCATGGAAATCTTGATCCAGAGAGCTTAAGGATCATGCCACCAGATTGGATAAAGGGCATCGGTCAAAGAGCGAGTCAAGGAAACGATGTCCTCCTTTTACAACTCATTGAGCAAATCCCTTCAGAGCATCAATCTTTAGCCATAGCTTTGACCAACTGGGTTGAGAATTATCAATTCGAGAAAATCGTTCAGTTGATGGACGCTTTGATGGAATGATGCAACCAAATTTGACCCATCGCACTTTAAAACCAACCATGAATGAACTCCATACTAATCTGAATATGGATCTCTCCAGTCCAGCCACCCAATTACTTCCCAGTGAGATTCTGATTGTCGACGACACGTTAGAAAATCTGCGGTTGCTCTCTAGCATGTTGTCTATTCAGGGCTATTCTGTTCGAAAAGCAACGGGTGGTGAAATGGCGTTAAACTCTGTAGACTCTCTCCTACCCGATTTAATCCTATTAGATATCCTCATGCCAGATCTAAATGGGTATGAAGTTTGTGTTCAACTAAAACGGAATCCCCAAACAGCAAATATTCCCATTATTTTCCTTAGTGCTTTAGACGATCCCTTAGATAAAGTCAAAGCCTTTGATGTGGGAGGGGTAGACTATCTCACAAAACCTTTTCAAGTTGAAGAAGTATTAGCACGGGTGCATAATCAGCTTTTATTAAAATCAGCTCAAGAAAAAATCCTGGGTTTGAATAACCAACTCCAAGAATGGGTCATTGAGCAGAATAGTAAATTGAAACTTTCGAACACCCGCTTATTAGAAACAAGTCATTATGACCTACTCACAAATATCCCCAATAGAGCTTCATTCTTGAAGCGTTTGGAACAGTCTCTATTTTTAGCCAAGATGGATAAATCTTATAAATTCGCCGTGCTCTATATCGATTGCGATCGGGCGTAAGCAAAGGATCGGGGATGCATGGCTCAAAGAAAAACGGGTCAAGGACAATAGATCCTGTACCCGAACCAAAAAACTATCATGCCCCCTACCATCGCAATTGCTAACCGTGCTAGCCCATGACGAATTTCTAGAACAAACTGAAGCACTCAAAGTATCAACCAGCCTGAGTCAGATGGTTTATATCGTTCTGCAAATGGGCTTGTTTCTAGCTCGCTGTCTTCTGGAGGATGAACTCTCAAGGCGCGCGAAAGCAGTATTTGTATGGCCTGTATGTACTACCTGCGGAACCCGCTTACATTCGAAGGGATGGGAATCTCGTCAGATGCAGACACTGGTAGGCACTATCTCTTGAAAGCGACGGGTGGGCCGTTGTCCCAAAGGATGTCCAGGCAGTCTGTTGACTCCCCTGGATCAAGCCATTGGGATTCCCCCTATCAGCACAGCAGCGAAGAACTGGTGCGTCTGGGCTGCTTGTTGAGTCTGTTCATGCCCTATGAACTGGCCAGTTGGATGCTGGGTCAGTGGAGTGGTCTATCCGTGAGTCCATCCAGTTTGTGGAACTGGGTGCAATCCGTGGGTAACAAAGCTCAGCAGGAATTAGAAGCTCAACTCAACGCTCAATCATCAGGGACTCAGGCCCCTTGTGAAGCGATTTCAGAGATGTTATCTGCTCTACCTTTGGCCATTGCCGCCGATGGTGTGATGGTCCCCTTTCGCCCCACCCCGAACTCACCCAAGGGAAAAATCCAGTGGCGAGAAGTCAAAGTCGCCATCTTAGCTCGCCTGGGAACACGGGTTACCCGAGCTAAAAAGGAGGTCCCCCAATTACTGCGTCGAAGACTGGTGGCAGTATTGGGCGATATCGACCAGTTCATCCCTTTACTTCAACTCGAAGCTCACAAACAAGACTTTGAATCTGCTCCAAAAGTCATCTGGCTCAGTGATGGGGGACGAGGCTTCTGGCGAGTCTATCGCACCTTGTTCTCTCATTGTGCTGTGGCAGTCCTCGACTTTTTTCATTCAGCAGGCCATCTGGCACGAGCAACTAAAGCGATGTTTGGAGATGCCCGCTCTGCTCAAGCCCAAGCCTGGTTCCGGCACTGGCGACACCAATTGCGACACGGGCAACACCTACTTGTATTACGGTCCTTGACGATATTGATTCACTCACAACTGTTAACGGGAAAGTCTTTTTCAACGTTGCTCCAGGTGCAGGCTTATTTCCAACGCCATCATCACCACATCCGTTATCGGCACTTTGAACAGCAACAGATTCCTCTCGGGTCAGGAATGGTTGAAAGTGCATGCAAGTGGTTGATTCAGCAGCGCTTTAAGGGAGTTGGCATGCGCTGGAGTGAGGATGGTTTCAACCATTTACTGATCTTGAGAATTGCCTGGGTCAATGAACGGTTTGACTCCTTATTCCCAGAGGTGACCATTCCGAAAACTAAGGCATCCCCGATCCGCTAAATACGCCCATTGCGATCACTTTAGAGAGGTTAATTACTCTTTTGGCTACTGTGTTGGGGATGAACTATTGAAACAATTAGCTGTAAAGCTACAGGAGGTAATCAATCCCGACGATATGTTAGCTCGTTTAGGAGGAGATCAATTTGCTATTCTTTTTAGCAAATTAACAGATGAAAAACAGGTAGATTTATTTGTGGAGAAAGTGTTATTTTGCCTTGAACAGCCTTTTGCAATTCAAGATCATGAAATCACTATCACAGGTAGCATTGGTGTTGGCTATGGTCAGGCAGCTGATGATGTGGTTGATATTACTTTGAAAAATGCTGAAATTGCTATGCAAAAAGCTAGAGAAAGACGTTAAAAAATAACTTTTTATGACGACAAAAGAGGACAAGAGCCCTTTTTTTACTGAGAATTAATCAAAAGAATCAAAACTGTTGATATATAGAAGGTATTTCGCATAAGCCCCGAAAAGAATCTATGCAAAAAACACCCAAGATCTAAAAACTCCAGATCTCATCTTGGATGAGGTTTAGGAAGCCATTTAGGATCAATCTTAGTTTCTTCAAAAAACAATAGCACCGAATAGTTCGGCACGTCTGAGGTTGACATTCGTGAAATCAGTATTGAAGAGGTGGGCACCAAAAAGGTTGGCACCAACGAGGTTCGCATTGTTCAGTTTTGCACTGCTTAGTTTTGCACGGGTGAGGTTCGCATCGTTGAGCTTTGCATCGCTAAGGTCGGCACTGCGGAGATCGGCACCGTTGAGTTTTGCACTGCTTAGTTTTGCATTGTGGAGGTCGGCACTGTGGAGATTGGCACCGCTGAGGTCAGCACCACTGAGATTTATCTCCTGATTAGGATTTTTCTCACGCCACTGGTTCCAAGCATCTGGCCCTCTCCGCAAAATCTCAAGTAAGTCGAAATCCCCAGAACCAAACCTGAGTAAAGCCCTAACCATGTCTTTCTACCTTCAGAAATCATTGTTCACCAAATACCCTTATTTCTCAATATAAACCCCACCCTATAGAACGCTCCCTGCTGACCCATCTGAATCTCCTAGGCATCTCTCCCTAACCCCTAAACTGTTCAAATGGCGTCAGCACATTCACCCAAATAAGTTGCTTGGTTGGCGACACAGCTTAGAAAAATCCCACCTGTAAATTATTCCGGGTTCACTTACTCTGCATTGGTTTGAGGGAGCCAGAGCTGCTGCTATTGGCCATTTAGTTCCGCAGTTCTCAGTACAGTTAAGGCGCGAGTTACTCGTTCAGACTAGCTTATCCCCTTATTCTTCTGGCGAAACTTGCTGGTAAGACATTGCCGTAGTCATCACTGGTTAGTGTCCCGATTTATTCGCCACGGTTTTTGAGCCGATCATGCTTGGCATGATCCCTACGAAAAACGAGGAAGAGAATTGCTAAACAGCTCTCTTCATTAGGGAAAGCACCAATTTCATCCGCCTTGGTTCGGAATTCCCGGAACAACCGCTCGAGTGCATTTGAGGTTCGAATGAGTGAGTGAAGAGATGCATCAAAATCATAGAAGTTCAAAGTCAGGGCACAATCGTTGATAAAGGTTCTGACGGCGTCAGGTTCGATGTCTGTCCACTTTTTTCTCAAACACCAGAAATGAAATAACTGCCCCTTCCCAGGTGGGCGCTTTATAGATGGCGTAGGCATCATGTTGAATTTGTGCATACCGCTGTTTCTTAGCTTCAGGCAGTGAAAGCTCTTGTCCTTGCGCATCCAGGTACGACAATTGCCCATAGCCTAAATGCCGCAGCATGGCTCGAACCTTGTGGGTAATGCAGCGTTGATGTTGTGCGAGGGGAAACAGAGCACGAATCACCTTAGGCAACCCAGTCGTACCATCACTCACAATCAATTTCACCGAATAGGGTTGCAATCCCCGTTGCCACAGATGCGCAAAGAATAGTGACCAAGCTGCCTCCGATTCTTGCGTCGCCATTTCATAATGAAGCACCGTTTGGGTGCCATCGGGCCACACTGCCATAGCGACTAGAATGACTCGGTCTTCCGCATGGCGTAGTTTCCGGATATGCCCAGCTTGATCTTCCCAAAAGTCTTCTGAGGAACACTGAACACTAGCCCAAACACCATCGACAATCAGAATAGGAGGGGTTTCCTCAAGACGAGTCTGACGGCTTTGGAACATTTGCTTCTGAGCTTTTAGCGTAATTCGGTTAATGGCATTAACGGATAAGACTGCTCCTAGAATCTCATAGAGAGCTTCTTGCAGATCCCGAAGCGATAAACCCATGACGTACAAGCCGAGGCAAAAAATCGAGGAGACTGCCAAGGGCACGTTGATAACGTTCTAAAATCTGCCACTCTCGGTCTGCGTTCCCTTTACGTAGTTTAGGGACAGACAGTTGAGGAATCCTACCATACTGCGTATCTAGAACCCGTTGATAATAACCTGAGCGCCGAGGTCGAGTCCCTTGAAGTTGGGATAGATAGGCTTGAACTTCTTCGTCTAGTGCTGCCTCTATTATTTTCTGGGTGACTTGGCTTGCTTCCAGGCGTAGGGTTGCTTCCAGGGCTTCGTTAATAGAGGCATAGGAGCTTTGGGATTGGATGCGGATAATCTGTTGTTCGCGCTGGGCAATGTTCATCAAGAAATGCTCTGAAGTCACTATTAATACAGCATTTCAGGAATTTCAACTCATGGCGAATAAATCGGGACACTACGCATCACTGAGTACAATTTTGACTTTGACAAAAAGAGATGCCTTCCAATCTGAGTGGAGTGAAACCATTGTAAAACCTCCAAAACTCAGGCTTGGCAAGTTAACCCGGAAACATTTACAGGTGGAAAATTTTCGATAGCGGTATTGGTTTACCCGCTAACCTGAACGTTGCAAGATCCCACACTTTGGGCTTACGGATGCTTAACACCTTAACAAAACAGATTTCAGGTACCATAACTGTCAAGCGAGAGGCTGGAACGTCATTTGAAATTTGTTTTCCCCAATCCCGTTAATTCCCCCCTACTGGCAGTCGTACAGTAAAGGTGGTTCCGACCTTTTCTTGACTAGTGAGTGAGATTTCACCCCCCATGCAAATCAACAGAACGTTTCACGATAGCCAACCCCAATCCTGTCCCTGAAATATTGCCAACATTGCTGGCCCGATTAAAGGAATTAAAAAACGCGATCACACTCCGTTTGGGGAATCCCTAAACCATGATCTTGGACATTGAAGATTGCATAGTCATTTTCAAAGGCCAAACCAAAATCTATTCGTCCTCCTTGGGGGGGGAGTATTTAATTGCATTAGAGAGTAAATTCGTAAAGATATGCCGAAGCAATTTCTCATCCATATGTAGTTCTGTAGTTTGTTCTTGCAACTGGCATACAATCTCATGAGTATTCGTAGTAATCTGCAGCTCTTCTACTAGACCTCTGCAAAAATCTGTTAGGTGCATGTGGATGGGTTTTAAAGGCGAGATTCCCTGATTCTGCTTTACCCAGTAGAAGCACATCATTTAACAGGCCTGTCATATGTTCTACAGATTGTTGAATTTGTTTCAAGTGCTTGAGCTTCCGAGTATCGTCCCACTTGTGGCCATAATGCTCCAACAGCTCCGCCGAAGACAAAATAGTTGCCAAGGGGGTTCTAAACTCATGGGAGGTCATAGCGACAAAGCGAGACTTGAGTTCGTTGAGTTCCCGTTCCTTGGTCAGGGCTGTGCGGATATCGTCTTCAGCCCGTTTGCGGTCAGTGATATCGCGAATTACAGCCATCACTTCATTCTCGGCACTCACTACAATCCGAGCTTCAAAAAAGCAAAGGTTACTCTCAGACTCCAGTTGATATTCGAGTAGCTGCATCTCCTTAGTGGTAAATGCTGCTTGAATACAGTCAAAAAACGGTTGTGCCGTGTCTTGGCAAAAGATCCTTTCTAGGGACTGACCTAAAAAATCTTCAGTTGGAAGGGGGAACTTGGTGTTCAAGGCATCTTTATAATTGACGAAAATACCATCCCTATTAATGCGAAACATCCAATCGGGCATTGCATTGATCAAGGCCCGATTAGTGGCAACACTCGATTGCAAAGCTGTTTCGGCACGCTCACGTTCACCAATTTCGCTTCTTAATTGCTCATTACTCTGCTTGAGCTCAGCTGTTCGTTGTTGCACTCTTAACTCAAGTTCGCTATGTGCCTGCTGTAAGTCTGCTTCAACTTGCTTGTGATAGCTGATATCTCGACCTTCGAAAATCAGCAACACGACAACACCGAGTTCATCACGGACGGGCTTTAAAGAAAAATCGATGGTTGTCACCTTGTCCTTGGCTCCAAGTACATCCACCTCATACCGAACGAACTTTCCCTTAGCCGCCTCCAATACAGCATTCTGGAGCCGACTTTGAGTCTCTGTTGAATTGGTCCACCATCGAGTTTCCCAGAGTGGACAATTGATCACATTTTCTAAATGGAGACCACCAAACTCCAGAGCAGTTTGATTAGCCTCCAACAAAATACCATTAGGCTTCAAAAGACCTGAGAACTGAAAGGTTTGATTGAAAATAGCCCGAAATCGGCGCTCACTATCATTCAAAGCCGCTTCCGTTAACTTTCGTTCTGTAATATCAACGATATAACTTCGAATCAGATCACTCTCAGCAATAAAGTGAACGGATTGCTCAAAAACTTGGGTTCCTATTTCTACTTCTCTAACAAAAAAACTTTTCATGATCCTTGGCAATTAATGTGACTAACCCCTCCAATATTGGGTGTTTAGATTGAAGATCCCGTAGTTGAGGGAATTGGGCTACGGCAGCGGGATTTAAATAAGTAGTTTTGCCTTTTAAGTTAATTTCGATGATGGGGGTTAGAAAAGAGCTCTGGGAAAGATGCTAAACGGACAATAGCAGCCTCATTAAAGCTAGCAAGTACCTCACCTGATTGCGTTAAGGTCTGCATTGGATTATGAAGATTAGACAAAAAGCCCGTGACTTCATCAGCAGCACAAGACTCTAGAAAATGCACATCAGCGATATTGTTCGTCATGTAATATCTGGCCCGCACATCCTCGCCAAAAATGACTTCATCACCATGATTCAAATCATGTGTGGTACAAGTATGGTCATTAACTTTCAAACCATTCTTACTGCGTTTACCTTGGAGGTTTCCATCAATCAAGCGAAACATGTGGCTATCGGTATCAGGCATCGTGACCCTCATCAGTAAAGCATGCTGACGAGATGCTGATGGTGATTGAATCACAATCGAGTTGCTGGGATCTCGGCCAATAGAACAAGTCGTTTCCAGTAGTGGAATTGTACGCTTCCCTAATTCATCTTCAATAACAAGAAAATGCTGAACTTTTTGTAGAAGATGTTGTCCCAATCATCGATGCACTAAATTAGTTCCATCTAAACTACTTCTTATTAATATGCCCGTTATAGAAAACAACTAACTTCCAGTATCTACCTAAATTAAACGACAATCGAATGAAGTAAAGAACATTTTCGGCAAATCTATTTCATTGCCTCCAAGCAATAATGCAATTATATTTCTTATGTGAATAAAAAAAATTAACAGAAAACATCTCTTCTTGATGTTAGTTAATTGACGAACATTAAATTTAAATAGAGTTTTTTATAGGCTAGGTATTTGTAGCTTATACCAAGCTGTGCCTGAAGGTGTAACTCTCAAACTCGTGAAACCCAATACTGAGTTGGGTTAGCAAATAATTAAAATTACACTCTTAGGTGCTAATTGGTATCAAGTCAATTCTTATTAGTTATTGAGGTTAATTTTAGGACTAAGAATATAAGATACTTAGCATGATTAGTAAAGCATCAATTTATTGAATAACAGTAGCAAATAGCACAGAAGATCTTAACTGAATCTTTACTTCGTCATTAGTTGTATTTTCTGTTAATTTTCAATTCACTATAGATATGCAGACATTATTCTGAGAGATGAGAAAACATTATGGAATTAACAAATTTTTTTTGAGTTCATACTTTAATATGCATGTGCCATTGTCTAAAAAGAATAGGGGAGTAAGGCGATGCAGATTGGTGATACCCGGATTTTGATGATTGAAGATGATAAACAAGATGTTGAAATCATCAAAGAATTACTGGAGGGCCGTCACAGTTTTTCCGCTACTCTTGAACATAGGAAGACATTGGCAGAAGGGATAGCTCGACTTCACCATCATCCTGCCTTCGACCTCATACTCCTTGATCTATCTTTAACTGATGCCCATGGCCTAGAAGCATTTCAACAAATTCAGCTGACCTTCCCTGAAATGCCTCTGATTATTCTCAGTGGCAATCTGGACCCATTGCAAGCACTTCACCTATTGCAGCATGGAGCACAAGATTGTCTATTCAAAGGACATTTTGACGCCACTGTATTATGTTGTTCAATTCAATTCGCTCTAGAACGACAAAATTTACGCTCAGAATTGAGAGAGAAGAACGAATCTTTGAAAAAATCTCCAAAGAGTTAACAATAGCAAACCGTAAACTTGAAAATATTGCTGTAATAGACAGCTTGACTAAGATTAGCAACCGACGTCGATTTGACACAGTATTTATGTCTGAGTGGGTCCGATTAATGCGGGAAGGGCAACCCCTTTCTTTAATCCTATGCGATGTCGATCACTTTAAGGCCTATAACGATACCTATGGTCACCCGGCTGGAGATCACTGTTTACAGCAAGTAGCCCATGCTATTAAGACAGTTGCCAAGCGGCCAGCAGACTGTGTGGCTCGGTATGGTGGGGAAGAATTTGCAGTAGTGTTACCTAACACAGATCAATCGGGGGCTGTCCATGTTGCAGAGGCCATCAGAGCAGAAATTGAAGCACTCCATATTCCTCATATATCTTCCTCAGTGGGTCATTGGATTAGTCTCAGTCTAGGGGTAGCCAGTGTTATTCCAAAGAAAGAAATCGCTCCCTCTCAATTAATTGAACTGGCAGATCAATCTCTATATATGGCCAAGGAACAAGGTCGCAATTGCCTTCACTTTTTTCCAACCTATTCAGATGTAGATCTTCAATCTAGTCTAGTTGTAAAAAATTGTATTTAGTCTAAGATTTTTTTAAACTCATAGAAAGACTTCTGTCAGGTAACGACAAGCATAAATCTATTGCGATGTATAAGTTATAAATAGCACAAAATAATCCATTAAATAGCTGCACTTAAGCAACAGTAAAGGCTTTCATACTATTCATATGTATACTTTGTATAGAGCTTATCAGTACTGAATTATATATTAATTAAAAATTTATTTTGCCGTATTATTACGGATGAAAAAAATAATAGTCAAATATTATGATGGCTATAGATACATTGAACAGACAAGTAATATCCTATTCTAATCTTTACTAGAATAAATATAACTCTGATGATAATAGTCAAAGTATCTTACTCCTAAAAATTCATATTTCTAGCATTTATTCATTTATTTCACTTATGTCATAACATAAAGTAGCTTCTCCAAATATGCGAGAGCATCTATCTATTGAAATCCTACAGAACGGACATCTATGGTCGATTGTGAATCATCAACAAACAGGTGTTATTCTCCAAAAGAAATACTATGCAGAGTACATTGGCCCTGGTGCAGCTATTGGAGGTCCATTTGACCCAGAATGTATCAGTATCCATGTATTAGGAGCAGTTGAATATGAAATTCCTAAAACTGACGAGATGCGCTTCAGTGCTTTTCAGAATCGGATAAAGAACATTGAACAATTAAAGGAAATCTGTGAGATCAGCTCCCCCCCTCAATAGGGGGAATCGCTATATTAGTAATGTTTAGCCAACAGTTCAGTCTGGAAGAGATCCAAAGAATTCCAAATAACTTGTTAGCAATGCTTGTTGGTGTTGCACCTTCCACTATTACTGCGGCTTGGAAGCAGTTCCTGGCAAACCAGAGGAATGCAGAAGTTCCACCTTCCGTCCAATCAACAGGGATGCTGCTAAACAACGTGGTTAGTTTTTTATGGATAAAAAAATTGATTGCTCTATTGATGTCTCACTTTTCATTGACGAAGGGAGAGTTCTTAGTAAGAAAAGAAATTACGTTAGGATTTGTTTGAGTGGTGTTGCTCGTTCATAACAATGTCCTTGAGCATAATCTATCCCTAATTCTGATAGTGCTTTAAGGGTGGAATATGATTCAACCTGCTCAGCAATTGTTTGCATCTTCATGACTTTGGCTACTTCCTGTATCGATGCCACGGCTCCCAGCATAAAGCGGGAAAAGACCTGAGTATTTCCAGATAGGATCGCACTCCTTTGTAGGTGAAATAGGAAAGAGTTCTGCGATTAGTCACAGAGAGCTGTATCGTACCTTTGCAAGTCAACAGAGGAAACGATGAGCCTGACAATACGAGAGCGCTGCCAAGCCGTCACTGATTGTCTGTTCGAACAGGGAGTAAAAGGGATTGCGAAAATTGCTGCTGCGACAGGTCTATCAAAAAGCAGTGTTCATCGTCATCAACAGGCTATCGCTCGGCGTAACCAATATCCAGAGTCACTATGGTGGGAAACCCAGACAGGGAGTCAATGGCTCAGGGTGATGGTCTTAGGAGTGGTGTACTATTTCGGCATCAAACATGGGGTGGGAGCTGAGAGTCTATCAGAATTTTTTACAGCGATTCACATAGATGCTCATGTGGGCGTTTCAGCCAGCTCCCTTCGGCTGTTGAAACGCAAGATGCGAGACGCGATTATCGCCTATGATGTTGCGCAACAAGAGCATTGCCAACCCACAGAAGGTCAGGGCATCTGTGTCGGTGGGGACGAAACCTTTTTTGGGTTGCCTATCTTAGTGATGTTGGAATTGGCTAGTGGCTTTATCTTCACAGAGGTGGAACGTCCCAACCGTACTTATGCCACCTGGCAAGCCCAGATTCAGCAGTGGTGGACCCGCTGTGGATGGCATTGTCATTTTATGGTGAGTGATGGTGCTCCAGCCCTGATTAAATTAGCTGTATCAGGCTTAGGCTGTGTCAGTGTTTCTGATTTATTCCATGCCCTGAGTGCCTTAGCCCAACCTATCGGCAGTGATATGGGTCGTCAAATCAGTCAGTTGAACAAAAAAGCGACTGTACTTCAACAGCAACTTCTCAACGTTCGAAGTGAGGCTAAACAGCAACAACTCCAACAATCAATAGCGGAGATTTCTGCTCAGCAGCAGTCTCTGGAGCAGGACAAGACGGCCTATCATCAAGTTCTTCATCGCCTTACCCAAGTCATTCATCCGTTTAATATCAAGACTTTGGAATGGCAACTGTTTGATGATCTATCGGCTGAGCTGAAGGCTCCCCTCGCCCAGATGTCTGCTCTAGCCAAAACCTATGGTGCTCAGAAAGGGAGTAAAGCTATTGACTCATTCCAACAACAGATTCCATCAATGGCTCAAGGGATTCATGCTTGGTGGCTATGGGTGACTCAAGCGCTAAAGGGAGTCACAGATGATCTTGATGTACAGAACTGGGTACTCATGTGCCTATTGCCCTGGGCTTATTGGCAACAGCAAACGGACAAAACCCGGAATCCTCTACTCAAGGCAGATTATCGAAAGGCGACTGAACAAGCTTATGACCAGTTGCTTAAGCACCCCATAACTCAACAGATGGACTCTCAAAAAAGCCAGGAGTGGGTAGACTGGGCGCAATGGATGAGTACGAAGTATCAACGAACTTCCTCCGCAGTTGAGGGACGGAATGGCTATCTATCCCGATTGCATCATGCAGCCCGAGGGTTCTCGGAAGAATCCTTGAAGGTACTCACCATCATCCACAATTTTGACCTCAAAAGAGCAGATGGCACTACCGCAGCACAACGGCTTTTTGGGCATCCTTTTCCTGATGTGTTTGAGTCAGTTATTAGCTCTATGGGGGAATTGCCAGTGGCACGTCAGTCTTCAAAAACAAAACGGCCTAACCCTTTAACCCAAGCTATTTTCCCGGCTTAAATTGATACCCGAGGGATGCCCCCTTCTATATGGCTGATCGTCCTAACATCCTTTTGCATTTAAGGAGATTTCATCATGCAAACCAAAGCGAGAATGCCGACCCGCATCAGGCTTAGAGACTGGTGCTTAGAAAAGAAGGCAGGAGTGTACCTGCTCAAAACACCACTGATGACTCACTGTTGTTCCTGCCGTCAGTATCGACTTGCGATCGCGGCTATGCCCACTGGCAACTCAGAGCGGTCAAAGTTCAAGTGGTTCTGTCCTCGTTGCGCTCAAAAGTTCGGCCTTTCGCCCACCCAAGAACTCCTGCGAAAGTTACCAACCATGAACACTCTGCGGGTACAGGAGCGTAGGGAAAGAATCAGTCAGTTTTCATCTAATCATTGGATTACCCAACAACTTTCAATGCAACAAGGCGATCACTGAGTTTTGACGGACACAAGTGATCGCCTCTAGTCAACCCCTACAAACAGAGGTCAATTTATCATGACACAAACTCAAACTGCCCAAACTAGCCAGAGTAACCCAGATCCCAGACCCCCCTCTAACACTTGATAAAGAATGGGCGTTAGTGGCCGATGTCCAGGCCCGGACCCAATTGCTCAAACGTAAAAAAGAGGGTCTGACACTCGCAGAGAAACGGATTTGCATCAGAGGCGAACGCGCGCTGAGGTTACTTATTAATGAGTGTCGCCCGGTTATTTGGGATAAAATCTATCGCTCCAACCTGTCCCACCGCATTCCAAGGGATGAAATGTACCAACTGGGGGTGATGTGTGTAGAGCGGGCAGCGAATAACCATAATCCTCATAAACCTGGAAGGCAAAGAAGTTTTAAGAACTGGGTGTCCTTTCAACTGAACCAACGCTTTATTAACTCTTTTAATAAAGAATTTAGATATCAGCGCAGAAACAAAGCCGCTTGCGACCAACAGATTCATAGCAACAGCACTAGCAATGGATATACCCCTCTCAAGTCGGCTTTTTATCAAGCTTTAAGAGAAAAGCTCGAACAGATTATTAATGATTCATTGCCTGAACACGAAGCCAAGTTGATGCATGACTATTATCTGGAGGACAAGGAATCTAAATACATTGCTGCCAGCCTGGGTATTAAACCTAAAACAGTCATGTGGCATATTAGGAAGTCCTGCAAACAGCTTCGAGAAAACCCACAACTCAAAGAGTTAGCCACGTTCGTTTTTTCTGCAGATCCTAGCTAGGAGCAATCCCTTGGTGTGGGTGGGTTATAGCCCACCCACTCTGCCTATTGTCTGGGCTAGTAGAAATAAACCTATCCACTGTGAGGATGATATGGAGACAAATAAATATCGAATACATGGCATATCGGTGGGGATTCAAAAAGCCGATGGATATGTGAATGCAACGAAAGCTTGTGAGGCGTATAAAGTGGCGACGGGGAAGCAAAAAATACCTGCACATTGGCTTGAAACGAAAAGAGCAAGAGCCTACATCGCTTATGTATCAGCCGTTACCGGAAAGACGATAACGGAACTTGTCATTACTCGCCAAGGTGGAATACCCGAAAAACAAGGCACCTGGATTCACCCTGACCTAGCTATTGCCTTTGGGACTTGGCTATCAGTCGAGTTTGAATACCAACTAACCCAATGGGTCAAAGAGTGGAAGCAAAGTCAACATCCTTCCGCTAAGGCCGAGCTTGAGCAGCCTAGCCCACATGAGATTGAGTCTGTGTTGGAAGCCGTCTTTGGAAGAGTCGCAGAACCTGCAAGACTCGCCATTGCAAAGTCAAGCGCAATCAAGCGGACCCATCCAGAATGGTCCGCGATGATGGGCGAAGGTCTGAACGCTTTACCCTCCCCCACCCCTAAAGAATAGAGTCTTTTAAAGAAAAATCGCTATGAATAAACCAAACCAATGCGGGAAATGCATCTACTTCAATCGCCAACACAAATGCTGTGGTGTTCGCCTGGAAGAAGAAGGTGCCCTTACCAGCTATATGCACCGAGAGCCAACCTCTGAAGCTTGCAAGGATTTCAATATCCCCGACTTACCCAAATTTATCCAAACCCAACAAACACAGAAGGAATTAGTCATGAGTAACGACGACCAGGACTGGCGGGCTTTGCCAGTGGTTCAAATTTATACGAAGGCTGGTGGGCTACGTGTTGCTGGAACCGTAGAGGGTCTGGGTAATCTTCTTTATGCCATAGGGATAGCACTGGGAAAAGGGACTGGGACAAGTGATCTATTACTATCCAATTCGGCTCGGTATACCCTGACCGTTCAGCGATTAGATTACGAGAGTGAATGGCAGGCTATTGCCTTACCTCCCCTGAATCGCACTCCAGCCAGTGATGAACCCATTGATTTGGATGACCTGGATATAGATTTCTGGGATGTCTTCTGATACACAATAATAATCGAAGTATTTTGGATATGAGAGGAAGCTACTCTCTAAATTATTCGGTAGAGAAAACAACTATGTAAGACATCAGGGAGCAAGAGATTAAAGTCTTCTACTTCCTGCAAGTTAAATGAATTTGAGTTAAGGATAAGGCGTTTTTCTTGCCATATTAATCTTGGAAGCGAACCCGAGATGTTTGCAGAGATTCAAATGTGGGCACACTTGACAAGGTAATGCATTTGCATTACCTTAAAGTATATCCGATTGGAGGAGTATTTATGTCTTCAGCACTAGCTCCACTTTCAAATTCTAAGCTCACTGGAAAATATCAAACGACTGTGCCAGGTCCTGTCCGTAACTTATTGGGGCTACAAAAAGGGGATTGGATCTATTACAGTGTCCTCCCTGACAATAGTGTTGTCATTTCAAAGAAAGAACCAATAGAGGATGATCCTGCAATTGGTAGTTTTCTAAAATTTATTGAAACAGATATGACAAATAATCCGCAACATATACAAGTGATAAGACCTGAGTTAGTGGAAAATATTCAGGCTTTAGTTGCTGGTGTTGAAATTGACCTAGACTCACCCCTATCTGATGAGGATGAATAAGGTTGGCTAGTAACCAACCGCTAGTTATTCATGGGTGGAATATTTTTGCTCATCCCCTTTTCCTTATGCAGGTAGAAAGCCTTTATGAAAAGGTACAAAGAATAGCTATCAAGGATCCTGGTGGATACCGCACAAAGAATTCTACAAAACGTTTAGCTGCTATATCGAAGCTAGCATTTGATGTTATCCCTCAGAATCCTGAAGCTCCTCAATATCGTCAAGGCAATACTCTTGGATCTGAGCATAAGCATTGGTTTAGGGCTAAATTCTATCAACAATATCGCTTATTCTTTCGTTACCATTCCAAGAGCAAGATCATTATTTACGCATGGGTCAACGATGAGAAGTGCAAGCGGGCATATGGTAGTAAAACAGATGCTTATCTAACATTCTTGAGAATGCTTGATAGTGGTCACCCTCCTGATAATTGGGGCATTTTACTTTCAGAAGCAAAATCCGAGACTCATCGCTTGGGTAAAGTTGCCCAAGGTTGGACTCAGAAACACTTTTGAAATTACATTGTTTTTCAGGTGTTCTAAGTTATCAAAAAGGCACATGCATCTCAGGTCCAGTCCATTCCTGAATTTCAGAGTCATCGATCATCTTCTGAATTTCCACAATTTGATACTCAAGGGCAGCAAGCTTATTGGCTAGACCCTCCTGCTGAATCTCTCGTGAGCAGGTTTCTGCCCGCTGTGCAGATTCCAGAGTGCATTTTGCTAGCGTTCTAAGACTGCAAAGGTGCCCCCCTAGATTGGTGACTACTAGATCGCGTTCAACGTTCGTTTGATGTGGGTGGGAATTATTCATACTCATAAGATTGCTTCCTAGTGACGTCGATGCTGAGAATTTTTCTTCTGTTGGTGAGATTTTTGCTGTTTAGCTCGTTCAATCGACTGACTTAAGCGTTGGGGAATGCCTTTGACGGCTTGCTTGTCAGCGTGGGTGGCTCGATTGCTGAATTGTCCGTTGTAATACAGGGGGACTTTCACCCCTTGCTTCTCCATTGAGATTAGCAGTGAACGGTCGGGTGTTCGTTGGAGGTCGAACTGTTTTCCAGTGAACTTAATGGTGCCATCCGACTGCTGAACACCTGCCTTATCTAACACTGTGGTTGCGGTTGCCGAAATAGATCGTGCCTGGGTAATGCTAACCTTAGTCCCATTAAATTGAATTGTGGGGTCTAGCTGTTGGGCGACAGTGGGTTCCACAACCTGAGATGTATTCTGGTATAAATCTAACTGCTTGAAGTCTCGCTGCATTGCTTGCAGGGTTTCATTAGAAAAAGGTTTTCCTGCCTGGAAGTCTGCGGCAACATCTGCAATGCTTGCGCGGTATGCGTCAGATTTACCAAGCTTCTGGGCTGTCCGATGCCATTGCTTCAATAAATTGAATGTTTCGATATCACGGGCAGTTGGCTCTGGTGTCTTAGGGGTGGGTGCCTTAGCTTCTTTGGCCTCGGACTCTTTCACTTCACTTGGGTCTGGGGGGTGGAGATAGATCTTGAGATGCATTGTCTATCTCTGCCTTTTCAACCTGGACCGTAGTGGCGACTTGCTTTAGATCAAGGGCAAAGGTGCCTAAGTCTTGCAACACCGCCATTAATTCTGGTGTAGGCTCACAAGGAACATACACCTCTTCCAAAGGATCTACGCCGTCTAGCCAGTCCAGGCTTCTGTCCATGCTACCTAGATCATCTAAGTTGCTCAGAGTTTCATCCTTGCCTTCAGATTGATCTTCTTTCTGCGATTGTTTTGGTGACTCGTCAGGATTTTCTGCTTCCTTAGCGATCGCCTGTTCATCATTTTTATACAGCCCCAGCTCTGTATTAATTTCTTTCTGGCGGGTTAATAGCTGTTCCAATTCAGCCTCATACTCGAACGGCTGAGTTGCTTCCTTCTCAACCACTTTCAGCTTAGCCTGCTGCTGAGCAAGACTCTCCTGGCTTGACTCCAGGTGCTCAGAGAGCTTGTTAAGGGTGTTGCCCAAAGTGCGAATTACCCCGGATGGTGTCTCTGCCCAATTCACCTCATGGGATAGCCCACTCTCCGATTGCAGTACCAACTTTGTATACCAGGAATCATTGTGAAGGGCGTAAGCAAAGGATCGGGGATGCATGGCTCAAAGAAAAACGGGTCAAGGACAATAGATCCTGTACCCGAACCAAAAAACTATCATGCCCCTACCATCGCAATTGCTAACCGTGCTAGCCCATGACGAATTTCTAGAACAAACTGAAGCACTCAAAGTATCAACCAGCCTGAGTCAGATGGTTTATATCGTTCTGCAAATGGGCTTGTTTCTAGCTCGCTGTCTTCTGGAGGATGAACTCTCAAGGCGCGCGAAAGCAGTATTTGTATGGCCTGTATGTACTACCTGCGGAACCCGCTTACATTCGAAGGGATGGGAATCTCGTCAGATGCAGACACTGGTAGGCACTATCTCTTGAAAGCGACGGGTGGGCCGTTGTCCCAAAGGATGTCCAGGCAGTCTGTTGACTCCCCTGGATCAAGCCATTGGGATTCCCCCCTATCAGCACAGCAGCGAAGAACTGGTGCGTCTGGGCTGCTTGTTGAGTCTGTTCATGCCCTATGAACTGGCCAGTTGGATGCTGGGTCAGTGGAGTGGTCTATCCGTGAGTCCATCCAGTTTGTGGAACTGGGTGCAATCCGTGGGTAACAAAGCTCAGCAGGAATTAGAAGCTCAACTCAACGCTCAATCATCAGGGACTCAGGCCCCTTGTGAAGCGATTTCAGAGATGTTATCTGCTCTACCTTTGGCCATTGCCGCCGATGGTGTGATGGTCCCCTTTCGCCCACCCCGAACTCACCCAAGGGAAAAATCCAGTGGCGAGAAGTCAAAGTCGCCATCTTAGCTCGCCTGGGAACACGGGTTACCCGAGCTAAAAAGGAGGTCCCCCAATTACTGCGTCGAAGACTGGTGGCAGTATTGGGCGATATCGACCAGTTCATCCCTTTACTTCAACTCGAAGCTCACAAACAAGACTTTGAATCTGCTCCAAAAGTCATCTGGCTCAGTGATGGGGGACGAGGCTTCTGGCGAGTCTATCGCACCTTGTTCTCTCATTGTGCTGTGGCAGTCCTCGACTTTTTTCATTCAGCAGGCCATCTGGCACGAGCAACTAAAGCGATGTTTGGAGATGCCCGCTCTGCTCAAGCCCAAGCCTGGTTCCGGCACTGGCGACACCAATTGCGACACGGGCAACACCTACTTGTATTACGGTCCTTGACGATATTGATTCACTCACAACTGTTAACGGGAAAGTCTTTTTCAACGTTGCTCCAGGTGCAGGCTTATTTCCAACGCCATCATCACCACATCCGTTATCGGCACTTTGAACAGCAACAGATTCCTCTCGGGTCAGGAATGGTTGAAAGTGCATGCAAGTGGTTGATTCAGCAGCGCTTTAAGGGAGTTGGCATGCGCTGGAGTGAGGATGGTTTCAACCATTTACTGATCTTGAGAATTGCCTGGGTCAATGAACGGTTTGACTCCTTATTCCCAGAGGTGACCATTCCGAAAACTAAGGCATCCCCGATCCGCTAAATACGCCCCATTGTGAACGTTGAGGTCAAAGCCTGCATACGTTCCAATCTTCTGAGTTCCCGTTTTGTTTTGTTGTTCAGCCTCACTAAGGATTTTCAGGAGCAACTGGCCTGCTGGTTCGCGTTCAGTTAGGGTGCGATTTCCTATGTCGATTGTGAATTTATTGCCACTGGTATCTTGTCGCCTAGCGATATCCTCGCTCAATCCCTGGATTTTCTGGGTTAACCGCTTTATCTCTTGCGGAATCTGGTATTTGATTTCCTGCTGTGTTCCGTAGCGATCATTCAAATAAGCTTGTTGGTATCGGGTCAGCTCCGTTACTCGATTGTCCACAGTAGCTTTTTCCATGATGAGTGGGTTCCCCGTGGCAATTGCTTTAATTTCATCAAAGCTCAGGGCCGCTCCAGAAATATCATCTACGGATCTCATCGTGGAGTCGCCGTTCATGACCTGACCCACCATCTCTGCTTTGCGGGCTAAGGTCTGCCAGGAATAAGAGTCAAACCCAATCTGCCCATCCCTCCCTTGCGTGACGTAGGTGAGCACCATGACCTTACTATTTCGGTTGCCCTGCCGAATGATACGACCTTCTCGCTGGGCAATATCCGCAGGACGCCAAGGGGCATCCATATGATGCTCCGCAATCAAACGGGTCTGGATGTTCATGCCTACGCCACATTTAGAGGTCGAGCCGATGAGGACACGCACTGTTCCATTACGCATCTTGGCGTAGAGATCTTCTTTCTGGGTGTTGTTTTTCGCATCATGGATAAAGGCAATCTCTTCAGATGGAATACCTTTGGCGATCAGCCCTGCTTTGATTTCCCCATAGAGGCTAAAGGGGACTGTCTGCCCTGCCTTTAATTTTTTAGGGGTTCCCAGGTCACAAAACACCATCTGGGTCAGCCGATTCTGGGCCGTGCTTTCCCAAATCTGATGGATGTTGGTAATTGCCTGATTCACTTTGCTTTGAGGATGGTTCGGTAGCTCAGGAGAAACCAGGCGCATATCTAAAGAAGATCGGCGACCATCGGTGGTCACCCATAGCATATTGTCTTGATCAGGTTCGACTGAACGAGCAGTCACAGATTCGGCTCGATGGATCAGATGCTCCATGTATTTCAACTGCATTTGGGAAGCTTGGGTAGCCACCGTGATCTGCTCCACCTCCGGTACAGGCAAGTTAAGCTGTTCGATCGTCTTGATATCTGCGGTTTCCCGGAACAAATTCATTAATTCCGGTACGTTTGTGAACTTGGTTAAGCGCGTCGTAAGCTTGAACCGCCCCGTTGCGTCAATCTCTGGTGCAGTTATCTTCTCTGCGAAGGTTCCTACCCAAGCATCAAAGTGGCTAATGCCCTGTTTCTCCAGCGTTTCAGGCTGCAAGAACCGTTGTATCGTATACATTTCTGCAATGGAATTAGAAATCGGTGTCCCTGTGGCAAATACCAGGCGACCACCTTGCTTGCGGATGAGCTGACACTTTATAAAGGCATCCATCGCCCGCTGAGACGTAGTGTTGGATAGCCCTGTGATGTTTTGAAGTTTGCTGGCTCGGCCCAAGTTCTTCCACAGGTGCGCCTCGTCAACAAACAAGGCATCAATGCCAAGCTGGTCAAAAAATAGGCCATCATTCTGCCGATCCCTTTGGCTGATCGCGTCAATCCGATCCTGCAACTTGAGCTGTTCTCGTGCCAATGCCTTAACGATCGCATTACTCTGCTTGCCATCCTGATTGTTTAAGGTGGATTCGATTTCCTTTAACTGCTGAGTATAAAAAGCCTTCTCCTGCTCTTTGGAAAGGGGTAGCAGGGTAAACGTAGAGTGAGTCACGATCACGGCATCCCAATCCCCCGTGGAAATCCGGGCCATTAGCTCATTGCGCTTGGCTACTTTAGTATCCTTCTCCCCTGGTGCCAAGACTTTGGCATTAGGATAGAGCTGCTGCAACTCATTGGTGAACTGGGCCAACATATGGTTGGGAACGACAATCATTGGCCTTTTGGCAACACCTAACCGTCGCATCTCAATAGCACTAGCAACCATCGTGAAGGTCTTACCTGCGCCAACCTCATGAGCTAGGAGTGTCGTGGGAGATTGCAACGATCTCCAAACACCATCCTTTTGATGTGGGTTAAGGGTGATATCGGGGTTGGATCTCGGCATTTCCAAGTTGGGATTCCTGAATTCCCGGATCACCGTGCCGTTAAAGCGGTCATTGTAAATTTGGCATAACTGCTCTGAGCGGCTGTGGTCCTGCCAGACCCAGTTCTTGAATCGCTCCTTGATTTGATCTTGCTTCATTCGAGCAGAGAGAGTAGCCTCCTGATCAACCAGCAGCTTATACGTATCACCTCTGTAGTAGACGGTTGCATCCTTAAGGTTGAGTGAATGCTGTATCAGATCTAAGGCAGAGAGATTTTTTGTCCCGTAGGTTGTCTGGTTATGGGGATTCTCTCTGATGGAGGAATCAGCCATCACCGCCCACAATGCAAGGTGGTTTTTATTCTCAACTACGATGCCACTATTTTCTTTCGGGATTTGCAGCAACTCATGGGTGAAGTCCTCGATCACTTCAGGAGGAATCCAGGGGGAACCTAAGCGAACCTCAATTTCACCTGGACCTAGGTTGCGAGGCTGGATTTTTTGTAAAGCTTCAACGTTAGGTTGAAATTCGGGATTCCCCAGCACCGCAGCTTGGGCAATTTTCAGCTTTTCGCGCACCCCTCCTGAAAGATAGTGATCTTTTGCTTGCCATTGTTCTGTGCCTGGGTCCTTGAAGACTAATCCCTGGCGCTTTAAGTCTGAGAGTACGGTGTCTTCTTTCTCTCCCAACAACTGAGCCATGTAACCCGATACGACTTCGTTGTGCTCATTTAAGGATGCAAGTAATGCTTCCTGACTGCTTTTGACAGACTCTTTGATCTGTTTGGGGCGAACCGTTCGTTGGGTGAAGACAGCAGTTTTTTCAATCTCCTTAGTGTCTTCATTTTTTTGCTCAAGGGCCAGGATGAGTTGAGCATCTGGATCTAAATTGAAAACTCTTGTGTTAGATGAAGCAGAGAGATTACCAAATTTGTCTACAAAATTGTCGTAAACCTGATTTAATTTAGCCTGAGCAGCACCTAAATTATCATCAGGCCCTCCTCGAATTTGCACCCGAAACATCTCTTGAACGGCATCGCGGATTTCTAGCATTCCTTTAATCCTTTGCGCCCGTTTACCTTTGAAGTTTGTAGGCTCCAGCCAATCCCCACGCCGTTGCCAGATGATGTCCTTTTGAGCGATGTAGCCAAAATTCTTTAGGGTTGAATCAGGTGGTAATCGTTCTCGTAGCGCATGTTCAGGGGAACGGAAGTGATCAGCCATATTTTTAGTCTCTACTTATATAAATGTCATTAGAGTCATAATTTTCTTCGTATTCGCCTCCATACATTTCGTCCCAGTCTTCAACTTCTCCCTCGTCGTCATCCTCCTCATCTGGCGACGGTGCAATGCAGATGTGCTGGCGCATCACATCACTTTTGGCAAAGGCTTGGGCTGAAGATTCATCTGAGCCTGTACTCATGTAGTGCTGCACAAGCTGTTGGTAAGCTGCCTCAGCACCCTCCTGCACAGACAAAGCAATTCTTTCGAGACTTCCTGCTTCTATGCACTCTGCATAGGTTTTGGGCCGATATTGCTTCATGTTTTCGACATAAGCGCTGGCCCATTTGGGTAGGTTCTTGGAATCAGTCATGGGAATTTACCTGTGAATTGATCGACTTGATCATTGCACAATGGACTTGGGCAAATCTGCCGATAGATTCTCGACGGATATTGGAAACTTACCCAGAGTTTGAGGAGGTGAACGGGCTGGTGAGGCAAATTTTGCGAATTACTCTTAGGGAATCAGGTAATTTTCACTAAAATAAGTACATATTTACTAAAAAAGATAGAGAATGGCTTTCCAATAGCAATGGAACCATATAGAGGTTAGAAGAAGAACTGTTCCATTTATAATATCTAGAGTAATTTTGGTTAACGCCTTCAAAACCCTGGTTTACAAGGATTTTAGAAAACAACTGTCCCATTAACAGGTCAAGATGGGACAGTGAAGGAAAATCAGAAACATCTATCTCTGAAATCAGATCACATAATACCTGAAATTCTGTAATGCCTATGAATAGGGGATTTCAAGATTTCTTGTTTTACCTAACCGCCGTATGGTTCCGTTGCTGTTGGCGAATGTATTTCAACTACCTCTACAACTGTGTTACATGTTCATGTAAACAACGAAAGTTAGTAAGTTATTGCACTTGTAGTACCTTCAATTTCTTCCATATAACACGTTCGCCAACAGGTACCGTTGCTATTGGAAGGCCGTCCCCCAACACACCTCCAGCCTAACCATCCACCTAACCCCTGAACAGTTAGGGTCGAGTGACAGGTCACCCTGTCACCCTCCCATTCAGAACGGTGCATGAGACTTTCGAACTCACACCGCTCCTCAACAATACGGCTGTTGTCATCAGTACCATTTGCCCTATATTTTGATGACGCTTTCGATTGACTCTAATTCAGTTTCCTGTACCAAAGCCTTACGGTTAGCGTTATCACGGGCGGTTTTTACATCGTGGCAATGGCGATGAAGCGGTTGCAGATTGTCGAATCTATCTGTCCCACCATCCAATTTCGGAATTTTGTGGTCAACCTCAACTAAATCGCCTTCCATAAACAGTAGTCCACATGCTGGGCATTTCCCTTTGTACCTTTTAAGTAGTAAGGCTACTTGGTTAGGTAATTCAGGGTGTTTGCCTCTTCTTGTACTCCAGTACAGTACATCCCCCATCAAAGAAGCTCCTGTTCCCCTTTACTTTTATATGGCGCACGATTGGGATAGAAGAATGAGAGATTAATTTCATTCCTTTCTGCGTTGAGAAAGTAAGCCTATCCTCAATGTAATGCCAGTATTTGAGCAGGGTTTTGGGATTAAATTTTCCGGTTCTGTACCTTGCCCATGCTCTTAGTTGTGAAAACAGAACTTTGTCACAACTTGCGAAGGTTTGTTTACTGCATACCCGTGAGTAGTAGTTACACCATCCCCTAACTATCGGGTTGAGCTTGTTAATCAGTGCCGCTTGGGACGCTGTTTTATAAGCATCGATGGTATCTCTAAGTTTCTGAATATGCAGGGCTACCTTCTTTTTGCTGGGCTTGATGATTGTTTTGAAACCTAGTTTTTTACCGTGTGGGCTTTTACCAGATTGGTGTTTCCCAACCGGATACTGACGGATATTGAAGCCGAGAAAATCGAATCCAACCTTTCCTTCATACGGAATAAGTGTATGGGAAATACAGGTTTTGCTAGGTTTCAATTCTAGAGACATCTCCTTTAACCAGGCTTCCACTACTGATTTACACCGTAAAATGACATCTAGCGATTTATGGAGAATGACGAAGTCATCGGCATAAAAAACAGACACATAATTCCTGTTGTGCCGTCTTACTTGGATGTATGCATTCTCTAATCGCTGTTTCCAATCCATAAAGGGCTACTAAAGCTAATAATGGGGAAATCGTCCCCCCTTGGGGTACCCCTTCATTGGTTGGAAAGAGTTGGCCATCTAGTACCACTCCCGACTTCAACCAGGCTTTAATTTGCCTGTTTAAGCTGGGAAAGGTGTTCAGCTTAGTCAATAGCTTTTTCTGGTTTATCCTGTCGAAACATTTCGAAATATCAGCGTCCAAAACATATTTTTCTTTGGACTTGATACCGTTGAAAATTGTCTCGATTGCATCATGAGCACCCCGTCCAGTTCTAAAGCCGTGGGTGTTGGTTTCAAAAACCGCTTCCCATTCGGCTTCAAGTGCTAGTTTCACTAGCATTTGCCTTGCCCTTTCCATCATGCAAGGGATTCCTAACGGTCTTTCCTCCGTCGTTCCGGGTTTTGGGATCATCACCCGTCGCGTCGGTTTAGATTTTCCGGTTAGGTACAGGTTATTCACGAGGTCAAGCCGTTCTTCCGGTGTCAGGGATTTTACCCCATCCACTCCTGCTGTTTTCTTGCCTTGATTATCCTGCGTGATCCGTCTGACTGCTAGAAGCTTGGCAGATCTGGACTTCATCAATAGTTTCTGGAGTCTGTGAACCTGCTTAGTATCACCACGATGTTTGGCTTTGAAGATTCTGGTTTGGAGTCGATAGACATTCTTCTGGACTTGTTTCCAGTTGATGTCTGTCCATTCATCACTACCCATAATTGAGTGTGTCATCGTCTTTACTCTGACTAAAGGCTCTTCATTCCGTACTATCGGGTCTACGTCTGCGTATCCTGGGCATTACCCCAGGCATTGGCTTCTTAGACCATCCCTCCTGCCAGTCCATTCGGTTTAGTACCTGCTCTAGATATTCGACCTTCTAGAGTGAAAAACTGGTCAGGTTACTTCGTTCCTGATGTTCTTTGTTTGTGTGTTTAGAGTTGTACTTTCCACCGGATTTCGTTATGGGTATAAAACCTTCTTTCCAAGCATGAGAAGGTTCGAGAAATCAGTAACTTTTGTTTCCAGTGTTGTGATTGTCAAGCATTGCTGGATAATCATTTCAGCCTTTTCACTGGTTGAGGATCACGATGGTTCAGTCATACATTCAGGCTCATTGAGCTTTACTCATGCACACGTGCTAGCCGGGTTTCCAGATTAGGCTTCCAGATACCGACATTTATCCCCGCTTCATCCCATTGGCACTAAACCGTTGAGATGGGGGTTATGCTTTCACACCTTATACCGGGTGGGTAGGACTAGCTTCTGTTTCTTAGATTCATAGGCATCACCTACAAGTACATCAAGTTATCATCTGAGAGAGATTAAAGTGCGAACTCAACCCAGAAGGGGTTATCTCTCAGAAGCCCTACCTTATTAGCTTTTTAGCCTTTCGTGTAGGAACGAATCGCACTCTCGGATTCCTCGCCTACCTTTATCCCAATGATGACCCAGAAGATGCATTGATCAAATTTCTAGATCGCGCCAGAAACCGAGCCATCCGCAAAGCTGAACAATAGGTGAGGGTCTTGCACCCAGGCCAGGAAGAAGCTGATGAAGACCAGGAGGAACCCGTGAGCTTGGCTGGTGGCGTGATAGAGAATCCGATCTGTGAGTTGCAGGAGTTATGTCAACGTCAGCAAATCTCTATGCCCAGATATAAGTTTGAGGTGATACCGGAAGGTTTTCGCTGCATAGTGCGGGCGATGGGCCTAGAAGGAGTTGGTGAGGGTTCGTCTAAGAAACAGGCGAAGGTGAGGGCTGCGGGGAAGTTGTTGGGTTTACTTTCTTAAGCTGGCTCCATTTCGTAGGGGTTACCCTCCCTTGCTAGCACGGGGCTTTGCCATATTCACTTTCAGGGTGCGCCCCATCCACTCAGCCCCGTTCAAGTCTTCGATGGCCTGAGCTGCTTCAGTTTCGTCAATCATCTTTACAAAGCCAAACCCTCTAATCTTGCCTGTTTCTCTGTCAGTGGGAATATTAACCTTTTGCACAGCACCGTATTCCGCAAATATTTTGCTTAAGGCTTCCTCAGTAACTTCATAGGAAAGGTTGCCAACATAAATCGACATGACAAATAATCCAAAGTAGTATGTTGCTTAAGTTTTTGTGCCAACTTCAGAGAAGTAACTGGTGATTTGATATTGGCACTCTCAATGATCATGCTAACGTATCCAGCAAAAGCTAATGAACCCCCCAAATCATCAGCCTCAACTCCAAGCCCACCCCCCCCCCAGACCACCCCAGAAAAACCCAAGCCCGTCACTCCCACCCCCAAAGTTCCTAAGCAAAATAGCCTCCCCCAAGAAAGCACCGGAAGGCACCCGACCAGCCAAGCGAGAAGCTGGACAGGGAGAGCTGGTAAAGAACAATCGCACTTCCCGACCTACCTCAAGGTCAACCCAACCAGAGCGCACCCCTCAGCCCAAATTCTCAGAAATTACCCAGACCCGTCAACCGAGAATTCCCAGCATATCGGCTGACCTAGAGAGGCGATTCAGGAATCTGGAGTTGGGGCAGAAGAAGTTGGTTGAGCAGACTAGGAAGGGAGGGGAGCTGGAGTATCTGGCCGTTGCTAAGAATGGAGTTGGGCAGTACTGGATTACGGTGAAGGGAACGGGGAAGCCTTTTGTGAGGGAGGTGTTTGCTACGCCTGAGTTCTGCTTGGAGTGCGCCATTGAGATTGAGGAGAACTTTGAGATTCTTCAGGTGATTGAGCTGAGGCCAGGTGAGACTATGGAGCGAATCGGGGAGATGATCGGAGTGTGGTTGGAGCGGGAGCGGGTGAGTAGGGTTTGGGGGTGATTGGAATGGTGTTTAATAACTTCGGGTTTTGGCCGCTAATATCTTCAAAAGGAACTCAACGTCTTCTCTCTACTCAAAGTTAGATATCTTGCTTTTTTATCTCTACCTTTCTATTGATGTTATTGGATATCAATAAACACTAAGTTTGAACTGATATAGATCTTGATTCAAATTATTTCAAAGGAGAAAGCTTCTCTATGCAAATTATCTTACGACTTGCTCAAATGGGCATTCCTGCGTTGGCCGTAGGTATCACTTCTTTTGCTTTGGGTGAAGCTAGTTATGCTCGGAATACAGCCACTCCCCAGCAAATTACAGCAGAACAAAGACAAGCACAGGTCCAGCTGAATAAAGATTTTGCCCATCTCCAAGCAGGACTAGATAAAGCAGAGGAAGACGTAGAATCAGGTATCGAGGAAGGAGTCGGTACTACAGAAGATGTTGCTAATGATGCTAAAGATGGCTTAGAAGATGGGGCTGATGCAACTGCTGATACAACAGAAGATGTTGTTGATACGATAGAAGACTCAGCAGACGATGCAGCTGATGCTGTAGGAGATGCAGCTGATGAAACTGAAGAATTTGCGGGCGACGCAGCGGATGTAACTGCTGACACAACAGAAGATGCAGTTGATGCGACTGAGTCAGGTCTTAACGATACTGGAGATGCGGTTGGCGATGCAGCTGAAGACACCAAAGAGTTTTTTCAGGATACTTTCTAATTCATAAGCCAGTTTATTCATTCCTCAGGTTGAGGTCTTTGGAGTCAACCTGTTTTGGGGGTAAAAGCTAGCTTGGATCGTGAGTGGGTCGTGATCATAACCATTCTTGAATCTATCTCAGCAGTTAAGGATGATTTGGCTTTGAATAGTTCTATTGTGGACTGCTTGTAGGTTGTGGAGATTCTGAAGACTGTTGATTAGAGGGTGGGGGAGTTTGGGGTGCAGTATTGGGTTGAGGTTGGACATTATTCGACGATTGCTCTAGTGCTTTGATCTGACTGGTCACCTGTTGGAGTTGGGTTTGCAGCTGCGCTAATGTTGTTTGATTGGATTGCAAGGTATCTGTTAAATTTCCGGGAAGGGCTTTACTGAGATCGTTTACTTCTTTCTCTAGTTGTTCAACTTGCTTAGCAAGTGCTGGATCAATACCATTGGCTCTTTGTTGTTCTTCTTTTTCTAGATTTTGCAAGCTGATTGCTAGCCATGCAAATCCACCAATCATCAATAAAATTAGCCCAATGAGCAACCCTATGAGGGTCGCAGTACGACCTCGCAGTTGTTGAACATCAGAGTTGAGTCTGGTATTTTCAACTCTGATGTCATGAACCGTCCGATCTAGTTCTGCATACTTGGTCGCATTTGATGATTCTAGGGACGGCTCATGAAAATTAGGATCTGAGCTAGAAGGGTATGGTGAATTGCTCATTAATAGGACCTCTGCTAATGCTTACATTCGAATAGAATGTGAGCTTCATTGAAGTTTTCGGAGGGTAGATTACAGGAGTATGCTTAACGCATAAAAAATAGTGTACATTTCCTGCTGGTGCGGTATGGTATCGAGAATTCAAGCGAGCTAGTTAGCACATTTAGGAATAGACCAACCATCGGCCAAGCTCCAATCTATCATGTGTTCAACTTCGGGAGGTCGTCAGTATTTTTGTGTGTAGCATGTTCTGCTATTTCATAATGAGTAGGTTGCAAGTTGTAACCTACTCCATGAACAGTCTTAATTGACATAGACTTTTCTTCGTCTGCTCTAAGCTTATGACGCAGACGAGAGATGTGAACATCAACAACCCGAGAATCGATCATGGAATTTATGCTGTATCCCCATACCTTTTGTAAAAGCTCTTGGCGAGAAATTTCTGTATTAGGGTGAATTGCTAGGAATTCTAATAGACAGAATTCCATATGGGTTAGATTAATGCGGTCACCATCTAGGAACACCTGCTGTTTGTTGGTATCAATGTGTAATGAGCCCATCTGCACTACACCGCTAAATTGAGAGTCAGACAGCTTAAGAGCTTCCAAGCGTCGGAGAATACATTGAATCCGGGCCTCTAATTCTTTAGGTGAGAAGGGTTTGATCATGTAATCATCCGCCCCCATATCTAAGCCAGAGATACGATCCTTGACTTCCGACAGTGCGGTCAACATAATGATTGGAATTCTGGATGTTTCTCGAACTGATTGACAGACACCATAGCCATCAAGTTTTGGCATCATCACATCTAAGATGATCAGGTCAAAATGCTGAGTATGAAACAATTCCAGGGCTTCAATGCCATCTGTAGCAGTGATGACTTCATAGCCCATCATGGAGAGGCGAGTATCTAGGATTTGACGGGTAGAAGCTTCATCATCAACAACTAAAATTCTATATTGTGGTTTACTTTCACTATCCATAGAGTCAGACTTCCTTTTATGAAAGTCTTGGGAAAACCTCCAATATTCTAGTCTGAATTAATTTCCCAAAATTAAAATATATTTAAAACCATGTCAATAGATGTTTTCGAGTTAAATTTTTTTAGAAACATGGTCTACAGATGTATCATCTTGCCTCACATATTTGCAAGATGCTGGCGTATTAGCCTGTTCTAGATATTGTGATCATAATTGATATAAGAAAACTCAGTGACTCGCGATTTTAATGATTCTGAGTCCAACCTAGAACTGAATTCTTAAGATTATCCCCAGATATACAGTTATTTTGAGTTAACTGAACGTTGTTTTTCAGGTTTTCTTAGGAGATTTCTGAGTCTTAGCTGTTTTAAGTTCCTCAGATTTAACCTGTAAATTTTCTTCAAAGATATAACTCATGGGTACATTAGGGGATTTAATCCATCGGTTCTGCTTTGTTCCGTCATACATGGTTTTGTACATCCGATTTCGCTCAGCTTTAAGTTGTTCTGGACTCAGTTCACCAAAGATAATAAAGATCAAATCATCGGTATGCATGACTTTTCCAGGATTCTCGTGCATGATCTGTGTGATTGCATCAATCTTGGTCATCTGGTCATAAGGCTTGTTCATTGTCAGAACGCTGGATGAAGAGCCGCTTGTTTTCTTCTGACTTTTCTTCTTCTCCGCTGTCTGAGATGCAGCTTTTTTGGGAATTGTAGATTTTCTCTTCCCGGATGAGGGTGAAGCTTTTTGAGCAGCTTTTTTTGGGGTAGCTTCAGCTTTGGGTTCTACTGTTCCCTTTGTCTTTGCGGTTGAAGCTGGCTTCTTGGGAGTTGCAGATTTCTTCTTTGAAGCAGCTTTTTGAGTAGTTTTCTTAGGTTTAGGTTCAGCTTTAGGCTCTACTGTGTCAGCGGCTTTGGCGTCTGGGGTTGGTTCTGCTGGGGGTAGTAAGTCTGCTTCTCCTTGAAGAAATGAAAGGATGTCTGTGCCCAATAAAGGATCTTCAATCAACGTATCTAGAGACGTGAGTTTAGTCTTGAGTTGATTCGTTTGGGCTTCAAGTTCAGCCAGTGTCTCCTGGTAGTGGGTTTTTAACTCAAGGAGTACTTCGGAGTATTTGTTGTCAGCGGCCATAGGTTCTTTCATCTCGGTGTAGTTCTAGTAAAACAGAGAACGCTATAGGTTAGTTTTGTCTAGCCAGCATTACGGCAAAATCCCCAAATCTCACTTCTCTACATTAGAATGGCTGCAAGTCTGTCCCTAGTGAGGTTTCCTATGCCCTCTGCAACTATCGACAAGCTCAACCAACTCAAAGTTCAGCTTGAGCATTGCAACAATGACACTGCTGCCCTTCTCCTAAAACGGACGATTGCGAAACTCGAATCTCAGCTCCAGATAGAACAACTCACAACAGGTTCTGCCAAAGCACCATCAAAAGAAATACCAAAAGCCTCTCAGGCTAGTACCAATGGTCAATCCACAGACCAGGATCAGGCCAAGGGAAAACCCAAAGCAACCACCCAACAACAGCAGGCCACAAAGACTTCTCAGGCTAAATCTAAATCGCGAGATAATCGCAGCCGTAAATCACGCTTGCTCTCCGGCAATGGCACCCACCGGGCTTGGTGCAGGCTACCGGGAATCATCCGAGTTCAGGAAGCGGAAGTAGAGGGAGAACGGCCAGTCTATTTCATAGAGGTGGATGGTCATCAGCTCCCTTTGAGGGTAAAGAATCGGTTCAGAAAAAAGATAGGAGCGTCATTGGATATTCCTTTGATGGTGAAATGCTACCCTCAAATCATTGATGGTCAAATTGTTTTCTTGCAGTTTTGTGGCACTGCTGAACCGACCCCTGAGAACGCTGAAGACTGGGTGATGATTGGGGTGTGGAATTCAGGGAATCAGAGGGTGTTGGTACAGCGAGATCAGAAATGCGATCAGAGCAGGCGCATCCTTCAACATTCTCCGCTAGTGAAAGAGGCATGTCTAGAGAAGTTGGAAGGTGGGAAGCTGTATCAGTATGAATGTCAGAGGGAGGGAATCACGGTCACGATCGTGGGTGTGGAGGCTGTTGTGAGTGAAGAGAAGAATTCTAACCTGGCAACCCCATAGCTCAATTGTTTTAGAGCTATGAGTTTCAATCCATTTAATACAAAGAATTTCTACCAGCGGTTACCACCACCACCACCTCTATTCTCACGGGGCTTTGCTTTATTCACTTTCAGGGTACGTCCCATCCATTCAGCACCGTCAAGTTCTTCAATAGCTTTGGCTTCCTCAGCATCATCACCCATTTCGACAAAGGCAAATCCACGCTTGCGCCCTGTTTCTCTGTCAGTGGGAAGCTTGGCACTTTTTACGGTTCCATATTCGGCAAAAGTGGTATTTAGGTCTTGCTCTGTAACGTCATAAGAGAGGTTACCAACGTAAATCGACATGAGGTGATATCCAAGATTAATCATGATTATGCTACCCGATCCCTATTTCTTCTTTTGAGAGTAAAAGCAATCTTCATAGAGATCTCAGAATTGGAGGGTAGCGACACTCAGTTGGCCTACATATGCTTAAAACCACAGCTATGCCTGGTGTACTAGTCGTTGGAAAAGGCAAGCAGATTTTAATGTGTTTTGGTCTACATAAGATATGGGTCGAATATTTTATGGTGGTGCAATCCGGCATGGGCTGAGCCTAATAGCAAAAAATGGTCAGCTGCTTGCTCAATGACGATTGTAAAGCCTCCAAAACTGAGACTGGTTAATCCAACCCGGAAAAATTTACGGGTGGTACTTACTTGCAACAATGGAACGATACCGCTAAACCTCAAGTGGCATAATTCTGGAGATTATTTAATCCACGACTGTAAGTTCCACATTCTTCTACTTAAATAGAATTTTTTTTCCCTTTATTGATAAAACTATTCGCCTGACATGCTGGGCTTTTAAAGACTAATCTCACAATTGAGAGTAACTAATATAACTGAGGGAAAGGCAATGGCTAAATTCTCTGTAGTGTTGGCTGCTGCGTTAATGTTAGGGTCAACGGCTATCCTTTCGCCCGCCCAAGCAGCAATTTCAAGCCAAGTAAATACACTGCAAAAACTGGAAGATAATCAGAGCCTCATAGTTGATAGACGACAGGGCAAGCGCATCTGTTGGCGGCGATATGGCCGAACTTACTGTAGAAGAGATGATCGGGGGCGTCACGACAGGTGGGAAAATCACCGCCGACGGGAAAATCGTAGAGATCGTCGTTGGCGCAATCGTAAACGATGGGAGAATCGCAAAGATCGATGGGAAAATCGTAAGGATCGCAATGATGATAGAGACTGGCGTAGAGGCGACAAGCGCGGCGATTATCAAGAGAAGCTTGACCGGTGGCTCAATCGCAGAAATCGAAATGATGATTAAATCTCGTTAACTATATTGCTGGCAAACACTAATTTAGAAGCGTTAAGATAGATTCTTCTTAAGAGGCCCAGTTCTGTTTGGATATGACTTCCCAGACGGGGTAGTTAGGTGAGATTATCTCAGCCCCCTATTCTTGAGAAGCTATATAAACCGGTGCTCTGAGGATCTGAGCTTCGGTCCAAATGTGTTCAGTTAATCCAACTGCCATGGCAGGAGTTCTCTGTTGAAAGCGCTTTTTACCCTCGGTTACTTCTAGAGGAGTTCGTAAACTGCGATGCACTCTCACCCAGTTGTAAACTGTAGCACTCCACCAAGCAACGGCCTGACGAGTATTACTGCGATGAGCGAAAGCAAGTGAGCGTCTGACTTGATGAGCATTCATCCGTCGTGCAGTGCCATTGAAACGCTCCACAGTTGAGGTGTTGGGAATGTTGTACCCTATTTCATCTAGCGCTTGATTGATCCGTTGCCAGCTCCCATGAGCTTTGCTCACCTCTACGGCTTCTAACTTTTGTCCCTGACGATGCTTGATGACTTGGACGTGGGCAAGGGTTCGAGGAATCCGATACTTGGGGTTGGGAGGTCGACCCATCGTGCTTTGACGGGGGGGAGGTAAGACACCCCGAAGATGACCGGAAAGAGAGTGCGATAACTCGCTTCTCCATCGGTCATCAGCACCAGGTCTTGGGGATGAGCTAGTCGTCTGTGACTGCCTTGCATCAGCCTTTCTATCAGGTCTGTGTTACGGGGACCAACGGCCACGTGGACAATGAATTTACTGGCGGCATCAATGGATACCGCATCCCAACACTGCTGCTTTTTGCTGGCGACGTATCCATGACGTTCGTCCATCTCTAGTATGTCGATATCCAGTTGCTGAGCTTCCTGCTCATGAAAGTCCTGGGCATGCTGACCAAACTTGAGGGTCAAACGTTTCACCGTATCCGGATGGGTGGAGGTCAGACGTGATGTTCCTTTGATAGACGTTCCTTCTGCAATTTGACGACCTACTTCTATTGCTCGAGATTCAGGGATTTTTGTATTCCAAAAGGCAGTGTTCTTGCGTTCACTGAACTCTGCTCCACAGCTATGACAGCGCAGATACCGTATTCGATCTTGTCCGTAGACTTTACGTACTGTTAAATTCTCAAGGCCCGCTTGACCATAGCTTTCACAGTTAGAGTTCACGCAAGCTAGCTCTGAAAGTAATGGCCTTTTTTTCTCTTCCATGGGAGTATCTTGGCTCAATAACTCCCTTCAGCAATACCTTTTTCGAGCCTCCCTTAGCTAGAGGGGCTGAGATAATCTCACCTAACTACCCCAGACGGAATTGGGCCTCTTTTTGATATTTTCAATTTCGGCCTGTTTCAACCATGTGAAATTGGGTTACACTTCCTACCTATCGAAAAGACTGAAATGCTGAAAGTATTTCAGGAAATGAACTCAGCATTTCATGCTGATAATATAGAATCGCTTCGTGTCAACAGAATATTAGTACTGTGTTACTTCAAAGGTAAATATTGCTCAGTAATGGTACCAATTACCTATCTCATTTTAGGTCTAAAGACTAATAAAACTTGAGACTATAGATCCCAGGGTAAGCGCAAGAAAATCAAGCCTCTGAAAGGCTAGACTGTAAAGGAATAGAAGCGCCTATAACTTTGAGCATATACGCTTCAGTAAGCGTAAATATCGCGTATTAATATAGTTTTCCGTGATACTCTAATTCTTGTAGAGGTTAGAGAGCAGCGGTGGTAGATGGATTACGAATTTAGAGTAATAGTCGAGAAAGTCTCTGTCACCAGCCAGGAAGTCGTTAAACGAGACACTCTAAAAATCTATGACATTAAGCAACCTAAATCTATTCTAGATCTAGGATTGCGCCATGAAGAACAAATCTCTCTACTTTCCAAAGTCCAAAGCGCACTGTTAGCTGAACAATCTACCCTCATCGACATCGGTCTAAAGCAGTGTACTAAATGTGGCGAGAAACTCGGAAAGCTTGGTTTCATGTCATCTACTTTCCATGCCGTCTTCAGCGACCATAAGCTCCGTATTCAAAAGCATCGGTGTAAGAATCCAGAGTGTCGGTGGCAAAGTACGCCAACAACGATCAGTGTCTTTGGCACGGATACTCACCCTGACTTAGTGAAACTGCAGTGTGAGAATGGTGCCCTACATAGCTATCGAGAAGCCCAGGATAATATGGAACGCCTGAACACTCAACGCCGGAGTGTGAATAATCATGTCCAAATCAAAAACGTAACCAATCAAGTCGGTGAGCGCTTATCTCAAGCGAACACTATCCCTCCACAGAAAGAAGAGTTACCCACCCCTGCAGCAGAACTCATTGCTCAAGTCGATGGCGGGCATATCCCGACTAAAGATAAAGACAAACGCAGTTTTGAAGCCCTATCTGGCATTGTCTATCGTCCCAGTGCTTTTGAAGTAGTCGATAAACATCATCGCCAAATTACTGAAAAGACCTGTGTTGTTTCCGCTTTAGAGGATGAGTTGCAAACCATCAAGACCTATCTGCATCATGCAGCCCTCAAACAAGGGATGACCCAAGAGACAAAGATTACCGCTTTGGCCGATGGAGCACACAACTGTTGGTCCGTTATTTTAGCCCTTGAACCCCATTGCAAAACCTTAGACCTCATTTTGGACTGGTTTCACATTGGCAAGAAATTCCAGAATGTCAGCAATGCACTGGGGGAAACCTTCACAGATTCCCTTGATAGTGCAAAGTGGAGTTTATGGCATGGCAAAGTAGATGATGCTCTGCAGAAGATTGCGTTGCTTCGAGACAACATCTCAGATGAGAAGAAGCAAACAAAGCTTAAGAGCTTACACGACTACTTGAAGAATAACCGTGACTATCTCGTCAATTATGAACAGCGAAATAAAGCAGGGTTAGCTTATACCAGTCAAGTTGCTGAATCTCATATTGACACCATCATTAATGCTCGCCATAAAAAGAAGCAGAAGATGCAATGGACTCGGGATGGTGCCCATAATGTCTTGCAAATCAGAGCCAGTATGATCAGTAATGAATGGAGTGATAAGTGGCTTGATTTGGTTCTCCTTGAAGAAGAAAAAGCTGCTTGAGAATTAGCTTTCTAATACGTGATATTTACGCTTACAGCTGTACATGGCCCCTTGTTCACATTGCAATTTCGCTAAATCTGGGTAGATTGAGGTGATACAGAGGCCGTTGAAGGGGTACTTTGCCAGTTACATTCGGGATTCGTGAACTTGTGTTTTTGAATACCAACTTTGTGGTCTGTAAAAACAGCATGGAATTTTGACTTAGTAAATCCTCATTTATGAAGTTTTTGGCCACATTTAGAGTATGTGCCATAGCCAGTGTCAATCAGTTTTGATTGGGCAGCTAAGAGTGAATTCTGGACTTTTTCTAGAAGCGATATTTGTTCTTCGTGACGCAGACCTAATTCTTTAATCGATGCTGGAAGAGCAATGTCGTAAACTTTGAGAGTATAACGCTGGACTACTTCTTCCTTCTCAACAATGACTCGTAATTTGTACTCCAACGGATAACTCTCTAAATACTTTCAGAAGGGCGTTTATCATCAATTTATTCAATCTGCAATATACTTACGCTTCCTTGGATACTTAGTACTGAAACTTTCCCACTTCTAGCTTTCGAAGGTATCATGGGAGTGCCAGGCATCATCCTCTAAATTGATATCACTGAAAATAGAATCTTGTTCTATAGGATAAACGCTTTCTTCACAATTATCTAAACTAGAATCATCAAGATTATCTTCAAATTTAGTTTCTACAATTGATGTTTCTTGGTGTGATAATAGAACATCCTCAGTATCAATATTTGGTAAAACAAATTCTTGACCTGGATGAATCAAATCTGGATCAGAACCAATAATATGACTATTGGAAGAGTAAACTTGAGTCCACTGATTACCATCACCGTAGACTTGTTCTGCAATCCCCCAAAGACTGTCCCCATCTTCCACTGTATATGGGTTTAAGAGATCATCTTTACTTACAACATTAACTGTGATATCCAAGTTATTCGAAGTCATTTCGGTTGGCAGGCTAAAAGCAGAATTACCAATTTGGTCTATATCGTTGAGCTGTGATTGTTGTTCTAGAATAGATTGGGAGGTGGAAGTATTTATATAGCCCCTATCAACCATCTGTTCAAGAGTACTAGCGAGCTGATCATAATCATGATCAGAGATTTTCTCGAATAAAATTTCTCGAGCATCATTTACACTAACTTCTTCATCAGTAAGGGCTTGAAAAATACGATTTCCAACGACTTGATAAGCATCTGATTCTAATTGATTAGTCAGTAACTCTGTAGCAGTATGAGCATCAAGGTGACCGTTAGCTGCTGATTGTAGGATACTTTCTGCAATCTCTCGGTGTTGAATATTATTTAGCTGTTGCATAAAAAGCTCATGGGCATCAGTAGTATCAAGACCTTGGGTTTGCACAGCTTGTAAAACCTGGCTGCTCAAGTTTGAATACTGTTCATCTCCCAATTGCTGAGATAACAATCTTTGGGCATCTTCGACATCAATAGTTCCATTCTCTGTTGCATTTGCGAGAACGTTAAAAATCTTGCCCGTTTGCTCCGTCTCTATTTGCTGAAGCACGATAAGACGCGCGTTACTCACATCTAAATTGCCATCGCCTAATGCAGTAAGTACTTGAGTTGCAAGCTGGCTATGATTCTCATCACCAATCTGTTCTAGTAAAAGGTTTTGAGCATCAGCCGTGTCCAATTTTCCATTTGCTGTAGCAGTCAGTAGTGAATTTATAATTTGTCCATTTTCCTGACCTGCTAATTGTTCAGCTAAGATTTGTCTAGCATCATTAGGATCCAAATTGCCTTCTTCTGCTACCTTTAGAAAAGAATTGGCCAGATGACTATATTCTTTTCCAGCTACTTGCTCTATCAAAACCATACGGGCATCATGTGGATCTAACTTTCCATCTGCAACAGCATCTAGAATAGGACCAGCAAGATGACCATATTCTTCTCCACCAAGGTGTTGGCTTAATATATTTCGTGCTTCGTCAGGTTTAATTTTTCCATCAGAAACAGCTTGTGCGACAGCCACCCCAGTTGGGCCACCAAAATAAGCTCCCGCAGCAGTTGTGGACACTTCAACTAAGTCTTCTGGACTCAAATCTTCGCCCGCAGCTAATTTGTCTCCAAGACGACCAACTCCTAATCCAATGGCAGATCCAGAGACTGGATCTCCATAAAGAATAGCACCAGCAATTGCACCACCAAACTTTCCAACCGTTTCTAAGTCAGTGCCTGCTGCATGAGCCGCTTCGGAATATCCTTTAAGTTGTTCCTCAATGGGAGCAACATGAATATCAACTATCCCCTGGCCAGCTTTTTCAAAATCTCCTTCGAAAATACCGTCAGAAGTTTTGACTACACCAGTTACGAAAGACTTACTCGTATCCAATGGTATTTCAATGATTTCTTCTAAGGGTTTTGTAATAGGTGTAGCATCGATTTCTATCTCTTGTAGTGCTGCATTAGTACTTGTAATTGGGGCCTTAGCAATCTCAGTTGTGGTATCAATAATACTATTTGCTGCGCCTTCAAAATCACCCTCGGAAATTGCTTCTCCAGTGTTTTTTAATATTAGAAATAACATTGTCAATATTATTTTTTTAACCAAGACATATATATTTACCCATAAAATTTCAATAATGTAAATACTAAGATTACATCAGGATTGATTTGATATCGGTCAAAAAATATTTTTTCTCTTTCAAAATAGTCTAATCTCTTAGTATAGTAATTTGCTGATTTCTGTATTTCTCTAAAGTAAAATATGGCTTGTTCATCACTATTAGTTAAAGCTTTTCGGAACTGTCTATTCAATGACATCAAAGAATCAAATATATCTCGCTTTATTTCCTCTGATACTGCTCTAGAGAGACCTTGATAGTAACTATAAGTTCTTTGCCTTAGAGTGTTACTAACATTTTGCAGTTGTGCATCTGCTCGCGCTATCTGATTTTTATCCATAGATCTTCCAATCAAGCTTGAAAACAAACGAACTCCTTGAAAAGCAGCCATTGTGGGGTTAAAAAAAGCTGTGCCTACAGCCATAGCACCTTCAACTCCAAGCTGTAAAAAAATTATTGTTTTCTGAAATTTTTTTCGTAAGAGTGGAAAGACTCTTCTAATTCTAGAAAAGAGGTATCTAAGCTAGCTTGAAAGTTTGGCTTATCGATCACCCGATCAAAGAAGGATTTTGCCGATATTGAAGGAGGTAAATAACAATTTGAAAAAGTTCGGTTTAATAGACCATTAAAGCCACCTTCAGCATACTCATTTAAGACTTTTTCCCATTCTTGCTCTGCCCAATAATTAAGTTTGTCTTTGCAAAATCTAAGTATCTCATCATGAACAGAATGATCATGTTGCGTCTTCAATTGTACTTGGACTTGATTCCCATTTTCATCGACTGAAAGCTTGAAACCATCTACAAGCTCTTTTAGCTGTCTTGGTAAACTTCCAGGTCTATTATTACTTATAATTATACTAAAACTTGCGTCTATTTCACGCCTAACTTTTTTCATTAAATACTTCCCGATCATCATTTATTTCTCGAAAGGAAGATTGCTTTTTTCCAATTCCATTCATCAATTGTTTGGTTGTCTAGCTTCTCATCTATTTTTTTTAGTTTAACTCGAGTTGAAATTTCTTGGTCATGTATATATTCCTCTAGACAACTAATTTCGTTTCTGAGACCATCTCGTATATTTATTCCCTTGTGAAATTGAGTATAAGAGTTAGAGTAGTTCTCCAATATTTTGTAGAATTTCTTAAACTCGTGTCTTAAGTGTTGAATATTAGCATCGTTTTTTTCTGATGAAAAGAGAGATAAATCTAGTAGTGCACATTCAATAGAAAGTTTGGGATGCTTTTTTTTGATCCAATCCAGAATCTTAGCTGTATTTCTCTTTGATTCAGGCCGTTTTAATTCATCAACTTCAGCTAAGTTTCCAACGATCAGAATGAAAGATTTTTTCTAGTTTAGAAACTCTTTTAATAAAAGCTTGAGAATTTTCATCGAATAACTTACTTGGATCAATAACAAGGATAAATAATCTTTGATTGATCAAATCATCAATTTTGTTACCTTCATAACTGCTTGCTACATTACGATTATTAAAAGTAAACTCTGGATACTTTTCACTTGATGAAGGAGAACCAAGAATAATCTTATCCCCATCATAGAGATCTCTACTTGAATGAGGTAGTAACTTTTCACCGTTTACATAAGTACTATTCTTGCTACCTAAGTCAATAATTTGCCAGATTTGAGAATTAGAATATGGCTTAATTATAATCTCAGCATGTACGGAAGAAACCTTTTTATACTCAGGAAAATCTAATATGTCTGAATTACTATTTATGGCTTGCTGTCGTAATTTATTCAAGTCACGACCAATAACCAGTTTCTTTTTAAGAGGTTTTGATTGATGTGAACTATTCAGATTTTGGCTATTTCGAAAAATTAAGCATGCAGAACTAAAATCTTGAGTCTTTGAGTTGATATTTCTAAATATTGAATCAAGACTGATCGATTGAAAATCATAGTTAGATTTTAATTCTTTATATCCGCACACTAAGTTTAAAAATTTATTTGAACGTGTCAGTGAATCTGAAACAACTACAAATTTTATTTTTAAATTTGTTTCTGAGAAATTCAATATATTTTGATGACCTGTCAACATTTCTTCAAGCAATGGAGATGAATCGATATCACGTAATCGACAAATTAATTGTGTAATTTTTTTGACTGGCTAATATTAATTGTTTCTGTGATGAATCTGACATAAAAAAGGCAAAAAAAATAAATTTTTTTTAGATATCCTTAATATAGAAGTACTCTTAACTAATTTGAACTATATGTCTGAAATTGTTGTTTGATAAAATCATAGTGCTTAAATATATTTGATTATTCTCTAGATGTAACAAAAACTTTAGCATCATAATTAATGTATGGGGTAATATAATTGGCAAATTCTTCAGCCCCTTGTTTATCACCGAATGCAGCAATCCTAACGTACCTTTCATCTATAAAATCAAAAAGATAAGCATCTGCACAAAAATTCTGTTTTACATAATCTAACAAGGTATTGAGATCGCCATCCTCAGGTCTTAGAAGAACTGCATTGGACGTTCCTCCCTTTCCACAAGATGCTTTCGGGAATCCAACAGGTACAGTAGGTTCAGATGTAGGTGAAGGGGTAGTTCCCGACCAATCATCAGAATTTAAAGATGATATTACACCAAAAGCTCCTGCAGCGATCAAACCTATTACCATTGCCAAGCAACCCAAACATCCAGAGGTATCTTCCTTTTTAGAGGTATCTTCCTCTTTATTCGAATCAGTATCTTTCAAGAGATCAATAACATCATCAAACTCAGTATTGTTTAGGGCATCTACAGCAGCTTTAAAATCGTTTAGGTCATCTTCAATATCAGTAATATCTTTAAGTTTTACTAAAACATCGCCGGGTTTACCACCATATTCACCGGCATTTCCAGCTCCTTCAATGATAATTATCTGTCCATCTTCCCAATTTTGAGGTAGTTCTACATTAAGTTCTGAAACCTCATTTTTTAAGGTGCCGTTAACGTTAATTAGCCTATCAACAGAAATCTTTGGATGTCTGCCAATTTTTGATTCGACTATGTCGATGGTATCAATTTTCAGGTTAACCCTAATATCTGTACCTTTTTTGACTTTTTTATCTAGATAGTTAACCTCTTTCAATAATGCTTGCGCATCAGTTGGTCGGTCTTTTGCTTTAGCCGCTGTCATCAAGTTGATAAGCTTTGCTAGCTCAACCGAGACTTCTTGAGCATGGGGCTGCCAATTAACGCAATCATCAAATGCATCGTACATTGACTTGTCATTTGGTTCCTTGTTGGTTAACAAGTATATAAATGTCTTACCTAATGAGTAGATATCTGACTGAAAAAGGGCTTGACCTTTAATTTGTTCTGGTGCTGCATAGGCATTAGTAAAAACTCTTGTCCCTGTCTCAGTACCACCTACTACACTGGCTGTTTCAGTTCCACTATTATCAGTTAATTCTTCCTCGCTAACAGCCCCGAAGTCAATGAGTGCGAGCGCTCCATTAGGCTGGCGAATAATATTCTGAGGTTTGATATCGCGATGAATAATGCCTTGCTTATGTACCTCAGTGAGAATAGTAGTGAGTTCTACTAACCATTCCTTAGCAACATCATCTACTATAGGCCTACCTCGCTTTTTGATGTAATCCTTTAGATTTTGTCCTTTTATCTTCTCCATTACTAGACAGTGCAGTGGAGTATCATCTGTACAAGGATGTTCGAAATAGCTTCCTGCTAAAGCTTTCGGGATACCTGGAGTCTGATTTTTCTGAAGAAACTGTGCTTCACGCTTAAACAGCTCTATGGCTTTATCACTAGCTTTTTTTAAGACCTTAAGGACTTGACGGTCGCCCTTACCCCGTAGTTCATAAGTTTTTCCAAATCCACCCTCCCCTAATACACTAATAGCGTAATAATTGTTCTTCACTAGAAGCTCTGTACTACAAGCTTGGCAAAACAACTCATCGTCGGGGTTGTCAGGATTGGAACAGGCAGGGTTGATGCAAAGTCTCATAGCTATAAATATCTGAGTAGATTCTGTTGGTTATCTCATTGAGAATAAACTGTATTCTGAAGAGTAGTTGCACACTGATAAAGCATACCCATTCAGACCTACAAGCATGTCACATTTTCAAGTGGGCTTTAGAAATAATGATCTGGTAGTTTTACTTCGCTAGTTGGAATTTATCGTTTTGGGGTGATGTAAGTCCAGGATAAGTTTGATTGAAAGCGTAATATATCTACAGGCTATAGGCTCGTTATGCAGCTACTGTCAAGGCTGAGATTACAGGTACTTGCCAGTTTTCATCCCATTCATTACTGGTGATCATCCCTCTAATCTGCAAGATATTATGAGCACCATCATGAGTCCACTGCATTTTCTTAGTTCGTTTAAAGCGGTCATTGATAATCGTATCGATATGAGATTCTGCCACTTGACTGGTGTAACTTAGGCCCTGTTTATCGCGCTCTTCATAATTCACTAGATAGGCTTGATTGTTCTCTAGATAGTTATATAACTTCTTCAGTTTTGAGCGCTTCTTTGAATCAGTAATATTGTTCATCAGCAGTTCTAATTTCTGCAACGCCTCATCCGACTTGCCATGCCACAATTTCCACTTCACTCCCTCTAAGGTTTTTTCGAAGGCGTCATCTACCGCCCCTCTGACATTCTGAAATCGCATAGCAAGATGAAACCAATCCAATATACACAGAAGATTTTTGCAGTGTGGAGCCAAGCTTAAAATCACTGACCAACAATTTTGAGCACCATCGGCTAAAGCAGTGACCTTAGTCTTTTTCGTCATACCCTGCTTTCGGGCTGCATTGAGCGTAAAGAGCTTCATGGTCGCTAGTTCGTCATCTTGGGCTGAGAGGGCACAGCTTTTATCCTTGATCTGACGATGATGACTATCCACTTCGATAATATTTTCTGGACGGTAAACAACAGCAGAGAGCGCTTCAAAGCTACGTTTATCCTTATCTTTGTCAGGGATATGCCCCCCATCTACTTGGAGGGTAATCTCTTGTGCAATGGCAGTACCTTTGGGTGTTGCCAATGGTTTGAGATTCTCTTGGGCTAAGGTTGCCCCCACTTCATTGGTGAGCAGCTTGATTTTGTTATGGTTATTGACCGGACGGCGATGAACCGTCAACTGCTCCAGATTAGTCTCGGCTTTACGGAAGCTATACAACGCCCCTTGCTCACATTGCAGTTTCGCTAAGTCTGGGTGAATACAAGTGCCAAAGACAGAGGCCGTTGAAGGGGTACTTTGCCATTTACAGTCTGGATTAAGACATTTGTGTTTTTGGATGCGGACTTTATGATCACTGAAAACAGCATGAAATTTAGAGGGCGTAAATCCCATCTTTTTGAGATTATCCCCACATCTTGGGCAAACATCATAGCCTGTTTTAATCAAGGTTGATTGCACGGCTAAAACAGAGTTCTGAATCTTTTCTAACAGTGAGATTTGCTCTTCATGACGCAGACCTAACTCTAAAATGGATTCTGGTGACTTAATGTCATAGACTTTAAGAGTGTCACGTTTTAAGACCTCTTGAGAACTGACGGATCAATGGCACTGAGATAAGCTTAATCAAGCAGCCAGATTGGCTTTGAGGACAGAGCGCGGTTGTCGCATTCTGGGGAAGGGCTTAGGTCTTCGTTTAACGACCCTGGGTTCGAGTCGATGGGGTCGAACAGGCAGAAGGTCAGTAGCAATATTTTCAAGCAGATGAGCATACAACCGTTGACGTATAGCTTGTGTCGCCGTTGCTAACAAAACCAGCATCTGATTAAAGTGTTGTCGAGCCCCTTGTAAAGAGAGTCGAGAGCGGTCATATTCTGCCCATGGGGCAGCCTGTTCCATGAGACTTCTCAGTAAGTTGTAGCCTAGCAAATGAGACCAAATATCCTTGCGCACCATTTCAGGTGTCTTTGCCGTGAGCATTTCCATCTTTAAGGTGGTTTTGAGGTGTCTCAAATTGACTTCAGCCGCCTGCCATCGCCATCCGTACAAGCGAGTCAATTGTTTCGCACTATAGCGCTGAGCATCCAGTAAAGTCGTGACAACGATAATGAACTGGTCTCGAAAGCCTCGACGCGATAGACGTAGCGATACCTCCCTGACTGTCAACGTTTTGGGAATCTCTGCAAACTCCGTTGCACTCATGTGGGCGGGACACCGTGTGGGCTTTTGCCATTGAACTTGGTGGTCTCCTATCCCGTTCTTACGTCCTTTACGGAAGTCTGTATGACGGGCATGATGTTTATGTAAAACCCCATCGGCTCCTTGTTGTTGAATCAGGGCTAGATCAACATAGCTGCCATAGGCTTGATCTGCTATGGCCACATCATCAACCTCCAGATCCTCATAAAGCAGCCGACTGATGACGATTTCACTCATGCTCCAGGGGGCAATGCAGGCTGAGACCACTGCCCCTGTGATTAAGCAAAAAAACACCACTAAACGGGCAATGGGGAATCCACAGCCAGGAGCCTGATTGCCATGTTGAGGATACTCCCCTTGGTTCGCCGCACTATCAGCCATCAGCACTGTCGTGCCGTCATAGACTTTCACTGTTCGATTACACCAGTGGTGTTCTTGGGGAATGCTTTGCTCTATGTGATTAGCAGTTTCGGGAATTAACCGTTGCAGCAGGGACTCAGGTAATCTTCCTCGGGCTTTACTGTAGGCTCCTGTATCTGATGATGGGGGTTGGAGTCCTGCGGCAGTGAGCCAGGTGGTGATGCATTTGACTGTGTTGCGCAAGCTTTTGTCTGCAGATAATGCTTGGTAGAGCATGGCCCACAACGTAACGATGGGCGTATACACACGGTTGCGATAAGAGATTGATTCCTCTGCTAGGATGTCGGTCAGCCTTGAAGCAGGAAGAATATCCGTCCAGGGCAATCCCAGGCTTTGGGAAAACTGGTGCTTGAGAATTTCGGCTGACTGAGACATAGTGGAAGGCAGATTATTGATGGATTACAAGTCTTGATTCTATATCTATCAAGACTTGCAGCCCTTTTCTACTTTCTTAAGTCAGTGACATTGAACTGACGGATACTTTCTCAACGACTACCCGTAATTCGTAATCCATCTCAAAACTCCATGCCATCTACCTCACTCAAAAGAACGTAGCATGAATACATATAAATTGTAAATATATTACGCTTCCATTGGCCATCGTTGGGCACGCAGTGCTTTGATCTCTCGCTGCTGTTGGACGCGCTGTTGATAGTGTTTCTTAGTCCGTTCTTGAGCGGCTGCAGTCGCAGTCGGCTGAGGGATGGCAACAACCGTTTCAGTCTGCTCATCTACAGTAGTGCGTGGGTGTTGCGCTTGTTCAGCAGCCTTCAGTTCCGCATGGTAGCTCCCCAACGCAAGCTCCAGCACTTCGCTCAGATTTTTGACGAGATGGAAGCGATCCGCAACTTGTATAGCCTCCGGTGCAGCCTTGTCCATGGCACTTTTGTATGTCTTGGAACGGTCACGGGATAATACTTCTATACCTGGATGCTCTCGTAGCCAGTCGGCCAATGTGTCTGCTTTGCGATCTGCTAGCAGGGCAATAGGTTGATGAGTCTCTAAGTTGACTAAAATTGTGCCGTAATTGTGGCCTTTTCGGAACGCAAAGTCGTCTACCCCTAACACTTTTGGAACCTCGAACTCAGGGAGGGGAAGGCGCTCTAAGTGGTTGAGTAGTGTACTGCCGCAGCTGAAATAGCCCAGACACTTGCCTAGACGAGAACCAGCAGCACCGCCTAAGGCTAACCCAATCTCCTGGAGATGCTGAACCTGGCGTACGGTTTTCCTGGCCCAAGGTGCCGCCACCTCGGGAATGCGTTCGGTAAAAATACGACGGCGACACCCCGGATTTGGGCAAAAGAATTTGCAGACTAGCACGAGCAAACTTAAGCTGAAGTGCAAGCAGGGCAAGTCGGCAAGGGTTCGTTGATATCGACTGTGCACTCGATGAGCCACGCTACCGCACAAGGGGCATGGAGCCACCGTTTGGGTGGACATGACACTCATTTCCAAATGCTGGTGTTCTAAATCCATTTCATAGTCGTTCAATTGGAGCCCGTTGGGGCTAGGTAATAAAGCTTGGAGTAATTCCATGGCCAGAATATTGGTTAGTGTCCCGATTTATTCGCCATGAGCTGAGATAGCTGAAATGCTTTGGTAATAGATAATTCAGAGCATTCCTTGATGAACATTGCCCAACGCGAGCAGCAGATTATCCGTATTCAGTCTCAAAGTTCCTATGCCTCTATTAACAAAGCCCTAGAAGCAACCCTTCGCCTTGAAGCAAACCGAGTCACCCAGAACGCAGTAGAGTCAGCACTAGACGAAGAAGTTCAAGCTTATCTATCAGAGGTTCAAGGGGATCGACCTCGACGTTCAGGCTACTATCAACGGGTCCTCGATACTCAATACGGCCGTATTGCTCAGCTGTCTGTCCCTAAGCTACGGAAAGGGAATGCAGACCGAGAGTGGCAGATTTTAGAACGTTACCAACGAGCTCTCGGTAGTCTCCTCGATTTTTGCCTCGGCTTGTACGTCATGGGGTTATCGCTTCGGGATCTGCAAGAAGCTCTCTATGAGATTCTAGGAGCAGTCTTATCCGTTAATGCCATTAACCGAATTACGCTAAAAGCTCAGAAGCAAATGTTTCAAAGCCGTCAGACTCGTCTTGAGGAAACCCCTCCTATTCTGATTGTCGATGGTGTTTGGGCTAGTGTTCAGTGTTCCTCAGAAGACTTTTGGGAAGACCAAGCTGGGCATATCCGGAAACTACGTCATGCGGAAGACCGAGTCATTCTAGTCGCTATGGCAGTGTGGCCCGATGGCACCCAAACGGTGCTTCATGATGAAATGGCGACGCAAGAATCGGAGGTAGCTTGGTTACTGTTCTTTGCGCATCTGTGGCAACGGGGATTGCAACCCTATTCGGTGAAATTGATTGTCAGTGATGGCACGACTGGGTTGCCTAAGGTGATTCGTGCTCTGTTTCCCCTCGCACAACATCAGCGATGCATTACTCATAAGGTTCGAGCGATGCTCCGGCATTTGGGATATGAGCAATTGCCACACCTGGATGCTCAAGGACAAGAACTGTCCCACTTTGAAGCCAAGAAGCTGCGATATTCACAAATTAAACACGATGCCTATGCTATCTATAAAGCGCCAGACTGGGAAGAATCGATTGTGATGTTGCTCGTGTTTGCACAGAAATGGACAGACCTTGAACCCGATGCGGTCAGAACCTTTATCAAAGATTTTGCCCTGACCTTGAGTTTCTATGATTTTGATGAATCACTTCATTCGCTGATTCGTACTTCCAATGCCCTAGAAAGGCTGTTCCGGGAATTCCGAACCAAAGCTGATGAAATTGGTGCTTTCCCCAATGAGGAAAGCTGTTTAGCGATTTTCTTCCTCGTCTCTCGTAGGGATCATGCCAAGCATGATCGCTTCAAAAAGCATCGTGAATAAATCAGGACACTAACCTAATTCCTGGAGAACCCATTTAGATTTAATTTATGGGTACCCAAATCTCTACCACACCTGTTCCTAGTTGAGGATCGAAACGCTCATCATAGCGCTCGAACTCCGGTGCTTCGGATGGATTGTATATTGATTGGGGTAACCATTGATTCCAAATGGTATAAACAGTATTACGAATGGTAGAAATATGATTTCGGTGAGAAAACACAGCGTATTTGTGTGCAGGAATTTGTACGTAGTTGAAGTCATCAGGAAGGTCTGCTAAGTAGGAAACTTCTACACTGGCAATATAGTCAAAGTTTCCTGCACCATCACTATTGCAACATACTCCATAGGTCACTGTTCCAACCTGCCCTGGGATATGTCCTATATAGGGTCCAAAGCATTGCCACAGCAGAGGAATGCCGTGATTAGTTTCAAATGTATAACGATCCCTTAGTCCAGCGATGAGGAAAGTATCAGCATATGTAATGTACGGGGATTCGAGCTTAACAATCAGATTTTCATTCATTACAATAGGCTCCACCATCTGAATTGAGTCGAAATGACGCTTTGCGCGAACTTGCTTGGGCATGATACCGAATTGAGCACAGAAGGCCCGCGTAAAAGCTTCATGAGAGCTGTAGCCCGCATCGAGTGCTACAGCAAGAATATCAGGAGCACCAACAGCGAGCGCACGGGCGGCTTCAGTCAAACGTCGACTACGGACATACCGCATTACGGAATATCCCGTTGCGATACCAAACACTCGTGTCAAGTGATAGCGAGAGACATCACTTGCGTTTGCAATAGCCGATAATGTTAGTTTTTTATTGAAGTGGCTTTCAATAAACCAGAGTGCTTTTTCAACAGGCCCCATATTACTTTTCGCGTTAGCACGATTACAGTATGCATGTTTCTCATCTAGCTAATTTGATTGTTATTGCTGCTATGAATAAAATCGTTACTGGTTCAAGGATTGAGCTTCTATGATTTTGATGAATCCATCTATTCGCTGATTCGTACCTTTAATGCACTCGAACTGCTATTCCAGAACTTCAGAAATATGGCTGATAAAAGTGATGCTTTCCCAAATGAGGAGAGCTGTTTAGTAATATTCTTTCTCGTCTCACGCAGGGATCATGCCAAGCATGATCGACTCAAAAGCCGTGGCGAATAAATAGGGACACTAACTCATCTTCACTGGTTAGAGCTACTAGGATTCCAGCGATTCCAAAGAGCATAGTCTGAATTGATGGGGAAGAAGTAGACTTCAAGCCATCGAAAATTGATGGTTTATTTTGTCGTGGAAGTGTAACCCAAAATTCACTATTTTTGAACCAAGCCCATTTGGAATATGATTCTGCCTAGAGGGAAGCCATCGGCTTACAAGTGACGAACCCTATCCCTTTTGGGCAAATGGCACGTCTTTGCAAGATCCTGAGATAGAGAAGGGAACCGTTTTGGTGAAACGCTGTCTTCGATAGGGTTTCTGTACTTCAACATGTAAGTGAGGACCAGAACTCCAACCTGAGTTGCCACTGTAGCCGATGAGTTGACCTGCTTCAACATGATCTCCGGCTTTGAGATCCACTTTTGACCGAAATCCCTGCTGCAAGTGAACATAGGCAGAACGGTAGCCATCCTCATGCTCTATCCAAACAAAATTAAAACGAGTCGCATTTTCCTTGCCACCGCCTGTATCGGGGTATTTATCCCGCACCGCGATCACTTTACCAGAGCGCATGGCATAGATGGGAGTGCCAATGCTCACTGCTAGATCATAGGCATATTCCATTCGACCTTGATGAGTTCTGCCACGAATGCCTTGGCTTAACCAACCTTCACCATTCAGGGGATGACAAAACCCTCTCAGGGGAAATTCTACGGTAGGTTTTTGGGGGAGAGGGTTAGCTGAAGCAAATAAGGTTTGGGCTTTTGGGAGGCTCGCCTGGATGGGAGTTCCTCCTTGGTGCTGTTGTTCAATCTGCTCTTGACTGTCGTTCTCGGATAGGTGTGTCTGGGTAGGAATGGCTTTTTTATGTACCTCAATAGTTTGGCCCCCATTATCGGCAATTAATTGAGGTAAGTTAGGGGTTAATGCGCTAACTGATAGTAATACTGATGTCACTAAGTTACGCAATCGCTGCTCATTCAAGACTTGTTGCAGCTGCTCAGGACTAATCAGACCTTGATGGATGAGAATCTCACCCAGTTTTAATTCGCTATTGCGTTGGAAGTCTAGTGCTTGATTGAGTTGAGTGGCGTTGATGAATCCTTTCTGAAGGAGAAGTTCACCAATCCGAATTTTTGGGAGGGGAGCTTTTCTCTGTGACATGGACTGCTCCTGATGTAGGGAAGGAGGGTGCTATCTGATGTTCAAGAATTGAGATAAGAGTTTTTCCTTAATCAAGATGGATCTAGCCTGGGAATTTAGCAGTTAAACTCAAAGCTAGGGTGTTCTTGCAATCACCTTATATAGGACTAATATCTTGAGTTTAGTCTGCCCTAAAAATTCATAAAATTGACATCTTCCCCGGCCTGAGGATCAAGGACTATCTGTCGATATTGGGTTTCACTTTCGACGGGTAAATAGATGGTCTGATCGCCATGAATTGAAGCTGCCATGTATGGAGTATTTCCCTTCGCTGCTAGAGTGCTCAACGACTCTACAGTGAAAGGAGATGTAAATTCTCGAAACCCTCAATAGACCTGAATTCTAATAGACTCCAGAATTCGTTAGAAGGAGGGATGTTTGAGAATTCAAGTCTTCCATAAGCAAGCCCTTTGTGAATAGGCTGCCATCACCAAACGATGGCCATCAAAGAGCAATGCGTACATCATATCCGAGTGACCTTACCCCCGAATAAGGCGAACTCCTTAAATTCCTCCTACCTGGCCACAAAAGATCAAGGCTATGATTAGACGCTAATTACACTTATAAGCCATGCATATAGTAGCTACAAATTATTTTTGCTTCCAAGACAGATCGCCGCACCACCCAATAAAGTTGGGATTAGAGATAACTTAGATATCAAAATGCTGATAGCTTTTTTATTTCTGCCTCAAACATAGTGCAGATTGTTTGGTAGGCTTGGGCAACTTTGAAGACAATATCTTCTGCTCCCTCCATGGTGCCAGCCTGTCCTAATGTTTCAGCTTGAGCACAAAGCTTAGAGAGTTGTTTGGCCCCAAGATTGGCACTAGCCGACTTTAAAGCATGAGCGGCATCACTCAATAGTTCTGGATTTCTATCACTTACTGCCTGCTGCATTCTGTTTACCCGCTCTGGTGCATCTTCGATATAAGTGCTCAGTAAGTCAGAGATTAAGAGGGAAGCATGTTCTCCTGCCATTTGATGAAAACTCTCGAGAGCTGAGGGATCAAAAATGGTTGAATCAATAGGAGTATTAGCTATGTTGAACTGCTCCATTGTGATCACAGAAGAGTGAGAGTCCTGGGTGCTAGAAGCTATAGGTGGCGGTTCAACGCTCAGACAGTTTTGACAGTCTAGATCGCTCGAATTTCCTTCAGTTGTAGGCCAGTCATGAGAGGACTTAGTATTGGAGGTAGATGGCAAATCTGCCGATCTTTCTTTTCTAGATGGCTGTGAGGAGAGTATACTTTCATCTGATTTTTCAGTATGGGTAAGATCCTCAATAGGAGTAAAGAGCGTCTGAGTGTCAAGTTGTGCTTGGGGCAAAGGCGGGGCTAAGTCTTCTGAACTATCGTCGTTTATCGGTTGACAACGACTCAGAACATCCCTAAGTTCGTTCATACGCACTGGCTTAGTAATATAACCATCCATACCTGCTGCTAGACAGATTTCCCGGTCCCCTTGCATGGCATTAGCTGTCATGGCGATAATGTAAGGCCGTTCTTCTGGAGACCACCGTTGACACACTTCTTTTGTGGCTGTTAGACCATCCATTTCTGGCATTTGCACATCCATAAACACCAGATCATAGGGTTGCCGTTCTAATGCTTCTATAACTTCTAAGCCGTTATTGGCAACATCCGCTTGATACCCCAGTTGCTTCAAGGTTAATAAAGCCACCTTTTGGTTCACAACCATATCTTCTGCCAATAGAATTCGTAACGGGTGTTGGGCTGCTAAATTTGTAGATATTTGTTCTTCAGTTGAAACTTGCTCTACTTGGGCTGATGGATTACCCAAGACTTGGCACAGAACATTATGCAATTGTGTCTGTTGTATCGGCTTGTTTAATATGGCTGAAATATTGTTCTCTTTTGCTCGTGAGCGGATATCTTCTTTTCCCAATGAACTGAGGATGATCAGGGGTAGGGATTTACCACTTGGTTGCTTGCGTATTTTTTGAGCCAGAGTCACACCGTCCATCTCAGGCATTTGCATATCTAAAATAGCTAGATCAAATGTCACACCTCGCTGTAGCCATTCCAGGGCTTTTACCCCTGATTTAACGGCACAGGTCAACATTCCCCAAGATTGAGCTTGTAAAGTAAGAATTTCCCGATTTGTGGCATTATCTTCCACAATTAGCAACTGTTTACCCGCTAGTTCTACATCTGTAAGGGTATGAGGGCTAACAAAGTCAGGAATTTCAGAAGCGATAATCGTAAAGGAAAAAGTTGACCCTTTGCTCACTTCGCTGTTGACCCATATTTTCCCACCCATCAGCTCACTCAGCTGCTTGCTAATGGCTAATCCCAGCCCTGTTCCCCCAAATTTCCGAGTGGTGGAAACGTCCACTTGCGAAAAAGATTTAAATAAGCGCTTCAGTTTGTCAGGTGGAATTCCAATCCCTGTGTCTTTGATATCAAATTGAATGACATATGAGGTTGCATCTGCAACCACAGGTGTTACACATTCTGCATCAGCTTGAGACCGCTGCTCCTCAATGGGGTTTGCTGATACATAGACAACGACTTCTCCTTCTCCCGTAAATTTAATAGCGTTATTGAGCAAATTGACTAGAACTTGCCTTAATCGAGTGATATCCCCAAGAATGGCAGTTGGAATTGGTGAGTTGATCAGATAAGCCAGTTCTAGATTTTTTTCTGAGGCTTTAGACGCAACTATTAACAGTGCTCCTTCAATACATTGCCTGATTTCAAAAGGTTGTTTTTCAAGATCTAGTTTTCCTGCTTCAATTTTAGAGAAGTCAAGAATATCGTTGATGAGACATAAAAGGGCATCACCACTGCTGCGAATCGTATCGACAAAGTCTTGTTGCTGAGCATCTAGAGAGGTATGGGTCAGTAATCCTGTCATCCCTATGACAGCATTCATAGGGGTACGCAGTTCATGACTCATATTGGCGAGAAATGCGCTTTTTGCTTTGTTGGCACTATCAGCAGCTTCTTTCGCTTTAAGTAGCTCTGATGTTCTTACTTCAACCCGATGCTCTAGTTGTTCATTGAGCTGCTTTAAGGCTAATTCTGCCTCTTTTCGTTCTGTAATATCTTGAAAGGTGCCTAAAATCCCGATAACATTGCCCTGCTCGTCATGAAGGGGGACTTTATTGGTTTCTAACCAGGCTTGTTTACCATCTGCTTGTAATTGCGGTTCAATAATACCTAACTCTGATGAGTTAGAATCCATCACTCTGCGATCACACTGTCGAAAGAATTCAGCTTCCTCTGCCTGCCAAACTAAGTCATAATCCGTTTTACCAATAATTTTGTCTGGTGTATCAACTCCTGCTATTTTTGCGAACTTATGATTACATCCTAAATAGACTGAATTAATATCTTTCCAGAAAATACATTCTGGTAGATTATCCATGACCAATTGCAATAGTTGGCTTTGGATAATATTTTCTCCCAAAAGTATTTTTTTCACTATAAATAGAGGATGATTCAGCCATTAGTTGACTAATCTACTTATTTGACTACTGATCACCCTTTTACAGTGCCCAAGTTTAACTCCAGTAGTGCATTGTAATAAATATTTCGGAGATAGAATGGTAGGCTAAAGATAATTTTTTTTTCAATGTGATTTAAATCTTCCTTTAAGGGTGACGAAAAACTTGCAACTTAGCCTGTGCCAGAGATAGTTCTCTTATATCTCGTTGAAACTTGTGTTATTTGTGCAGGGTAAGCGCAAGAAAATCAAGCCTCTGAAAGGCTAGACTGTAAAGGAATAGAAGCGCCTAGAACTTTGAGCATATACGCTTCATCCATGCTCGCCCGTTTTAGTTTTTGACGGGTACTTTTCTTAAAGGACGTTTCTTGATTGAGAAGGTTGATGCTCCAGCGTCTCAGGATGGCCATGTTTTCCGGCGCATGTCCTGTGCGAATGCGGCTAGCATCTTCGCCAAAGGTCACGTCCAAGACCCAGTGGAGTTGGTTCTCAATCGATCAATGCTGTCGGATGGCTTTGCTCAGCCGTTGAAGTTTTATTTGTTTCTTGTAATACAATTTCAGCGTCTCTTGATTCAACAGGTCTGTGAAACAGAAATCCCTGTGCATATTCACAACCTAATTGTCGCAGAATTTCAGCTTGTTGCTCTGTTTCAATCCCCTCTGCAACGATTGGCATATCTAGCGTCTTCGCTAAAGTAATGATAACTTTGACGATTTTTAATTTCTCCTCATTCTCATGCATGGAATTGATGAAGGAGCGGTCTATCTTTAGGATATCCAAGGGAAACCGATGTAGATAGCTTAAAGATGAATAACCTGTACCAAAGTCATCAATACATAGCTTTACGCCCAACTGCTTCAATTGAGTCAGAACAACATTGGCGAAATCAGGATTTTCAATCAATGCAGTTTCAGTAATTTCTAGCTTTAAACTCTGCGGAGGCAGACCCGTTTTCTCTAAAACTTGACGAACCTGCTCCACGAGAGAGGGTTGAGCAAAATGTTTGCTGGAGATGTTGATGCTGATTGTTAAGGGTGGGGACGAGGGAAACTGTTGCTGCCAAAAGCGCATTTGCAGACAAGCTTCATCCATCACCCACCAATCTATCGGGACAATCAGGCCTGTTTCCTCAGCGACAGGAATAAACACTCCTGGTGATATCAGTCCCTGCCCAGGTTTACGCCACCGCACCAACGCTTCAAATCCAACAATTTCCTGGGTCGATAACGCTAGGATCGGTTGATAATGAACTTCAAATTCTCGGTTGGCAATTGCATCACGGATATCGTTCTCTAATTGCAGTAAACCTTTGACTTGAGCATACATTGAAGGCTCAAACACCGTGAAGCAGCTTTTACCCTGTTCTTTAGAACGGTACATGGCAATATCTGCATCCCTGAGCAAGTCATCAGCATTCTGATATTTGGCACTACCCAGAACTACACCAATACTGGCAGAGGTATAAACCGTCTGCCCTTCAACCAAAAACGGTTGTTGGAGAACATGATTGATGCGTGCAGCGACTTCAGAAGCCATTTTGTTGTCATAAACATGCTCAAGTAAGATGGCAAACTCATCCCCCCCAAAGCGAGCCACGGTATCCGTAGCAAAAAGGTTCTGACGCAACCGTTTGCCAATGGCGAGTAACAGCTGATCTCCACAGGGATGCCCTAAGCTGTCATTGACCATTTTGAATCGGTCTATATCAACGAAAAGTAAGGCAAAAGAATCATTGGCATATTGCTTTACTCTTTCTAGGGATTGATTTAAGCGATCTATCAACAAAGCCCGATTGGGGAGAGTTGTTAGGGAATCATAGAATGCATTCCGAATCAGAAGCTCTCTAGCTTGTTTATGGTCCGTCATATCCCGAAAAGCCGTGACAACCCCCATTGCTTTGCCCTTTCTATCTTTTAAGGGAGCGGCGGTTAGAGCAATGGGTATTCTTGAATGGCCTTTAGTTTCGAGCAGAATGTTCTCAGGCATAACGACCGTGGACAGGCTTTTCAGTGCATTGTCAGCCGGGTGTGTTGTGGGGAGTAACGTCGCATCGCTCAGAATAGGAACAATGGTGGAGACTTTTTCACCGATGGCCTCCAACGATTTCCAGTGAGTTATTTCTTCGGCTACAGGATTGATAAAAGTAACTTTACTTTCATGGTCACTTACAATCACGGCTTCACCAATACTCTGCAGAATCGTGGTCAAGCGCTGTTCTTGTTCTTCTTTTTCTTGATCAACTTGGTGTTTGTAGAGAGCGATGCCAATGGTTGTATGTAGCTCTTCCTCCCGTGATAGGCGACAATTGCATAGACCGAATACATGACCGCCTGACAATTACGTAGACCTCTCTAGAAATCAGGATCTCATTCTCAAAACACAAGAGATCTCAAATCAGTTCAGAGAGCATCTATACCTTTTCACTTTTTTTATAACTCCATACAGGAAAGACACTAGGGTTTGTACACCTAAGACGATTAGGGACCTCTAGTGCCAGCTCCTATTAAACCTCAACAGGTACAGCTTTATATGAAAACAAAACAATCCGGCTCTTCCCAAGACACTGCAGCTGCCAAAGCAGGGATCTCAACCCGCACTGCCCGTCGTATTGATAGTGGCACCCATCGTCCCCAACGAGGCCGCCCTCATGACTGGAAAACCCGTGAAGATCCGCTGGATGGATTATGGGAATTAGAACTTGAGCCGATGTTAGAGCGTGAGCCTCGATTAGAAGCGACTACTCTATTTGAGACCTTACAAGAGGACCATCCTGGGCAATATGATGACAAGATCAGAAGGCTCTTCCCAGCTTTTGGTGATGCGATGAAAAATCTGTGAAACCATTGAAGCTAGAGTCTTTGCAATATTCTGGCCATGGAATTACTCCAAGCTTTATTACCTAGCCCCAACGGGCTCCAATTGAACGACTATGAAATGGATGTAGAACACCAGCATTTGGAATTGAGTGTTATGTCCACCCAAACGGTGGCTCCATGCCCCTTGTGCGGTAGCGTGGCTCATCGAGTGCACAGTCGATATCAACGAACCCTTGCCGACTTACCCTGCTTGCACTTCAGCTTAAGCTTGCTCGTGCTAGTCTGCAAATTCTTTTGTCCGAATTCAGAGTGTCGCCGTCGTATTTTTACCGAACGCATTCCAGAGGTGGCGGCACCTTGGGCCAGGAAAACCGTACGCCAGGTTCAGCATCTCCAGGAGATTGGGTTAGCCTTAGGCGGTGCTGCTGGTTCTCGTCTAGGCAAGTGTCTGGGCTATTTTAGCTGTGGCAGTACACTACTCAACCACTTAGAGCGCCTTCCCCTCCCTGAGTTCGAGGTTCCAAAAGTGTTAGGGGTAGACGACTTTGCGTTCCGAAAAGGCCATAATTACGGCACAATTTTAGTCAACTTAGAGACTCATCAACCTATTGCCCTGCTAGCAGATCGCAAAGCAGACACATTGGTCGATTGGCTACGAGAGCATCCAGGTATAGAAGTATTATCCCGTGACCGTTCCAAGACCTACAAAAGTGCCATGGATAAGGCTGCGCCAGACGCCAGACAAGTTGCAGATCGCTTTCATCTAGTCAAAAATTTGAGTGAAGCGCTTGAGCTTTCATTGGAAAACTACCATGCTGAGCTTAAAGCCGCTTCACGGGAGCAATACCCAGTCACTAGCTCAAATCTAGGGCATACTGCAACGGTTGTTGTAATTCCTCAATCGACTGCCACTGCAACCTTTCAAGAACGGGCACAGGCAAACCATCAAATTCGGGTACAACAGCAGCAAGAAATTAAAGCTCTCCGCGAACAACAATGGTCGACTGCAGCTATTGCAGACAAAGTCGGAGTGAGTGAATGTACTGTTCGCAAATATGGTACCCGACCTGATTTTCCAGAAACTTATAACCGACGTCCGACCTTGGGTAGGAGCCTACTCGACCCCTACAAACAGGAGGTTGTGGCTTGGTGGAATTCTGGAATAACGAACTCCAAAGTCTTGATGGTATTGCTCCGACAGAATGGCTATGAAGGCTCCCAACGCACTCTCCAGCGTTACCTTCGTGGGTTCCGCGAAGCTCAGAGCCTTCCTTCATATCGTGCTCCAGTGACAAAGTCCTTACCCACTGTCATTGATCCTCAAGCTCCTCCTTTTACACCTCGTCAAGCAGCCTATCTAATTGTGCTCAAAGAAGAGAATCGAGAACCCGAAAATAAAGAGTTGTTGGAATACCTGGTCAAACAACACCCGGACTTAGCAACCCTTGTTGATTTAGCTCATACGTTCCTTGAGTTGCTCAGACAACGACAGGCCGATGCTTTTGATTGTTGGTTGATGAAGGCATTGACCTGTCCAATTCAACCGTTGAAAAAGTTTGCTGCGGGTCTCATGGATGACTATGCTGCAGTCAAAGCCAGCATGATGATGGAGGTCAGTAATGGTCCGGTGGAGGGACTCAACAACAAACTAAAAATGCTTAAGCGTCAGATGTTTGGCAGGGCAGGATTAACACTACTCGCCAAGCGACTAATTATGGCTTCATGAGAAAGAAGCAAATCTCTTTCTGAGTAAGGGTTTAAACCGAATCACCAAAAGCTGGGAAGAACCGATCAGAACCGTGCAACGCCGAACCGCTAAATGGAAGGCAGCTCATGGCAAGCCCAAAGAAGTGATGTTCAAAATTCAACATCATCCTGGAGAGATGGGACAGTCAGACTTCACCCAGCTCAAAGGTTTCAGTGTGACGGTTCAGGGTGAAACCTTTCACCATATCTTGTATCACTATCGACTGAGTTATAGCGGCTGGCAGTACGTGCAGGTGATTCAAGGCGGAGAGAGTTTTATCGGCTTATCTCAAGGACTACAAAATGCCTTATCTGCCTGTGGTGGTGTTCCTAAGACCCACCGTACCGATAGTCTGAGTGCCGCCTATCGCAATACCGGCGGTCGTAACCCCCCAGCTGACTCAGTTGTATTCCACTCTGTGTGACCATTACCGGATGGAGCCGACCCGCAACAATCTGGGCGTCTCTCATGAGAATGGCGGCATCGAGAGCTCCCATGGCTATTTCAAGCGGCGATTATGCCAGGCCCTGTATCGTCGAGGCAGCTTTGACTTCGAATCCGTAGCTGAGTATCAACAGTTCATCGAGCAAGTCATCGCTAAGCTGAATGCCAAGTGTCAAAAGAAGTTTGCACTGGAGCTCCCCACATTACAACCTTTGCCCAAATATCGCACCCCTGATTATGAAATCCGCAGCGCTAAAGTCAGCTGCAACAGCACGATTGCCGTCCGCTGTGTCCTGTACACAGTCCCCTCTCGCTTAACTGGTCATCGGTTGAAACTGCACCTATACCATGACCGCCTTGTCGGTTTCTTAGGCACCACTCCCGTAGTGGAATTGGCGCGGGTCCATGTCCATGGCTCTGGGAAGAAGAGACGGGCTCGTAGTATCGATTACAAGCATGTGGCAGAAAGTCTCAGGAGAAAGCCCCATGCGTTTCTCTACTGCCAATGGCAAGCAGACTTACTGCCCAATCTTCAATGGCATCAGCTATGGGAATCCCTCAAAGCTGACTTTGAGCGGGACCAGGCTGCCCGTTTGATGACAGAAGCCCTCTACATTGCTGCAACTCAGGATCAAGAATCCCAGGTAGCTGACTATCTACAAACCCAACTGGAACAGTCCACCCTGACCTTGAGTAGATTAAAACAAGCCTTTGAGTTCAAGCTCTCGACTGAGCAATATCCTGACGTCATTTCACAACAGCACGCTCTCTCCGACTATGACCAACTCCTCCAATGCAGCACCGGACAATCCATACGACAATTTGATGATGACGCTCAAGCAGCTCCGGTTAAGACATTTCCTCGACGAGTGGCAGAGCATCGAGCATCAAGCGACTCAGGAGAATTGGTCCTACGCCCAGTTTCTATTGGCTTTAGCCCAAGGGGAAGCCAGCCGTCGAGAACAGAATCGGATCTCCCGCGCGCTAACCGAAGCGCAGCTGCCCTACGGCAAGTCCTGGACCAATTTTGAGTTTGACCATATTCCCAGTCTCAATCCAGCAGCCATCATGGAGTTTTCCCAAACAACTCACTGGCTAGAGTCGGGCAGTAATATTTTGATATTTGGGCCAAGCGGAACAGGGAAAACACATGTCAGCTCTGCATTAGGGACTTCTATTGTTGAGTTGGGGAAACGGGTGAAGTTTGTCACGGCCACAGCGTTGGTGCAACAGCTGGAACTGGCAAAACTCCAACTGGAATTGCAGAGCCTGTTGTCTAAGCTCGACCGGTACGATCTGCTCATCATTGATGACCTCGGCTATATTCAAAAGTCTGATGTTGAAACCTCGGTCCTATTCGAACTGATTGCTCATCGCTATGAGCGAAAGAGCCTACTCATCACGGCTAATCAGCCTTTCAGCCAATGGGATAAGATCTTCCCCAACTCGATGATGACAGTGGCTGCTATTGATCGCTTAATTCACCATGCCACCATTTTCGAGATGCAGGCTGAGAGTTTTCGAAAACAAGCAGCTGCTAAAAACGCGGCCAATTCTCCAAAGACTTCTAGCTAATCCCAAGCGAGAATAAACCTCCTTTACCCCACCATCAATAGAGATGCTTACTCGAAAGCATCTCTATTGATGGTGGTTTTATTGATAATTGTCATTTGCTCTCTGTCGCGATGGTCTCCGACCGGCCTTCGGCCATCACCGAGGCAGAAGATCATCGATCTCAAGTACAAGTGACAAAGCTTCAAATCAAATCTCTAATAGCAGGAGGAAAATCAAAATACTTTCGGACTATGTAATTGACATTCGACACTCCCGGAAGGGCTTTAGCAAGTAACCAAAAGGACCCGTTAATTTTGCCCTAGCATAGGTTGCCTCATCTGCGTTGGCTGTCAGGTAAATAATGGGAATACCAAGCTTCCGGTAAATATGTTCTGAGGCTTCAATACCATCCATATCACCTTTAAGGTGGATGTCCATCAAGACGAGATCAGGACTAAACTCTTGAGCTGTTTTAATTGCATCAAGACCTGTATCAACAATAAAGGGAACATCATATCCCAAGTGCATGAGACTATCTTGAATATCAATCGCAACAACACTTTCATCTTCGACGATCAGAATCTTAGTTGCAGTCATAAGTATTACCGAGCCAAAAAAATTAAGCTGTTATGGGGAACGTTAAGTTAAATACAGTGCCTTCATGATCAAGAAGATCGATATTTCCAGACAGTTGTCTTGTTAAGTTGGAAACGAGCCTTAGCCCTAGTGATCGAGATTGTCGCCAGTCAAAGTTCTCAGGACAGATAGATCAGAAAATGGTGTCTGAGACAGCAAAGGTCTGAAAAGCTTATACTTCAGTGACTCTGAGCGTAGCGAATTAGTCATGACTGAAAAACAAGCCCATCAAAATCGTACGGCAATTGTTCATTTTGGTGCAACCAAACAAGACTATTTAGACCTGGTGCAAGCAGACAATCGCCGCCCCTTAATCGAGTATCTGCAAGCGCCCCTGACAGCCCAACTCTCTCCAGAACGTCATAAGCCCTGCTGCCGTGATACCAGTCGTTATACGCTCCATGCTCTACGAGAGCGCCAAGTTCAAGGGTGGTTAGGACCAGTCGAGACAATCCCTATCTGTCGAGTGCGCTGCCAAAGCTGTCGAGCCGTTTTCACGGTTTTGCCCAGCTTTATCCTGCGCTATCGTCGTCAAGATGCCGACTGCTTGGGGAAACTGCTGGAGTTGAATTTAGGCATGGGACTGAGCAACAGAGAGACGGCTACGATTTATAGCTGGCAGGGAGCAGAGCGAGGTTGGCAACCCGGTTGGGTTTGGAGTCTGGTGCAGTGGTTGGGGAACTTGATGCCTGTGTATTTACTTTTACTGCGTCTGGGACTCACCCCCCCCCCGCCCATTTACTCAGTGACGAGAAGTTTGCCAGTTTAGAGGGGGGAGCAAATCTACTTGTTTTTGGTGGCTCAAGCTGAATTGATTTGGTATACCGAATTGATGAAGTCCACGGATGAGGATGCTTTTCAAGTCACCATCCATCGGTTTCTGACGGAAATGGACGCCGCCGCACAAGCCACAGGCCACTTGGATCAAGCACAACTGTATGTCCCCGCATCGGTGACCACCGACGGCTGGGTCGCTTCTCAAAATGCTTGGATATCTGAGGTTGGCCTCGACTTGATAGAGTGCAAACTCCATGGCCAAAAAACGGGTGAGTGCCACGTTTGATGATTTCTCAAAGACCCACCCTGATTGGCTACCTGACCAACTCCAACAACTCAAAGATGATTTCGATTCAGTTCTAAATGCTTCTTCACTAGCGTCTTATTCACAAAGGGTACGGCGCAATCGTGAACGCTATGCCGATGAGCCAATGTTGCTCAAACGATTAGATATTCTCAAGCACAAACGCTTTCTGTTTACGAATCACCTGAAACATAAAGACGCTTCCGCCTATTCTGCACCTTTAGATCGCTCCATGCGATTCTTGGACAAGAAGCTCATAAAATTTGGGCAATATCGAGCAGAGGATGCCATTAATCCCATGGTGAATGCCTGGGCGATTGTGAATAATCTACGACAGTTTCTCCCTGATGCGAAAAAGGCGGGGCAATCTTTAGCGGAACATTTCGGAGTTCAGCTCAAAGGTATGCCTTGGATGGAGGCTCTTAACCTATGCACCGTGGGAAGTCTGGATGCCATGCTTGCGCCTACTTTCTAGCAGACACCATTTTCTGATCTATCTGCTCAGGAATTCCAGTACCGTTATCAGCGATGACTAGGTTTATTTCATGTTCTACGCTTGTATGCATAGAGATTTTATTTCTGGCTTTAAACTATCTGTAAAAGCATACTTGAGAGCATTAGAGACTAATTCATTGATAATCAGACCGCAAGGTATTGCTATATCCAGCTTGAAGGCAACATGCTCCACATCAATTTTAATTTTGACTTGATTGGATTGACTTTGGTAGGAGCGGGTGAGGGAGTTCACTAGGTCAGTGATATATTCTGAAAAGTTAATCTTGTCTAAATTCTTCGATTGATAGAGCTTTTCATGAACCAATGCCATCGAACTAACTCGGTTCTGGCTTTCTTTGATCACTTCTAATGTGCCCGGATCATTCACATTTCTAGCTTGGAGATTCAAAAGGCTTGAAATTACTTGCAAGTTGTTTTTCACTCGGTGGTGAATTTCTTGTAGCATGACCTCTTTTTCTCGGAGGGAAGTTTTGATCTGCTCCTCTCTATATTTACGAACAGTGATGTCTTTATGCATCCCTGCCATACGGAGGGGGGTTCCCTCCAAATCTTTGGCGACTAACTTACCAAAGTTGCCAATCCATTTCCAGTGACCTGATTTAGTTTTGACTCGATAGTCAAAGGCATACGGTTGAAGAGGATCTTGAAGATGGTCGTTGAGTAATTTCATCACCCAGGGTTGATCCTCTGGATGGACTAACTTTTCCCAAGTACTCACTTGTAGAGGTAAATCACCCACATCATATTCCAACATTGCTAGCCATTGGGGGGCTTAAGTAAAGAGCACCTGTCGCTATATCCCAATCCCATATCCCATCCCCCTGATCCTTCTAAAGCAAGTTGTAAACGCTCTTCACTTTTCTGCCGAGCTAGATCTATTTGTTGTCGCTCACTCATTTCTTGCTCTAGTCTCTGATTAGCTGCATGAAGGTCTTGGGTGCGTTGTTCGACTCGCCGCTCTAGTTCTACATTGACCTCTTGCAACTGAGTTTCCAATTGTTTCCGCTCAGTGATATCACGCCAACTAGAACGACTATGTAGAATAGTTCCATTTTGATCACGAACGGCGCGGACATTAAGACTAACGTCTAACTTGCTCCCATCTTGTCGTTGCACAACAAGTTGAGCATCTTTTACTTCTCCAGTATCGACAAAGGCTTGAAAAGTCTTCTTAACTTGTGGGTGACAGTCAGGGTGATACAGTTCAAAATGGATCGATTTAAGAGTTCATCTTTGCTCAGACCCAAAATATTGCATAAAGTCTTGTTGCAATGCAGAACCTTGCTGGTGCGAACATCCACGGATAAATACATATCAGGGGCGTTGTCATAAAGGTCTTGGTATTGTGCTTCTGAGGTTTTTAGTTTTAGGTAGGCATTCTCTAATTGGTTGGTGCGTTCCGCAACCAGCTTCTCTAGATCGGTGTTGAATTTCTGCAAAGCTGACTCTGCTTGTTTGCGCTTATTAATGTCTTGGATTTGGGATATGAAATATAGCGGTTGGCCATCATCTTTGTGCAACAAAGAGACGCTGAGTAAAATCCAAACTTCATGGCCTTGTTTATGGATATAGCGTTTCTCTAGGTCGTAATGGTCAATTTCACCCGCCAGAAGCTGCTTGATATACCTTAAATCTGTTCCTAAATCATCTGGGTGGGTTATATCTTGAAATGTAAGCGACAATAGCTCTGATTCTGAGTAGCCTACAATGTCGCAAATTGACGCATTGACTTTTAGCCAATGCCCCTCTGGTGAGACCAGAGCCATACCGATAGCTGCATGTTGAAATGCTCCTGCAAAACGGGCTTCACTTTCATCAAGGGATTGTTTAGTCTTTTGTTGTTCAGTGATGTCTTTACCAATCCCCAAAAAACCCGTCACATTACCTACCTCATCACGTAAGGCTGTCACTGACAGGCAAACAGGAAAATGACTCTGATCTTTACGAATATAAGTCCAAATATTTTCATCAGGTATTCCCAATCGAGCCTTAGCAACGAAGGCTTCAAAGCCAGGTTCAATAGAATAGCCCAATTCGCATGAGAGTTGTTGTGCTCTTTCCTGAACTTCTAGTGGATCATGAATAATGGCGGGTGTAACTTTACCAATCACTTCTTCAGGCTGATAGCCTAATTTGCGCAGTGCCCCAGCATTAATGGTTTGGATAATCCCTTGAGGGTCTGTTGCAATCATCGTGAAGTCTGCACTGTCCAGAATGGCTTGTTGCCAGGCTTGTGTTTGCTGCACCGTTGTTGCAGTTAGTTGATCTGCCATTAATGAAACTTCCCCCTACTGATATCCAAAGTGGCCGGATGCTCAACCCATTTAGATCTCAGCATTCCCAGTCTTTAGGAATGATCTCCAAGCATCTATCTAAATCAACTGAATATCTAGGATTAATGCATATTCATATCTTTTTTTGGGGGCAAGCTTTAACTGATGTAAAGCGGCTATTCATCTCCAATTCAGAACAATCAGTTTGAGAAAGAAATATCAGAAGACAAGTCGGTGTTAGTGACTATTTTTTTTATGTCAATCACTTGCCAGGATATATGAATAGTCTTTGGAATACTTTAAAAAATCTGTTTTCCCCAGAGCAATACATGCCTCACGGTCATTGTTACCTTTGGCAAACTCCTTTGGTAGGTCTACATGTAATCAGTGATTTACTAATTGCAGTGGCTTACTTTTCCATTCCTGTGATGTTGCTCTACTTCGTCTCCAAAAGGAGCGATGTCCCTTTTCAGAATATTTTTCTGTTGTTTGGAGCATTCATTGTTCTCTGTGGTACAGGCCATTTACTGGAAATTTGGACCTTATGGCACCCTGCCTACTGGCTGTCTGGGACTGAGCAAGCTATCACTGCTCTAGTCTCCTGCTATACAGCTACGGAAATGGCAACGTTACTTCCCAAATTCTTATCCTTGAAAACGCCAGAACAACTGGAAACAGTCAATCAAGCCTTACAAAAAGAAATTCAGGAACGCCAAAGAGCCGAAGTTGAACTCCGCAATCTCAATGATGGTTTAGAGACCCTTGTCCAAGAACGAACGGCTGAATTGAAAAAAGCTGCTGAACGAGAACATGCCCTCTCTGGGATCATTCAGCGCATGCGAAAGACCTTAGATATACAGACTATATTCGTCGATACGACTCAAGAATTAAAGCAGGTTATTGCTTGCGATCGGACTTTGGTATATCAGTTTAAATCCGATTGGAGCGGGACGTTAGTCGCTGAGTCGGTGAGCCAGAATAGCCCCCTCCATCATGGCTCTTAAAGCTGCTCATCCGGGAGCTAAGACTGTAGAGATTTCTCCCCCAAAGGGCCTAAAACAAATACTGAGTCAAACCTATCTTTACGAATTTGCCTTGGGAGACCCCAGTCAAGAAGTGCGTTGTCGAACGATCACAGATGTCAATGAGTTTGGATTTGATCCTTATACCCTTAAAGTCTTAAAGCGATTAAACATCGGATCTTATCTCGTGGTTCCCATTGTCGATGGTACGCATTTATGGGGATTACTTATGGCGACTCAAGATGCTGCTCCTTTCCATTGGGACTCATCAGCGACCCAAATCATGACTCAGGTGGGGACCCAATTAGGGGTAGCAGTACAGCAAGCTGAGCTATTAGCCCATTCGCAAAAACAAACTAAAGCACTCAAAGCTGCGAAAGAGGAGGCAGAAAGGGCTAATAGCTCAAAAAGCGATTTCTTAAGCCATATGAGCCATGAACTCCGTACCCCTCTTAATGCCATCTTAGGCTATGCCCAGCTGATGCAGCGCTCTCAACACCTAGGGGGCGCAGGATACCAAGTACGTTAATACGATTAACCGCAGTGGGAAACACCTTCTAGCATTAATTAATGATGTGTTGGAAATGGCCAAAATTGAGGCAGGTCAACTCCATCTCACGCCTATCAGCTTTGACCTATACAACTTGCTCATCGAGTTGGAAGAGCTGTTTAGCCTCAAAGCCTCAAGCAAGCAGCTGCAACTCTATTTTCATGGACAAGCCCTTGTCCCTCGATATATCAAGGCGGATCAAGGTAAGCTCCGTCAAGTGTTGATTAACATTCTGGGTAATGCCATCAAATTTACTCAAAAGGGGCAGATCGACTTATATGTTTCTGTAGACGCTCAGACTTTGACGTTTGCTATCAGCGATACAGGTCCTGGAATAGATTCTAAAAGCCTGGATAAACTCTTTCTTGCATTTGAGCAGGGTGATATTGGCTTGGAATCAAGAGAAGGTACGGGCTTAGGACTCAGTATTAGCAAGAAGTTTGTACGACTGATGGGAGGGGATCTCTCCGTCAATAGCCAAAAAGGACAAGGCTCTACATTCGTCTTTCATATTCCCTTAGTGATTGCCAATGGTATGCCGACAGACACTGACAGTGAAGCGATGGTTCAGCCTGTTTGTGTGGCCCCCAATCAACCTGAATTTCGCCTTCTTGTTGCTGATGATGAGCAAACGAATCGAGCTCCCCTCGTTGATTTCCTATGTTTGATGGGCTTCTCAGTGCGAGAAGCCAAGAATGGTCGAGAAGCGATAAAAATCTGGCAAGAGTGGCAGCCCCATTTGATATGGATGGATATACGTATGCCTGAAATGGATGGCTACCAGGCAACACAACACATTAAGGCGACTTCTCAAGGGAAGGAGACTGTTGTGATTGCCCTGACAGCAAGTGTATTTGAAGAAAACAAACAAAAAATATTTGATGCAGGATGTGATGATTTTGTACGCAAACCCTTTCAACAAAATGAACTGATACAGAAAATCGCAGCCCATCTTGGAGTGAAATATATAACAGAAGACTCTCTTCAAAATCACGATACCCAGAATAAAGACCAACCCCATAATCATGGAAATCTTGATCCAGAGAGCTTAAGGATCATGCCACCAGATTGGATAAAGGGCATCGGTCAAAGAGCGAGTCAAGGAAACGATGTCCTCCTTTTACAACTCATTGAGCAAATCCCTTCAGAGCATCAATCTTTAGCCATAGCTTTGACCAACTGGGTTGAGAATTATCAATTCGAGAAAATCGTTCAGTTGATGGACGCTTTGATGGAATGATGCAACCAAATTTGACCCATCGCACTTTAAAACCAACCATGAATGAACTCCATACTAATCTGAATATGGATCTCTCCAGTCCAGCCACCCAATTACTTCCCAGTGAGATTCTGATTGTCGACGACACGTTAGAAAATCTGCGGTTGCTCTCTAGCATGTTGTCTATTCAGGGCTATTCTGTTCGAAAAGCAACGGGTGGTGAAATGGCGTTAAACTCTGTAGACTCTCTCCTACCCGATTTAATCCTATTAGATATCCTCATGCCAGATCTAAATGGGTATGAAGTTTGTGTTCAACTAAAACGGAATCCCCAAACAGCAAATATTCCCATTATTTTCCTTAGTGCTTTAGACGATCCCTTAGATAAAGTCAAAGCCTTTGATGTGGGAGGGGTAGACTATCTCACAAAACCTTTTCAAGTTGAAGAAGTATTAGCACGGGTGCATAATCAGCTTTTATTAAAATCAGCTCAAGAAAAAATCCTGGGTTTGAATAACCAACTCCAAGAATGGGTCATTGAGCAGAATAGTAAATTGAAACTTTCGAACACCCGCTTACTAGAAACAAGTCATTATGACCTACTCACAAATATCCCCAATAGAGCTTCATTCTTGAAGCGTTTGGAACAGTCTCTATTTTTAGCCAAGATGGATAAATCTTATAAATTCGCCGTGCTCTATATCGATTGCGATCACTTTAGAGAGGTTAATTACTCTTTTGGCTACTGTGTTGGGGATGAACTATTGAAACAATTAGCTGTAAAGCTACAGGAGGTAATCAATCCCGACGATATGTTAGCTCGTTTAGGAGGAGATCAATTTGCTATTCTTTTTAGCAAATTAACAGATGAAAAAACAGGTAGATTTATTTGTGGAGAAAGTGTTATTTTGCCTTGAACAGCCTTTTGCAATTCAAGATCATGAAATCACTATCACAGGTAGCATTGGTGTTGGCTATGGTCAGGCAGCTGATGATGTGGTTGATATTACTTTGAAAAATGCTGAAATTGCTATGCAAAAAGCTAGAGAAAGACGTTAAAAATAACTTTTTATGACGACAAAAGAGGACAAGAGCCCTTTTTTACTGAGAATTAATCAAAAGAATCAAAACTGTTGATATATAGAAGGTATTTCGCATAAGCCCCGAAAAGAATCTATGCAAAAACACCCAAGATCTAAAAACTCCAGATCTCATCTTGGATGAGGTTTAGGAAGCCATTTAGGATCAATCTTAGTTTCTTCAAAAACAATAGCACCGAATAGTTCGGCACGTCTGAGGTTGACATTCGTGAAATCAGTATTGAAGAGGTGGGCACCAAAAAGGTTGGCACCAACGAGGTTCGCATTGTTCAGTTTTGCACTGCTTAGTTTTGCACGGGTGAGGTTCGCATCGTTGAGCTTTGCATCGCTAAGGTCGGCACTGCGGAGATCGGCACCGTTGAGTTTTGCACTGCTTAGTTTTGCATTGTGGAGGTCGGCACTGTGGAGATTGGCACCGCTGAGGTCAGCACCACTGAGATTTATCTCCTGATTAGGATTTTTCTCACGCCACTGGTTCCAAGCATCTGGCCCTCTCCGCAAAATCTCAAGTAAGTCGAAATCCCCAGAACCAAACCTGAGTAAAGCCCTAACCATGTCTTTCTACCTTCAGAAATCATTGTTCACCAAATACCCTTATTTCTCAATATAAACCCCACCCCTATAGAACGCTCCCTGCTGACCCATCTGAATCTCCTAGGCATCTCTCCCTAACCCCTAAACTGTTCAAATGGCGTCAGCACATTCACCCAAATAAGTTGCTTGGTTGGCGACACAGCTTAGAAAAATCCCACCTGTAAATTATTCCGGGTTCACTTACTCTGCATTGGTTTGAGGGAGCCAGAGCTGCTGCTATTGGCCATTTAGTTCCGCAGTTCTCAGTACAGTTAAGGCGCGAGTTACTCGTTCAGACTAGCTTATCCCCTTATTCTTCTGGCGAAACTTGCTGGTAAGACATTGCCGTAGTCATCACTGAGTACAATTTTGACTTTGACAAAAAGAGATGCCTTCCAATCTGAGTGGAGTGAAACCATTGTAAAACCTCCAAAACTCAGGCTTGGCAAGTTAACCCGGAAACATTTACAGGTGGAAAATTTTCGATAGCGGTATTGGTTTACCCGCTAACCTGAACGTTGCAAGATCCCACACTTTGGGCTTACGGATGCTTAACACCTTAACAAAACAGATTTCAGGTACCATAACTGTCAAGCGAGAGGCTGGAACGTCATTTGAAATTTGTTTTCCCCAATCCCGTTAATTCCCCCTACTGGCAGTCGTACAGTAAAGGTGGTTCCGACCTTTTCTTGACTAGTGAGTGAGATTTCACCCCCATGCAAATCAACAGAACGTTTCACGATAGCCAACCCCAATCCTGTCCCTGAAATATTGCCAACATTGCTGGCCCGATTAAAGGAATTAAAAACGCGATCACACTCCGTTTGGGGAATCCCTAAACCATGATCTTGGACATTGAAGATTGCATAGTCATTTTCAAAGGCCAAACCAAAATCTATTCGTCCTCCTTGGGGGGAGTATTTAATTGCATTAGAGAGTAAATTCGTAAAGATATGCCGAAGCAATTTCTCATCCATATGTAGTTCTGTAGTTTGTTCTTGCAACTGGCATACAATCTCATGAGTATTCGTAGTAATCTGCAGCTCTTCTACTAGACCTCTGCAAAAATCTGTTAGGTGCATGTGGATGGGTTTAAAGGCGAGATTCCCTGATTCTGCTTTACCCAGTAGAAGCACATCATTTAACAGGCCTGTCATATGTTCTACAGATTGTTGAATTTGTTTCAAGTGCTTGAGCTTCCGAGTATCGTCCCACTTGTGGCCATAATGCTCCAACAGCTCCGCCGAAGACAAAATAGTTGCCAAGGGGGTTCTAAACTCATGGGAGGTCATAGCGACAAAGCGAGACTTGAGTTCGTTGAGTTCCCGTTCCTTGGTCAGGGCTGTGCGGATATCGTCTTCAGCCCGTTTGCGGTCAGTGATATCGCGAATTACAGCCATCACTTCATTCTCGGCACTCACTACAATCCGAGCTTCAAAAAAGCAAAGGTTACTCTCAGACTCCAGTTGATATTCGAGTAGCTGCATCTCCTTAGTGGTAAATGCTGCTTGAATACAGTCAAAAAACGGCTGTGCCGTGTCTTGGCAAAAGATCCTTTCTAGGGACTGACCTAAAAACTCTTCAGTTGGAAGGGGGAACTTGGTGTTCAAGGCATCTTTATAATTGACGAAAATACCATCCCTATTAATGCGAAACATCCAATCGGGCATTGCATTGATCAAGGCCCGATTAGTGGCAACACTCGATTGCAAAGCTGTTTCGGCACGCTCACGTTCACCAATTTCGCTTCTTAATTGCTCATTACTCTGCTTGAGCTCAGCTGTTCGTTGTTGCACTCTTAACTCAAGTTCGCTATGTGCCTGCTGTAAGTCTGCTTCAACTTGCTTGTGATAGCTGATATCTCGACCTTCGAAAATCAGCAACACGACAACACCGAGTTCATCACGGACGGGCTTTAAAGAAAAATCGATGGTTGTCACCTTGTCCTTGGCTCCAAGTACATCCACCTCATACCGAACGAACTTTCCCCTAGCCGCCTCCAATACAGCATTCTGGAGCCGACTTTGAGTCTCTGTTGAATTGGTCCACCATCGAGTTTCCCAGAGTGGACAATTGATCACATCTTCTAAATGGAGACCACCAAACTCCAGAGCAGTTTGATTAGCCTCCAACAAAATACCATTAGGCTTCAAAAGACCTGAGAACTGAAAGGTTTGATTGAAAATAGCCCGAAATCGGCGCTCACTATCATTCAAAGCCGCTTCCGTTAACTTTCGTTCTGTAATATCAACGATATAACTTCGAATCAGATCACTCTCAGCAATAAAGTGAACGGATTGCTCAAAAATTTGGGTTCCTATTTCTACTTCTCTAACAAAAAACTTTTCATGATCCTTGGCAATTAATGTGACTAACCCCTCCAATATTGGGTGTTTAGATTGAAGATCCCGTAGTTGAGGGAATTGGGCTACGGCAGCGGGATTTAAATAAGTAGTTTTGCCTTTTAAGTTAATTTCGATGATGGGGTTAGAAAAGAGCTCTGGGAAAGATGCTAAACGGACAATAGCAGCCTCATTAAAGCTAGCAAGTACCTCACCTGATTGCGTTAAGGTCTGCATTGGATTATGAAGATTAGACAAAAAGCCCGTGACTTCATCAGCAGCACAAGACTCTAGAAAATGCACATCAGCGATATTGTTCGTCATGTAATATCTGGCCCGCACATCCTCGCCAAAAATGACTTCATCACCATGATTCAAATCATGTGTGGTACAAGTATGGTCATTAACTTTCAAACCATTCTTACTGCGTTTACCTTGGAGGTTTCCATCAATCAAGCGAAACATGTGGCTATCGGTATCAGGCATCGTGACCCTCATCAGTAAAGCATGCTGACGAGATGCTGATGGTGATTGAATCACAATCGAGTTGCTGGGATCTCGGCCAATAGAACAAGTCGTTTCCAGTAGTGGAATTGTACGCTTCCCTAATTCATCTTCAATAACAAGAAAATGCTGAACTTTTGTAGAAGATGTTGTCCCAATCATCGATGCACTAAATTAGTTCCATCTAAACTACTTCTTATTAATATGCCCGTTATAGAAAACAACTAACTTCCAGTATCTACCTAAATTAAACGACAATCGAATGAAGTAAAGAACATTTTCGGCAAATCTATTTCATTGCCTCCAAGCAATAATGCAATTATATTTCTTATGTGAATAAAAAAAATTAACAGAAAACATCTCTTCTTGATGTTAGTTAATTGACGAACATTAAATTTAAATAGAGTTTTTTATAGGCTAGGTATTTGTAGCTTATACCAAGCTGTGCCTGAAGGTGTAACTCTCAAACTCGTGAAACCCAATACTGAGTTGGGTTAGCAAATAATTAAAATTACACTCTTAGGTGCTAATTGGTATCAAGTCAATTCTTATTAGTTATTGAGGTTAATTTTAGGACTAAGAATATAAGATACTTAGCATGATTAGTAAAGCATCAATTTATTGAATAACAGTAGCAAATAGCACAGAAGATCTTAACTGAATCTTTACTTCGTCATTAGTTGTATTTTCTGTTAATTTTCAATTCACTATAGATATGCAGACATTATTCTGAGAGATGAGAAAACATTATGGAATTAACAAATTTTTTTTGAGTTCATACTTTAATATGCATGTGCCATTGTCTAAAAAGAATAGGGGAGTAAGGCGATGCAGATTGGTGATACCCGGATTTTGATGATTGAAGATGATAAACAAGATGTTGAAATCATCAAAGAATTACTGGAGGGCCGTCACAGTTTTTCCGCTACTCTTGAACATAGGAAGACATTGGCAGAAGGGATAGCTCGACTTCACCATCATCCTGCCTTCGACCTCATACTCCTTGATCTATCTTTAACTGATGCCCATGGCCTAGAAGCATTTCAACAAATTCAGCTGACCTTCCCTGAAATGCCTCTGATTATTCTCAGTGGCAATCTGGACCCATTGCAAGCACTTCACCTATTGCAGCATGGAGCACAAGATTGTCTATTCAAAGGACATTTTGACGCCACTGTATTATGTTGTTCAATTCAATTCGCTCTAGAACGACAAAATTTACGCTCAGAATTGAGAGAGAAGAACGAATCTTTGAAAAAAATCTCCAAAGAGTTAACAATAGCAAACCGTAAACTTGAAAATATTGCTGTAATAGACAGCTTGACTAAGATTAGCAACCGACGTCGATTTGACACAGTATTTATGTCTGAGTGGGTCCGATTAATGCGGGAAGGGCAACCCCTTTCTTTAATCCTATGCGATGTCGATCACTTTAAGGCCTATAACGATACCTATGGTCACCCGGCTGGAGATCACTGTTTACAGCAAGTAGCCCATGCTATTAAGACAGTTGCCAAGCGGCCAGCAGACTGTGTGGCTCGGTATGGTGGGGAAGAATTTGCAGTAGTGTTACCTAACACAGATCAATCGGGGGCTGTCCATGTTGCAGAGGCCATCAGAGCAGAAATTGAAGCACTCCATATTCCTCATATATCTTCCTCAGTGGGTCATTGGATTAGTCTCAGTTTAGGGGTAGCCAGTGTTATTCCAAAGAAAGAAATCGCTCCCTCTCAATTAATTGAACTGGCAGATCAATCTCTATATATGGCCAAGGAACAAGGTCGCAATTGCCTTCACTTTTTCCAACCTATTCAGATGTAGATCTTCAATCTAGTTTAGTTATAAAAAATTGTGTTTAGTCTAAGATTTAAAAATCAAAGAAATACTTCTATCAGGTAACGATAAACATAAAGTCATTGCGATGTATAAGTTATAAATAGCACAAAATAATCCATTAAATAGCTGCACTTAAGCAACAGTAAAGGCTTTCATACTATTCATATGTATACTTTGTATAGAGCTTATCAGTACTGAATTATATATTAATTAAAAATTTATTTTGCCGTATTATTACGGATGAAAAAAATAATAGTCAAATATTATGATGGCTATAGATACATTGAACAGACAAGTAATATCCTATTCTAATCTTTACTAGAATAAATATAACTCTGATGATAATAGTCAAAGTATCTTACTCCTAAAAATTCATATTTCTAGCATTTATTCATTTATTTCACTTATGTCACAACATAAAGTAGCTTCTCCAAATATGCGAGAGCATCTATCTATTGAAATCCTACAGAACGGACATCTATGGTCGATTGTGAATCATCAACAAACAGGTGTTATTCTCCAAAAGAAATACTATGCAGAGTACATTGGCCCTGGTGCAGCTATTGGAGGTCCATTTGACCCAGAATGTATCAGTATCCATGTATTAGGAGCAGTTGAATATGAAATTCCTAAAACTGACGAGATGCGCTTCAGTGCTTTTCAGAATCGGATAAAGAACATTGAACAATTAAAGGAAATCTGTGAGATCAGCTCCCCCCTCAATAGGGGAATCGCTATATTAGTAATGTTTAGCCAACAGTTCAGTCTGGAAGAGATCCAAAGAATTCCAAATAACTTGTTAGCAATGCTTGTTGGTGTTGCACCTTCCACTATTACTGCGGCTTGGAAGCAGTTCCTGGCAAACCAGAGGAATGCAGAAGTTCCACCTTCCGTCCAATCAACAGGGATGCTGCTAAACAACGTGGTTAGTTTTTATGGATAAAAAATTGATTGCTCTATTGATGTCTCACTTTTCATTGACGAAGGGAGAGTTCTTAGTAAGAAAAGAAATTACGTTAGGATTTGTTTGAGTGGTGTTGCTCGTTCATAACAATGTCCTTGAGCATAATCTATCCCTAATTCTGATAGTGCTTTAAGGGTGGAATATGATTCAACCTGCTCAGCAATTGTTTGCATCTTCATGACTTTGGCTACTTCCTGTATCGATGCCACAATTTCTTGAATGACAGGATCAGTGGTGATGCCTTCGACTAAATTACTATCGATTTTCACATAATCGGCCCCAATCGTCCTTAGTTGGCTAAAGGCTGAGATATCACTCCCGCAATCATTCAATGCGATGTGACAGCCCAAAGCTTTAAGTGAGTTGCACAGGGTTGTTGTTTTGGATAGATGCTTCAATGCAGTGGTTTCTGAGATGAGGAAAGTAACCCGTTCAGCAGGAAAATCATATCTGCTTAATTGCTGCTGGATATAATCAGAGATTCTTCCGCTTTTACAAGTAGCAGCAGATAGAGTGATGAAGAATGAGGATTTATCTTGATTCTTGGCTTGCCTTTTTGAAAGCGCTCGTAGCAGTTGCTCAATCACCCACTGATCAATCTGGGTCATAAAGTCATACTGTTTTACCATTGGTAAAAACATTCCAGGGGAAGAAATTCCTTGCTGGTCGTTTAAGCGTAGCAGTATTTCATATCCCTTGATTTCTGGTTGACCCTTGAGGGAATGAATCGGTTGAGCGTATAGCTGAAACTGATCGGACAGCAGGGCCTGATGGAGTCTGCCAACCCAATACAAAGTTTGATAAGTGTATAGATCGGTATTAACATCACCAATAGTTTGCCAAAATACTCGGTTTTGACCTTGTCTCCTCGCTCCAGCTAAAGCTTGATTCGCCGCTTCTAACAACAATGAAGGAGAATCATTAGTAGTGGGAATATGGCTGGTGACTCCGTAACTCAAGGTGATCGGTAGGCAATGTAAGCCTGAGGAATAATTCATGCTGAGCCCATGGATTTCAGTTCTAATGGATTCAGCGATCAATGTAGCCCCAAGGATATCGGTATGGGGTAAGAGGATAGCAAACTGATTTTCGCTACATCTAGCGACACAATCTCCAGGACGCTTGGCCACTTTGGTCATTGCCTTTGCAATTTGCTGCAAACAATTATCTTTCCAGGCTTGAGAGGGGCAATTGTTTTTTCCTTCTATAGGGTCTATCTCGCATAGGATCAGGGACAATCGTTTCTGTTCTCGCTGAAGTCGTTTCCATTCTGACAAACAGACTTCATCAAAGCCATTTCTATTCAGTACGCTGGTCAGAGAGTCTAGGGTTGCCAGTTTTTCAATTTCTCTTCTGGCGATCTCCAACTGTTTTGATAAGGCATTGATGGTGGTGTCCTGAAGCTCTAGCTCAACTCGATGCTTTTGAAGTTCTAAAGCATGTTGAATAGAGAAGCAGAGAGAAGTGCTATCAAAGTCCCCTTTAACGAGGAAATCTTGGGCTCCCTCTTGCAAGGCTTCATCGGCTACTGTTGGATCTGAATTGCCACTTAGGATAATGAGCGGCTTTTGAGGAAAAGCTTGATGTACTTGATGAAAAGTATCTAAGCCATGAGCATCAGGCAAGGATAGATCCAGCAGAATGAGATCAATGGCTTCACTATCTTGAAGCATATTAATCCCCCCTGACAGAGTATTTCTGTGTTTGAGAGTAAACGGTACTATGGGCATATCATCAAGAAAATGCTGAACCATCTCAACATCTTGATCGTCATCCTCGATCATTAATATCTGCGTACTAGCTACTTGCATGGATCCCCCCGTAAATGCATGGATGCATTTGATTAGTTATTGATCGATTGGCGATATGGAATGGATTGGTAATTCACTAAAGTGTCAATCAGTGGTTGAGCTGGGTCATAATAATGGCCTTGGGCATAGTCGATTCCTAAACTTGAAACTGAGTCAAGAATGGCTTGGGATTCTACATATTCAGCAATAGTCTCCAACCCCATTCTTTTAGCTATCCGATGAACGGCCCCAACAATCTCAATCGAAACTGGATCAACAGCTATATCTTTGACAAATGAGCCGTCAATTTTTACATAATCTGCCGGGATTGATTTGAGGTGTAAGAACGAAGATAGACCATTGCCAAAGTCATCTAAAGCAACCTTGCAGCCTATATCTTTGAGGCCACGACTTAACTCAGCGGCTGCAGAAATATGATTGCTAGCCACCGTTTCTGTGATTTCAAAACAAAATTGTTCCGCCTGTAAGTCATGGTGAACTAATCTCTGACTCAAAAAATGTAATAGTTCGTTGTTCCTACAGCTACTGCTAGATAAATTGATAAAGAACTGAGCATCATGCTGCATGATTCCTTTAATCTCATGCAGATCGGCAAATAAGTGATCAATGACCCAATGGTCAATCCGGGTCATAAAGTCATATTGTTCAGCCATGGGTAGAAATAAACCCGGTGAACTAATGACACCGGGTTGTTCCCATAGTCGGAGTAAAATCTCAAAATATTGCTTGTCAGAACTGGAATTGAGTCGCTGGATAGGCTGGGCATAAAGCCGAAAGTGATCTTTGTCCAAAGCGAGTTGTAATCTGTTCACCCATCGTTGAGTATCGCTAGCGTCCAAAGCTGGATCTAGACAATCAACAGCATGGGAGTATACTCGATTTCGACCGTGTTCTTTGGCAGCATACAAGGCTTGATCTGCTGCTTCAATCAGTAGAGCGGGAGCAACATCCTCATTAGGAATCAGGCTCGCCACCCCAAAGCTAAGACTGATGTAACTACCCACTGAAGACGCCTCATGAGGTAATTGGAGTGCCCCAATTTCTGCTCTGATGGCCTCAGCGACATGCACTGCTCCAGAGCGATCTGTGTTGGGTAACACCACCACAAATTCTTCCCCGCCATACCGAGCCACACAGTCTGCTGGTCGCTTGGCAACCTTAGCAATGGCTCTTGCTACTTGCTGTAAACAGCGATCTCCTGCTGGGTGGCCATGGGTATCGTTATAGGCCTTAAAGTGATCGACATCGCATAGAATCAAGGATAAAGGCCGCCCTTCTCGCATGAGGCGTTGCCACTCAGCTTGAAAGACTTGATCAAACTTGCGTCGATTATTAACTCTGGTTAACCCATCGAAGGTAGCTAAATGCTCTAACTCATGATTCGCAATTTCTAGCTGTTCTGATAGAGCCTGTAAAGCCAAGTTCTTGTACTGCAACTCTAATTGCTGTTTTTGTCTCTCTAATGCGTATTGAATAGTGCGAGCTAGAAGCGTGCTATTAAAGCGGCCTTTAACAAGATAGTCTTGAGCCCCTTCCTGCATCGCTTCAAGGGCAATTGTCTCGTCTGCATTGCCGCTGAGAATAATCAAAGGTAAGGTCGGAAAGGCTTGATGTACCCGATGGAATGTGCTTAACCCTTGGGTATCCGTTAAGGATAGATCCAGTAGAACCACATCAATGGTATTGAATTCATTGAGTAACTTTATACCAGAAGATAGTGTCCGACTATGCTGAAGGGTGACTGAATTATGTTTAACATCCAGCAATTCCCTGACAATCTCTACATCTTGATCATCATCCTCAATCATCAATATTTGAGTTCCGCCCATCTGCATCGATATCCACCCTGATTCTGCTTAAATATCTTGAGGGCACCTCGAAAAAATTATTCTTGATGGCAAATAGTTAAGTACTAATGTGAGGGGGCAACCGTTTTGCAAGAGTTGCACAGTGTCTAATTCTTAAGAAAATCTGTTTTTCGGAGTGCCCTTTAGGTATAACGTATTGGAGCAAAATATTTGCCCGAAATTATACGTACTTCACTGTTTTAATCTTGTTAAATTATCAGTATTAAGTCAGTGATACTAACTACTTCATCCGTCTTGATCTCATTAAATTCGTGCTATAACCTCAGTGATGATACCTATTTTTTCAAAAAAATTAAAGATAGATGAAGAAGTCTTCAGAGAATAGATGAAGAAGTCTTCAGAGAATAGATGAAGAAGTCTTCAGAGAATAGATGAAGATTTCACACCGAATAATATCAATTTGCCAAGAAAAACTTCTTAATGCAGTCTGACAACAGCCCTATCATTTCTGAGCGAATGGTTCTTCTTTACAAGTTCCTGAAATAGCAAAGGGTACTGTTTTTGTAAAATGCTGTCTTTGGCTAGGCTTCTGCAATTTAACATGCAAATGAGGACCAGAACTCCAGTCTGAATTGCCGCTGTAGCCAATGAGTTGGCCTGCAGTGACGTAATCTCCGGCTTTAAGATTCACCCCTAGTGGTCATAAGTCGGTGTAAGAATTATCTTGGCGGGGAAGCCTTAAAAATTGGCTCCTTTCCCCTATAGATAAGCATCCAATTCATTTTCGGTATGGGGTTGACCATATAGAACAACGAAGGGATCAGAATCTTCTAACTTCCTATAATACTTATCCAGATACCAATACAAGGCAATGCTCAATAAAAAGCAAGGCCCTTAAAAGTTTTCAGGCTTTACACCAACTTATGACCACTAGGGATGACTTAGTTCAGCAGGTCGATGAGGGGCTACTGTACTTTAGTCAGACTCCCAATGAAATTACTGTCTTAATGGGCAAATATTGCAAAACCTTGGGTACACAAGCTGCCTAGCTAATCACGGATCTTTATCTGTAGATCTATAGAAGGTATGCGCCGTTTCAGGCACTAGCACTGAGCTCTACAGCCATCGAAGGTGTAATCCAACGTAATGGGGAGAGTGCAAGCAATTACAGCCCTTGGTGAAAAGCAGCAACGAAGAAAAAGCTGTGATCGCGATTTACATTAGCTAGACATATATTGAAATTAGTTAAATATAAGAAAAATTTATAATTTGTATTTGACATCGTATTCCCATTTTGTGTTGTCCAGTGCGAATTAGGACACATTTTAAGATAGACTTTAGTACATACAAGAAGATCTATTGATAGATATTTATCTATTCAATATGTTTCAGGACAGCTTGCCTCCCTGCCCTGTTCTAGAGAACGGCCATCTCTGGACACTCTGTTGACAGGTTCTCGCTTAATTCCTGTGTTTTAAGGGTGAATTGCTTCACTCTTACTTTCTTCAAATTTTTTCTGATTAAGGAGGAATTCAACGTGGATTTTTTGTCCGATTTCATGACACTCTTCCTGGCGAAGTTGCAGTCTCCAACCCTCGGCTTTCTGATTGGTGGTATGGTCGTTGCCGCCGTCAATAGCCGCCTGCAAATTCCAGATGCGATCTATAAGTTCATCGTCTTCATGCTGCTCTTAAAAGTTGGCCTGAGCGGCGGTATTGCGATCCGCAATGCCAATCTGGCGGAGATGCTGTTGCCTGCAGTATTCGCCATGGTCGTGGGGATTCTAATCGTGTTCATCGGACGCTACACCTTGGCCAAGATGCCGAATGTTAAAACCGTGGATGCGATCGCGACCGCGGGCTTGTTTGGTGCCGTGAGTGGCTCTACCCTCGCCGCTGCCCTGACCCTAATGGAAACGGAAGGCATCCAATATGAACCCTGGGCCGCTGCCCTCTATCCCTTCATGGATATCCCAGCTCTCGTGACTGCGATCGTCTTGGCTAGCGTTTATATCAGCAAGCAGTACGATACCGCAGACGAGGTTCTTAGCAAGCAGGAGTATCTCGGTAACCAGGGCGGTACCGCAGTCGAGTATCGCCGCAAGCAGCGTACCACCAAGCGGGTTAAGATATGGCCCATCGTCAAGGAAAGTCTTCAGGGTTCTGCCCTATCGGCACTGCTACTCGGCCTTGCCCTAGGTATACTAACCCGACCAGAAAGTGTCTATGAGAGCTTCTTCAATCCCCTCTTCCGCGGCCTGCTTTCGATACTGATGCTGGTCATGGGTATGGAGGCCACGGCAAGGATTGGTGAGCTACGCAAGGTGGGCCAGTGGTACGCCCTCTATGCTGCAATAGCCCCACTACTTCATGGGCTCATCGCCTTTGGTTTCGGTATGATTGCCCACTACACTACGGGATTTAGCCCTGGTGGCTGCGTAATCCTGGCCGTCATCGCTGCCTCAAGTTCAGATATCTCAGGGCCGCCTACCTTAAGAGCTGGCATTCCGTCAGCTAATCCCTCCGCCTATATCGGCTCATCCACAGCCGTCGGCACGCCAGTTGCGCTTGCCTTGGGAATACCGCTCTACATCGGGCTTGCCCAAGCCCTGATGGGAGGTAGCTGATCCTAGCCGGGTCGCGGTTTGTCGGTACTCCCCTGACCCGGCAACCCACACCAAGGCTAGATCAAGGTGATAGCACTCAGCTCTAGCGTTTTCCTGAGTTTCTATGTAGTTTATTGAATTCACACAAGAGGTAACCCACATGGCCAAGCCAGCTACTAAGCTCGTCATCGTCACTGAAAAGTTACTGCTGAAAAAGATCGCCAAGATCATCGAAGAAGTCGGTGCGACTGGTTATACAGTGGTAGACGCTGGCGGTAAGGGAAGTCGTAACGTGCGCTCGTCGGGACAACCCAGCATTTCCGATACCTTCTCGAATATAAAGTTAGAGGTGATCGCCGAAACTCGGGAGATGGCCCTAAAGATTTCGGATGAGGTCGCAGCGCAGTTTTTCGATGATTATTCGGGCATCGCCTATCTCTGTAACGCGGAGGTACTGAGCTCGTACAAGTTTTGTGGGCCGGACGGCTGTTGAATCTAAACGACGCTCGTTCTCACAAAATTTTAGATCTATAAGAATTCAGTTAGTGTCTCGATTTACTAGCCATTGCTAAGAGGGCAATTACAGCGGTTTTCATGTAGATGGGGGACAGCCACAACTCTTAAAAAGCTTGATCAGTAAATGCTCCAAGATTGAATATGTCCCCTACCAACCTGCGATCCGCTGTAAGTGATTTTCTAAAACCTTTATTTAGTAATGCTTTCAGAATGGCATTTTTTTCTGATGTAAGGCGAATAAATCGGGACACTAACTTTTAAGCGAATCGAAGAATGTCTTTCTGCTTTGACGTAATTGTTTGACTTGAATTTTAGATATGAATACATTCATCGATACTTTATCAATGTCACCGCTCCTCCAAGGGGGCATCTCTCAGCCCTGGCTAATCGCAACGGCTAATGCAGATGAAGCTCCCCTGATTCTCTCAGGTGTCTTGCTCACTCTGGTGGTCATTTATCTGGCCAGTAAGCTGGGCGGTGAGCTATCTCAGCTTTTAAATCTACCTCCTGTTTTAGGAGAACTAGTCGGAGGCGTGGCCATTGGGGCCTCGGCTCTTCACCTGTTGGTCTTTGCTGAAAATGGAACCGTTGCCGCTGATTCGGCCTTGATGCCCATTCTGCAGTTTATCGGTGGCAATCTCAGTGCTGAATCGATTACCTCAATTTTTGAAAGCCAGAGCGAAATCATTGAGATTTTATCTGAGCTGGGGGTGATTATTCTATTATTTGAGATTGGCTTGGAGTCTGATCTTAGAGAGTTAACAGAAGTAGGGTATCAGGCCGTTTTGGTGGCGATTGTGGGCGTTGTTGCCCCCTTTACTGCCGGGACAGCCGGATTGATTTTCCTGTTTCATATGCCGACGATTCCAGCGATCTTTGCCGGGGCAGCGTTAACGGCAACCAGCATTGGGATTACCTCTAAAGTCTTGTCTGAATTAGGTTATCTCAAGTCTAAGGAAGGCCAAATCATTGTTGGGGCTGCCATTATTGATGATGTGTTAGGCATTATCGTCCTGGCTGTGGTCGCCAGCTTGGCTAAAACAGGCGAAGTGGATGTTGTTAATGTTCTGTATTTGATTGGTAGTGCCACCCTGTTTCTCGTGGGTTCCATCTTCTTAGGCCGATTCTTCAATCAAGCCTTTGTGACCATTGCCGATCAGCTGCAGACCCGCGGAAAGCTAGTGATTCCTGCCCTGAGTTTTGCTTTTATCATGGCTTTCCTTGCCAATGCGATTCATCTAGAAGCGATTCTGGGTGCCTTTGCCGCTGGCTTGGTGCTAGATGAAACCGATAAGCGCAAAGAGCTAGATCAACAGGTGATTCCCATTGCCGATATTTTCGTCCCGATTTTCTTTGTCACCGTGGGGGCAAAAGCAGACTTAAGCGTTTTGAATCCTGCCATTCCTGAGAATCGAGAAGGTCTCGTGATTGCCGCCTTCTTAATTGTGGTGGCAATGATCGGTAAGCTCATCACTGGCTGGACCGTTGTGGGGCAACCTGGCATTAATCGATTTGCAATTGGCGTCGGCATGATTCCCCGAGGAGAAGTGGGCTTGGTCTTTGCTGGAATTGGTTCAGCGAGTGGTGTTTTGGATAAACCCTTGGAAGCTGCGATTATTACGATGGTGATTCTGACGACCTTTGTGGCCCCACCGTTGTTACGGGTGGCGTTTAAAAGCGGTGCCATCGCCATTGAGTCTCCGGCAACGAACAACTAATTGATGAGGATGGCTGCGATGGTCTCCGACCGGCCTGTGGCCATCGCAACTCTCTCTCATAAATCCTCGGACCCTCTTTTTTACTAATCCTTTTTAAATCACCATGTTAGAAGCGTTTATATTTGCGACGATTCTCTGTGGCTTTTTTGGCATCATCCTCAAAGAAAATCTGATGATGAAAATTATTGCCATGGATGTGATGAGTACAGGCGTGATCGCCTATTACGTCAAGATCTCCGCTCGTCAAGGGTTATTCACCCCGATCATCACAGATACCCATCAGGGAGCCTATGCCGATCCCGTTCCCCAAGCCGTGATTTTGACAGCAATTGTGATTGGCTTTTCAGTGCAGGCCTTGATGTTGGTGGGAGTGATGAAGCTCTCGCGCGACAATCCCACCTTGGAAAGCCGCGAGATTGAAAAGACTTACACACCATGAATACCCTTACGATCGTTTGGATTGCCCTGCCGTTTTTTGTCGGGTTTGTAGGATATCTGATCCCTAAACTGGATCGATACTTAGCATTGGCTATGACCTTGGTGTCTGCCAGTTATGCGGCTCGGGTGTTGATGGAGCCAGACCCGCTGACCATTCAGCTGATGGACAGCTTTGGGGTCACCCTCAGGATTGATAGTCTCAGTGGCTACTTTATCTTGACCAATGCCTTGGTGACAGCTGCCGTCATTTGCTATTGCTGGGGTACGGGAAAATCCGCTTTTTTCTATACCCAAACCATCATTTTGCATGGCAGCGTCAATGCTGTCTTTATCTGTGCTGACTTCATTAGCTTATATGTGGCCTTAGAGGTCATTGGGATTGCCGCTTTCTTGCTGGTGTCTTACCCGCGCACGAATCGGGCGATTTGGGTGGCCCTGCGCTACTTATTTATCAGCAACACGGCCATGCTGTTCTATTTGGTGGGCGCTGTGTTGGTGTATCAAGCCAATAACTCTTTTGCCTATACGGGCTTGGAACAGGCACCCCCCGAAGCCCTGGCCTTGATTTTTATGGGACTGCTGACCAAAGGTGGCATCTTTGTGTCGGGTTTGTGGTTACCCTTAACCCATTCTGAGTCAGAAACGCCTGTCTCTGCCATGCTCTCTGGTGTTGTGGTTAAAACCGGGGTCTTTCCTCTGGCTCGGATGGCCTTGATGGTAGATGAAGTTGCTCCAGTCATCACTCTATTTGGGATTGGCACCGCCTTCTTGGGCATTAGCTTGGCCCTCTTCGAGCAAGATACCAAGCGACTTTTGGCTCAAAGCACCATTTCCCAACTGGGATTTATCATGGCTGCCCCTGCGGTCGGTGGATTCTACGCCTTGACCCACGGATTAGTGAAAGCCACCTTATTTTTAACTGCCGGGACATTGCCTAGTCGAGATTTTCAGGAACTGCATAAGCAGCCGATTCCACGATCCTTATGGCTGATCCTGGTGATGGCGAGTTGCTCCATTTCCGGTATTCCTCTATGGGCTGGGTTTGCCTCCAAGGCATTAACCCTGAAAAGTGTCCTGTCCTGGCAAATGATCGCCCTCAATATCGCCACAGTGGGCACCATTGCTACTTTTGCCAAATTTATCTTTTTGCCTCATCAAAGTGAATCAAAGTTGATTCGACCGGGGTATTGGGTGGCGGTGCTGTTGCTGCTAGGGGGCTTGCTGGCAGCAAACGGCGCTTATTATCAGGCCTATACCCTAGCTAATATCGGCAAAGCCTTATCGAAGGTGGGAATAGGCTGGTTGGTTTATTGGCTGGTCATCCGCCGCGTGGTGCTGAAATTGCCTCGGGTCCAAGAGCAACTCGAACATTTAATTGGGGGCATGAGCTTAATGTTGGTTCTATTGTTCTGGATGGTGTTGGCATGACTGGATATCTGAATATTCTGCTGCGCTTAGCCATCTGGTTTTTGCTGACCGCTGATTTTGGCATTGCCAATATCATTATTGGCGTCTGTGTGGCCTTGCTCTTGCCGCGCCGCGCCAGTCTGGGGTCCTTAAAAGATTGGCTGCATGCGATCGGGGAAATTATCATTGCCATTCCCCAGGCCTTTTTTGAGGCGATTGAAATTATGGTCCGTCCTCACCGCTATGAAGCGATCACGATGGAACATGTCAAACCGCAACGCACCCCTGGTCTGATTTTTCTCGATATTTTTGTGATTACCTTTACCCCCAAAACCATTGTGCTGAAGTACCACGAGGAAGGGTTGTACGAAGTCCACCGTATCGAACGAAGGAAAAAGTCATGAATATCATCCTAATTGCCATGATTTTGGCCCTGGCGATTCCCATTTATGAAGCCTGCCAGGATGAGGATGTGTGGCAGAAAATGCTGGCCTTTGCCAGTATCGCCAGCAAAACATCGATCATGATTTTGGTGATTTCTGTCCTACGGGATGACTGGATGATTGGCGTCGTGGGGGTGCTAATCCTCAGTGTTGGCAATGCGGCCTTAATGCTTTTGGCCCAGATTATTAAACGGATCAGTGACTGATGATTAACGCGATTAGTTATGTCTTGATGGGCATTGGGATTTTCTTTTGGTTTTGGGGGGACTTGGCCCTTAGTTGGTCACCGCTCGGTGCTCTACAAACTTCATAGCCTCTCTGTGGCCGATACTTTGGGGTCGATGTTAATTGTTGTTGGTTTGCTTCTGAAAATTCCACGGGAATGGCCCCTGCTGGTTCTGGCCATTCTCTCCCTAGCGATCTGGAATACCGTGCTGGGATATGTGTTGGCCTATTGTTCTAGTGATACTAAGGAAACGGGGACGTGATGACTGATAGCTATGTGTATATCATTACTGCCCTGCTGCCCTTAACCGCAGCGATGGTGGTGTTTCAGGTCAATCCTTACCATGCCCTGATTATTCGCGGAATTTTGGGGGCAGTGGCGGCCCTTGTCTATGCCGTTTTGGGAGCGGCAGACGTGGCCTTAACTGAAGCACTGGTGGGCACTATGCTGGCGATTACCCTCTATGCAGTAGCGGTCCGATCCTCCCTGGTGGTGCGCTTGGGTGTGCTCCAGGCAGCAGAACCTCAGGGGTTTCAAGCTTGGGTCGAAGGCTGTCGGGCCATATTTTCTAAGCACTATATGCGCTTAGAACTGGTTGATTATCCCAATGACCAAGATCTCCATCAAGCTCTGAATGAAAAAGAAGTGCATGCGATTTACCTACCCCAGCACCATGCCGCAGAAACAGTGCAGGATCAGGCTCTGATCCGTATCCCCCGACTATATGAAATCATGCAGGCAGAATTAACGTCACCGGAAACAACCCTCACCTATGTGGCGGTGGCTGATTTAGCGGAGGCAAAGGTATGAAGTGGCTTTATATCATTGCGGGCCTTGCCCTGTATGTCAAAATTTTGGTCATGCCCAATCCAGAATTGGATGTTGCTGAATTGTCGATTGTGGAGGCTGTTGTTAAGGATAGCGGTGTTCCCAATGCTTTAGCAGGCATCATTTTCAGAAACCGCCTCTATGACACCATCTTTGAAGTAGTGGTGTTTACGATTGCAATTATGGGTGTCCGGTTTCTACTCTCTGATGAGCAGCCCTCAAAAAAGGTGTATCGGTTTACAGATGAACCCTCCATTGTCTTGGCCAGACTAGGCGCTACCATTGCCTCATTAGTCAGTATCGAGCTGGCGATTCGTGGCCATTTGAGTCCTGGGGGTGGATTTGCTGCGGGTGTGGCAGGCGGTACAGCGATTGGCCTAATTGCCATTACCTCTTCATCCAAATGGATGCAGGGTATTTATCAGCGCTGGCGGGCAGCCATATGGGAGAAAATCTCAGTTCTAGTATTTCTTGTATTGGCAGCCATAACATTGGCTGGTTCTGAATTGCCCCATGGTGAACTCGGTGCTTTGGTGAGTGGGGGTGTGATTCCTCTTCTCAATGTGTTGGTGGCGATTAAGGTTGCCCTTGGCTCTTGGGCTGTCATCTTGGTATTTATTCGATATCGTGGGTTATTGTAAAAGACTCGAAAAATTGGCAGATGTTAAGCATTGCCAATGCTTCTTTATAAGCCCACGTTAGTCACTCTGATCAGTGGAGTCTCTGAAAGGGTTGATTATTTATGATCTTATTGTCTAGCAATACTCCCTTCCCGGTAGTAGATTGCGTAGTCGGCAATCTCCACATTTGTGGAGATTGGGACCAAAGGGCTCCTCAATTATGGAGTGGGATGGGAATAAGACACAATGGGTTCGCCAAAAACTGAGTAACACTAGCAATGAATGATTGAACGACAACATCAGCTATTCAGCTTACTTTAATGTTATCAACTTGATGTCTGCGCTCGAACCAGTGCTTTCAACTTTCCATACCTTTTCCAATATTTGAATAGGTGGGATATCAGCTACTTTACTGGTCAGAGATTTTAAACCTGCAAAATAATGCATTGGTGGTAGGTGTCTACTCGGCTCTAAGGATCCAAACAAAGCTACAAGCTTGGTTTTTACAGCAACGCCCAAATGTAGTGGTGCTCGATCCGCACAAATCATCAAATGTCCAGCATCAATCAACGCCGCAAGTTGGCCAACATGTTGAGGGGTGACGATGTTCAGTTGCGGACAGACCGCGAGTAAAGAGGTGACCCAATCTTTGTTATCAGGACTTTGCACGATCATGAATGGTGTATTTGGTTGCCGCTCTAAATACCCTTCAATCACTGACTCCCAACTTTTAATTGGGTAGAATTGAGAGGGCTCATCGTCAGAATTTTCGGCCCCTGTGCCACCATGTAAAAGAATATAGGGCTGATCCGCAATGCCAAGCCGTTTCCGCTCTATTTTAGCCCATTGAATATCTGCTTGAGGGATATGAATAGCAATGTCAGGACAAGGCTGATCAATGCTCAATCCCAGCAACAGATCATGATACCGTTGGGCATCATAGGGACGAGCATTGGGAGTCACTTTAGAAGAGAGAAACACACCAGCTAAGTCAGCAAGTGCTCCACCAACTGTCGGTAAACGTTGGCGACCAAAGCGAACCCAAGGAGGAAGATTCGAATTCTCATATCCGACTCGTTTAGGAATGCCAGCCAGCCAACAGAGCAATCCTGCTGTCCAATCTCGACTGAGGGTTATGCCCGCGTCATAACGTCGATCTCGCATTTTTCCAATTAAGTTTCCCCAATCTGCTGCTCCATTACGGTTTTCAAATTGGAAGGTCAATACATTTTCAACATTGCGGCAAAGTCGATAGGCTTGCTTAGCTCGGGGTTCAACAATTACATCTATCTCTACCTGAGAATATTGATGTTGAAGTGTTTCTAAAGTCGGGAAAAACAACAGTTGACGGCCAACATCACCAGGGAGTAAAGCTAATATGCGGGTCATTATTTATTACAGCTGTAAAGGTTGAAGTCTACGGTTACCACTCGCCAGATGTTGTATGGGTGAGCGCTTCATTATTGAAATCTTGCGGTTTCACAATCCTCAGATGCCAACACCTAATTGAGAATATACCTTAGTGCTCAAGCCAAACGAATAAAATTACACGAACGCAAATTAGACCTCTTGCAATATTTGTTTCATGATGTGTTAATCACTCAATTTATGCCGCAATCTGACATGAATTTTTAGTCATCTACCATATCGGTAGCTGAATTATGCAAGAGGTCTAGTAAACCGTGAGTCAGACTAGTTGATTACTCCCCGGCCTGAAGGCGTAGGGGGGAAGAGGGCTACTTTGCGATAAGTAGGTATAACCATTGCCATCACCAATACAAATAAAATAAGCAAAAAATACTTAAAGCATTAATGATAGACTTATTGCAATACTTGCTAAGTTATTCATTTAGTTTAGTAAATAGACTAAATGTAATCTACTGACTCTTTACATAATGCTCATTTATTAAAGAATTCAATGTTTAGTGGTTTCTTCTTCGTTGTGGCAGTTATCTGCATCATCCTAGGTATTAAATTAAGACAAATTGAGGAAGTACATGCTGTTGCTGCGACCAGTGCAGGACTTTTAAGTAGTTTCTGTAGTTTTGTGATAGCTCCTCCTTCCGTGCAACTGTTGCTGGGACTTAGTTTTTGGGGGTTAATTCATTTCTACCCTTTGCGAGCTTGAGGTCATTTATTGGGCTTCTGTGATGAGAATAAAGCTTTGCTAATAAGGGGTTCAATAATTTGATGGCATTCTCAATTAATACATTCTGAAACCCAATGATATTCGATCTAATCTGGGAATATATTCCAGACAAAATTTCATTAAACGATTACTCGATACGAGAAATTTTTTTGAAGTGGCCTACTAAATAGATACCAAGACTGACCGACATTGCAGTCTTAGAATAGGCGTTTCCAGGAATAGCATCAGATAAATTTTTGACATCATTACTCAGATCTGAAACTTCCTATAGCTCGCACAGTAGAAAGTGATATGCAAGCCAAAGATATTAATTCAGGTGGAATGAACTAATGATTAGTCCAAACATAGATGTACAAGAATACCGACAAGCGATTGGCATCTTGGCCAACCGTTCTGATATAGAACAAGCACTCCAGGTGTTGAAGGATAATGAATTCCCGATGGAACAAGTATCTGTAATTGCTCAAGATTCAGAGCTTGAAGATGATGTCCCCCCATCCGTAGAAATTCAGTCGCAGATCAAGAGTCCTGTTAAGAAAGGAGCTGCGACTGGGGGGACAGTGGGAGCGATTTCGGGCCTACTTGTAGGACTTGGAACGATAGCAATTCCAGGTCTTGGGCCAGTTATGCTAGCTGGGGTCACGGCGACTACATTAATGACCAGTATTCTCGGAGCTGCTACAGGCGGACTTATAGGTGCCTTGGTAAGGATGAGAATTCCTGAAAAAGATGCTGCTGTGTACAACAATTTTGTTGCTAAGGGCTACTACATTCTTCTTGTCGAGGGAATAATGGAAGAAATTCAAAATGCTGAAACAATTCTCACCTCGCAAGAAATTCAAGAATGGAAAGTATTTTTCAAACCAGAGCCGCCCAGAGCTACAAAAAAAAATCTCTCTTAAGGCTTAGCTACCGAACTAAGGTAATGACGTCTCTGGAAAGTACCCTAGAAAAAGTAGGGCAGCCTTCACACAATACTCAAGTTTAACTTTTAGTCTGAGTGATCGGGAGCATGTCACCTTTGCAATCTAGTATTTATACTTATCCCAGAAATCTTTGCTAGCTTTGCTTTCAGACATTAAATTTTTGATTCCAAATTTTGTGCATCTGCAAAGGTGACATGCTCCCAGAGTGATCGGCGTAGTAGATTCACACCAACAGGATAATCTCAGTGAAATTTACTGATAATGTTGATACTTTATGTTCTGGTTGGTGGTTAGAGGTTGGTACTGCAAATCCTCCTTACATCAATTTCTATGGGCCATTTGGAACCAAGCTGAAGCTGCAGAACTAGAATATCGTAGAGATTCTGAACATACAGCCCCCATAGTTTATTCTCTCAATAAATTTTGCCAACCACGTCAGCGCAGAATTAAAGAGATTGAATTGACCATTCAAGATTTGAAAGGTAGTCCGCGTATATTTTTTGAAACCTTGCTGTTGGGAGCTCGTATTTATTGAACCCATATCAAGGTAGTCATAATATTGTTCCTAGTCATGCTGCCAGTTTGTTGATTAACAATACTCTTATGGGTTGCTAAGCCATAGTATTGGGAGATCATCTAGCAGAAGTGATTGAGATTTAAACCATTTTGATCTGTGATTGAAAAAAAGTAGTTTAGAAAAGTTCTTGCCACAACGGACAAATGTTTCTCAGACAAATAGGCAACAGACCATTGCTGCTCAATCGGGAAATTCTCAATATCTAAAATGGCTAGATCAGTGTAATCCTGACTATCGAGGGAGTGGTGAGACAAGACCGAAATTCCTAACCCGTCTATGATCGCTTGTTTGATTGCTTCGTCGTTACCCAGTTCCAGCTTGATTTTAACGTTTACCTGGTGTTTACTGAACAAATCTTGTATCGCTTTCCGAGTACCCGATCCTAGTTCCCGTATAATAAATCGTTCTTGATTTAGGTTAGCGATAGCAATATTTTTCTTACCCACAAGGGGATGTGATGGTTGTGCCACAACCACTAGGGGATTCTTCATCACAGGTTGAACTTTGAGATCAATATATGAGGGTTGATGACTGAAAAAATACAGGTCATCTAGACTCTCCGCCATCCGTTTTTCGAGTTGCAGATGGTTGGTAATTTTCAGGGAGATATTAATACCTGGATATTGGCCGCAGAATGAACCGAGCAGGCGCGGGAGAAAATATTTGCAAGTAGTAACGGCAGCCAGATATAACTTGCCCTGGGTCGTACCTTGCAAGTCGTTTAGAAGCATTCCAAACTGGTCTAATTCTTCAAAAATAGAATAGCAGGTGGATAATAACTGATGGCCCACCTCAGTGAGGTATAGCTGTTTGCCTATTCTCTCAAATACAGGAAAGCCAACCGTTTTGGAAAGCTGTTTCATTGAAACTGAGACCGTTGGCTGAGAAAGACAGAGTTCTTCAGCGGCTCGGGTAAGGCTACCATGACGTGCAGCCGCTTCAAAAACTTTGAGTTGATGGAAGGTCGGTTGCATAGTGATTGCACCGGAGTAGTAAATATTGTGGGAATCCTCTGTATATTTTTTATTGCAATAGGCTAATGTCTACTTTTTAATTCAGCTAAAGCAAATAGAGTTAAAGAGGAGGGATACTATTGACTCTGAAGATAATTACCAGATTCTAATAACTTGCTATGAGGTCATCAGACCACGTCATCGTGAACAAACTAGTGGCATAGGTAATCCAGGGGTAAGTGCGCAGCTTATTTGTAAAAAACTTTCAAGAGCTAACAGAGCTTAAGCAACAAGTACATTGATATTACGAGCATCTCTTGAGTCACAGAGATATCAATATAGATTCAATTGATCTATATAAATAACTAATTAGTAGTCTAAACACTTAAGTTTGGGTTTTTGGCGTAAAAAAATCAAAACAAACTACGACTACTGTTTGTTGATCAACCAAAAGCTTGATTTACCGAAAAATCTTATCTGTTTTAAGAATATATTAATCTGAGCATAGATAAAATAAAATGTTATATGCATTATTCATAGAACAAAATCTATCATAAGCTTTAATTATGACTCTTGGCATTTTTATCTGGGCTACTGCGATTGCTAAATTCTCTAAATCATCTTCTAAATAGGGATAGAGGCTTATTCTATATCTAGATATAGTCTATATAAATATTTAGGCAATATATTCATTAATATTTCTTATTTGAGAAATAAATCATTGACATTTTACAGACTATTCGTTCCATTGCGAAGATAGAGGTGGTGATGCTTGAGTTCCTTTCCTATCCCACAGGATCTTTGAATCATTTACAGCAGCCAGTCAAGTATCCAAGCTAGATGCTTCAACGGCAGTTCATTATCGCAAGGTTGGCAATCATTATTGTTCTTGTTGGTACAGCACGGATCGGACTCAAACTTCTATATTGCTTTTTTGCTCCCAACTAGCCAAGGAGATAACGTTTATGCCCCTTTCGAACACCTCACTCCTCTCTAAACTGCAATGGATGAATCGCAGGAATTTAGTCCGTTGTCTTGAATTTGTGCAAGACCTGATCGTCATCTGCCTCTGTATTGGTTTATTTAGCTTTATGGTGCTCCAACTGCGGGATATGTTTATGTCTTTGTTGCCACCCCTGGAGTTAGCAGCTGTTACCGCAGATATTCTATTTCTCCTGATTTTGGTCGAGTTATTTCGTCTCTTGATTATTTACTTGGGTGAGAAGCGAGTTTCCATTGGCGTAACTGTAGAAGTCTCCATTGTGTCTGCCCTCCGAGAAATGATTGTTCACGGTATTCTCGAAACCCCTTGGCAACAGGTATTGGTCACTTGCGTATTTTTAATAACCTTGGCCTTTTTACTTGTCGTTCGGGTATGGTTACCACCCACCTTTGAAGGCATTGACCCAGAAGAGCATCTTTCTAAGCGTCGTCGGACTGAGCTAAAAACTGATCAACCACCACAATCCCCGTTATCCAATGTATCTCTACGTTAAGTGCTTAGCATTAAACTCTTAGTTCGACCGTTTTAAAACCAGGCTAACACTTTTTAATGAGTTAAAATCTCCAGAACAATCGCTAATTAAGGTATCAATTTAAGCCGGGAAAATAGTTTGGGTTAAAGGGTTAAGCCGTTTTGTCTTTGAAGACTGACGTGCCACTGGCAATTCCCCCATAGAGTTAACAACTGACTCAAACACATCAGGAAAAGGATGTCCAAAAAGCCGTTGTGCTGCGGTAGTGCCATCTGCTCTTTTGAGGTCAAAATTGTGGATGATGGTGAGTACCTTCAAGGATTCTTCCGAGAACCCTCGGGCTGTGCATATTCTCAGTAACTTCTCCACCCCTTGGGAGGGTAACTTCTCCGGTCGAATGGCAGTAACTTCTCCACCCCTGTGGAAGTTATCTTCGCCAGTCAAATGGCAATAAACTTCTCCACCCTTGTGGAAGTTATCTTCACCGGATAAGTGGCAGTTAACTTCTCCACCCCCCCTAACCATCATTTCGACAGGTCATTATCCCTAGCCAGGCCATCCTCTAAACTTCTGTGCATTAGCCAGAGGAATGGAGATGGCAATGGCCTATAAACGTCAAGGAGCAACCCTGTCGATGAGTAAATTTAGAGAAATTATTCGCTTACATGAACTCGGCCACAATAAATCGGAGATCGCCCGTAGCTGCTTCATCTCCCGTACCGCTGTCCGAGACTATCTGCATCGTGCTCAGGGTCAATCCCTCAGTTATGACCAGTTAAGCCGACTAAGTGATAGTGATATCCAGCATCTGCTGGGAAAAGGTCAACGTCAGTCCTCCCGTAAGAAGCCTGCGATTGACTTCGAGTATGTGCATCGAGAGATGCAACGTAAAGGGGTCACCCTCGGCCTACTGTGGATGGAAGGTAAAGAGAGAGGGGATTGGAACTGTAGCTATAGTGGCTTTTGCCGTCGATACCGCAAGTGGAAAAAACAGCACTCGCTATCCATGCGCCAGACCCACAAGGGAGCGGAAAAAATCTTTGTAGACTACTGTGGTATGACCGTGCCGGTGGTCCATCCCAAAACCGGTGAGGTCACTCAAGCTCAAGTGTTTGTGGCCTGCTGTGGAGCGAGTAACTACACCTATGCAGAGGCGACCGAAAGCCAAACCATCAAGAACTGGCTCGGATCTCATCAACGGTCATTGGCCTTCTTTGGTGGAGTGCCGGTCGCTATCGTTCCAGACAACCTCAAGTCAGGAGTCACAGATCCGTGCCGTTATGAGCCCGGTATCAATCGGAGTTATCAAGACTTTGCGGAACACTACAACGTGATCATCTTGCCCGCTCGCCCCAAATGCCCTCGGGATAAACCCAAAGTGGAGAATGCGGTGCAGCAAGTGGAACGTCATATTCTCGCACCCTTGAGAGACCAGACCTTTACCAGTTTCAAGCAACTGAATGAAGCGATTGCAGCAGGGTTGGAGAAACTCAACCATCGGACCATGAAATCCTATGGTCTATCCCGTCGAGAATTATTTGAGCAAGTGGACCAACCAGAACTCAGACCCTTGCCCAGCCATGCGTTTGAGTTTGGCGAATTTAAAACCGCGAAAGTGAGTTTTGATTACCACATTGAGGTGAACCGCCACTATTACAGTGTCCCTTATGAATATGTGGGGAAATCAGTATCCGTCAAGATTACGGAATCTTTGGTGCAGATTTTTCATGACCATCAGCGCATTGCGATACATGAACGTTCTAGCTTGCCGTTTCAGCATTCCACTGAAGAGGGGCATATGCCACCAGCGCATTTGGCTTACAAAACCCAATCGAGAGAGACCTTCCTGGCTTGGGCCCAGAATGTTGGACCAGCGACGAAGCAGCAAGTGATAGATATCTTTGAGAAGAAAGCCCATGATGAACAGGCGTTTCGTGCTTTGAAAGGGGTGCAACATCTAAGAACAACCCATGGTGCTGAAAGGTTGGAAGCCGCCTGTAATCGGGCTAATGCTATGGGGATGGTGGGCCAACGCTATCTCAAATCTATGCTCCAAAACAAACTTGAATCAGACCCCTTACCGGATGAAACCCATAAGGTGATTCCTATTCACCATGCCAATGTCCGAGGGTCCGAATATTATCAAGCGACGTAGGGGAAGACAGCGATGCAAGCAATGATTGAACAGCTACAACAAATGAAACTCACCGGCATACTCGAAGCTTGGCGAGAACAGCAGGCGATGCCCACCTATCATGATCTGTCTTTCGATGAACGACTGGCCTTGATGGTAGAGCGCGAATACATCCGGCGTCAGAATCAACGGATGCAACGCCGACTGAGGCAAGCTCGACTGCCGGTGCACGCCACCTTAGATGCAGTAGATTTCGATGTGCCCAGAGGACTTCGTAAAATCCAGTTCCTTGAATTTGCTCAAGGTCATTGGCTCCAGGAAAATCTGTCATTGATCATCCTGGGACCGACGGGCGTTGGGAAGTCTTTCTTGGCGGCCGTATTGTCCCATCATTTGTGTAAGCAAGGCCATAGCGTCCGCTATATCAAAACTGCTGATCTCGTTCTGGAGTTGAAGCTGGCCAAAGGAGATGGGTCTTATCCAAAACTCCGAAAACAATTAGCGGCCTACGATCTACTGGTGCTGGATGAATGGCTTAGAGATCCTCTATCTGTCTTTGAGGCTAGAGAAGTGCTCGATATCTTAGACGAGCGGTTTCGCAAAGCCTCCTGCTTATTTGCCACGCAAATGCCCCTGGAGCAATGGCACTCACAAATTCAAGATCCCACTCTGGCCGATGCCATCCTCGACCGGATTATCCATGATGCGATGAAGGTCTTGCTTCGAGGAGAATCCATGAGGAAATTGACCAGCAAGCTGACCCAGAAGCCAGAAGGAGAAATGAGTATTAACCGTTCAGATGAGGAGAATACAACGAGAGAGACAACCCTTAAAACACAAAAGGAGAAGAGGAATGAAAAAAAGGAGGGACAGATGGAGGAATAGACCGGATGAGATCACGATCTTCCATTCGTGATATGTATGGATTTAGATCTGAATTTTTGCCTATGAATTGCAACCCTTAATTCCATATCTACCTGTCGAAAATGGTTGGCCAATATTTTTTTGGTTGGGGGTGGAGAAGTTAGTGCCACTCAACCGGAGAAGTCATGATTATGCAGCAGGCTGCATGATGTAATCGAGATAGATAGCCATTACGTCCCTCAACTGCGGAGGAAGTCCGTTGATACTTTGTACTCATCCATTGCGCCCAGTCTGCCTACTCCTGGCTTTTTTGAGAGTCCATCTGTTGAGTTATGGGGTGCTTAAGCAACTGTTCATAAGCTCGTTCAGCCGCCTTTTGATAATCTGATTTGAGTTGAGGATGCCGGGTTTTGTCCGTTTGCTGTTGCCAATAAGTCCAGGGTAATAAGTACATGAGTACCCAGTTTTGTAGCTCTAGATCATCCGTGGATACTTTTAGCGCTTGAGTCACCCATTGCCACCAAGCATGAATCCCCTGAGCCATTGATGGAATCTATTGTTGAAATGAGCCAATGGTTTTGCTTCCCTTCTGAGCACCATAGGTTTTGGCTAGAGCAGACATCTGGGCGAGGGGAGCATTCAACTCAGCCGATAGATCATCAAACAGTTGCCATTCTAAAGTCTTGATATTGAACGGATGAATGACTTGGGTAAGGCGATGAAGAACTTGATGATAGGCCGTCTTGTCCTGCTCCAAAGACTGTTGCTGAGCAGAAATCTCTGCCCTTGATTGTTGGAGTTGTTGCTGTTTAGCCTCACTACGAACGTTGAGAAGTTACTGTTGAAGTACAGTCGCTTTTTTGTTCAACTGACTGATTTGACGACCCATATCACTGCCGATAGGTTGGGCTAAGGCACTCAGGGCATGGAATAAGTCAGAAACACTGACACAGCCTAAGCCTGACACAGCCTAAGCCTGACACAGCTAATTTAATCAGGGCTGGAGCACCATCACTCACCATAAAATGAAAATGCCATCCACAGCGGGTCCACCACTGCTGAATCTGGACTTGCCAGGTTGCATAAGTACGGTTGGGACGTTCCACCTCTGTGAAGATAAAGCCACTAGCCAATTCCAACATCACTAAGATAGGCAAACCAAAAAAGGTTTCATCCCCACCGACACAGATTCCTTGACCTTCTTTGGGTTGGCAATGCTCTTGTTGGGCAACCTCATAGGCGATAATCGCGTCCCGCATCTTGCGTTTCAATAGCCGAAGAGAGCTAGCTGAAACACCCACATGAGCATCGACATGAATCGCTGTAAAAAATTCTGATAGACTCTCAGCTCCCACCCCATGTTTGACGCCGAAATAGTACACCACTCCTAGGACCATTATCCTGAGCCATTGACTCCCTATCCGGCTTTCCCACTATAGTGACTCTGGATATTGGTTACGCCGAGCAATAGCCTGTTGATGACGATGAACACTGCTTTTTGACAGACCTGTCGCAGCAGCAATTTTCGCAATCCCTTTTACTCCCTGTTTGAACAGACAATCAGTGACGGCTTGGCAGCGCTCTCGTATTGTCAGGCTCATCGTTTCCTCTGTTGACTTGCAAAGGTACGATACAGCTCTCTGTGACTAATCGCAGAACTCTTTCCTATTTCACCTTCAAAAGAGTGCGATCCTATCTGGAAATACTCAAGTCTTTTCCCGCTTTATGATGGTAGCCGTTTGTTGCAATAAAAAGTATTACTTGAAGGGGTCGTAGGTGCTTTGCCGTGAAGATGTCTATACTTTGACCCCAAAGTTAAAGCTCATCTCTTAAGATCAAAATTACTGCACATCTTAAGAAATAATTAAATTACAATGTGTATAGACCCAAGCAATCAGGTAATTTTACTGCTATGTCTACTCCCCTTCTACGTCAACTCTGGCAAATGATTGAAGAGATTCCCTACCACTCTTTGGGGAGACTTGATGACTCAGGTTTGGTGAGCTGGGTATTGTCTCACTTAGAAAATCGCCAACCGATGAAAACAGATGAACGGAAAGCTGCTGAAGGCTATCTGTATGACCACATGATGCTGATTCGTGATATCGCGGACTCGCAACAACAACATCATTGTCCTCTAGTGGGTTGATGCTCTAAAACTGGATCGAGTGGAAGAGCAGGGTACATAGCAACTCATCCAGGCAACATCGCCAGCGAATGAAACCATAGAGACTTAGAAATAGCAGCCCTGAGATAAGGCCGAACAGGATTGCACAAAGCCAAAATAGTTTGCTCAATTGATGTGGCGGAGATGGTATCTTCGGCGTCATTAGCTAAAAAGCAGATTTATCTGCAGCAGAATTTCACAGAAATCAAGATAAGGGCTTGGATTAGCGATTCGTTACGGACATTCAACCCCTTAAATCATTTCTCTAGCTGAGAATTAAATTAAGAAGCGTAAAAAATAGAGCTATCGCTTATCATCTAACAGGTTGTATGAATATCCCATAGATAGCGAGATGGGTGAATGCAAAACCTAAGCACTAAATCCCTCAAAGCAATTCACCATCAGCATGAACTGGCTTTCGGCACAGAAGTCTAGAGTGGATATAAATCAAGAAGATTATAAAGACATTATAAAGGGTTTTATTAAGAAACTATAAATAAGTTAATGTAATTGTCATAATAAAAGCGACAAATCCCTGCTACGAGAAATGTTCTTGGAGAGGATTATATCTTTCTAATAAAAAAACACTGGTCAGCTTATAAATTCCTACTTAAATTATTCGTCAAGCCAGCCCTTGGAACTCGGATCTGAGGGCTGGTTTGCCATTACCTATGATTAAAACTCTTGAGCCTCAGCAGTCAGAATTCGTATTTTGCAGTTACCGTAACTCCACCTCTCGGGTTCAGGTGTTACGGGTCACCAATGTTGAGAACTGGTACTTTGAGCGGGTTATTTTCCCGCAGCAGTATCTAATATTCAACGCACCTCGAAAAGCACATCTTGAAGTTCATAGCAGTGAAATTGCCACGGCTATTCAAGTGGACTGTATTCCCTGTAAGCAATTGACTGTCAAAGCAACCTAAATTGACTGAGGAATACTTGATGAATTGTATCCATGCATTATCAGACTACTTGTGCCGTCGGTTTCCGTGGTGTAAGGGTAGCCAGTTGCGTTATGAGCCAGACAAAAAGACGGTCTATATCCACTGTCAGCATCTAAGTGAACCAGAAATTTTATTTCACGAAGCTGATGCCATTGCCCGATTAGATATTGGGGTTGAGCGGCTCATCATTGTGATGCCAGACGTTATGGATATGGTGATTGAGTGTCGGCCCAATCAATACAAAGAGAGTTTGTAAGACAAACCCCAATGTCTGCGGATGAGGAATGCTCCAAAGGAGGGTAACACTTTTAGTTTTACAAAATACTCTGAAATCCATTCAAGACATTGGTTTTAAGGATTTATCTCATTGGAAAAGTGTTACCCTTGCCTCTTGGAAATTGATCCATGCCTCGCTAGCGCACTACCGACCGCCCCTATGGTAAATCCCCCCATCTCTTAGGTTCGATTCAGACGAATCAACTACAGTGATACTAGGGGGCGATGTTCTCTGAACGGTCTTAGGTCATCATCATCCTGCTCCTCTCAATAAGGCAAGGTTCCTTATGCAGCAAGATAATTCGATGATGGGCAGTTTTAATCTGAAAGATGTTATTTGCTTATACCGACTATGAGTGGTAATAGTACTGACTTGCAATCACTGTATGATGCTTAGACTCTGCCCTAAACTTTCCCTCAGCATTTCTAAAAATCCTTCAACCTAACCACAGATTGCCTAGAGATTTGATACTAACTCTGAAGTTCAAACGTTTGTAAGTTTTGGGAATCGTCAAAATAGCAGTTGGTCAATTGGGCCGGCTTGCAACGCTGAATATTAGTGACAATATTTTCAGCTTGTTCAGATTCTAAATCTTCAATATAACCAGGCAAGGCTACTTCCACTTCCTGACGACTTATAAATGGGCCAAAATAGTATGTGCAAGTAGGGCATGATGTGTTGATCTCAGCCCACCAGGCTAGGCCCAAGTAATTGACTAATCCAGCAATGTTACTCAATAGAGCAATTATCCTACCTGTGATATTTTGTTGCTCCTTCATTCTATACAGAATACTTGGTGTCTGGAGTAGCGACATCAAAATATAGTTCCTCAATAATGATAATTGAATCAGGAAGCGTAACAGATTCCTAGTCTATGCTGAGTAATTATCTATTTTCTGGCAAATTCCTGTAATTTTTTGACTGAATGATCTTAGGCTAGGAATCTGTTACGCTTCCAAGTTAGTTCAGGAAGTTTCCAAATTTTGTAACCAAGAGGTTAAATTGTCTATTCCTTCAAACTCTAAAAGTGCTTCGCTCAGCGTCTCTAGCTGCTCAATCTCTAAGGATTGGATTTGGGCTTCAACTTCAGGAGACAGCTTTTTGAATTTCCGATGAAGTTGACGCAGAACAATTGTGGCCTCTCCTTTTTGCCAACCTTTCTCTTCCCAACTGGTTAAAGTTTGCATGATCGCTTCCCGTTCTCCTGACTCTAATCTATCAACTTCCGCTTGAAAGCGTTGCTCCTCATTTGCCTCCAGCCTGAGATAAGTATCTACAAACTGAGAAATGAACTCTGTTCTCGCCGGATCAAGCTGCAAGGTGGCTAGCATTCGCAAGCAATCCACCTTGACTTGGGGCCGATCTTCTCTAGCAATCTGCATCTTGGCCATCAAAGCAGAAGCCACTGGATTATTCTGTCTCAAGTAGTCCCGCCAATTCAATCGATTGAGTTGAATAGCTTGGAAATTGAACTGCAAGACCTGGAAGTCGGGAAAATCAACTTTGTAGCTACTTTCCGCTGCTTTACGAGGGCTGTCATAAGAGAATATGACTACTGGATAAATGGGCAGATCATGCTTCTCATGCAATCGTCCAAAGTAGTAGAACATTCGTTTCTCAAAGTCAGGCTGATCAGACGATTGCGGTTCGATGTGAAAGAGGAAATAGCTCTCCTGACCTCGGAATTGAACTTGAGCCAGAAGATCAATAATGCGCTTCTCTTCAGCGCCAATACTGCTGTAGACCTCCTGGGACAAAAATATCACAGGTCCACGTTCAACATAGTCCAAGACTTGAGGCAAAAACAATTCTAGGAATTCCCAAAAGAACGTTTCAATCAGTTCTTTAAACAAACCATCGTGGTCAATGGACCCTTGCTGTGTCACCCGCTTCTCCATCTATCACATTCGATTAGCTGCTTGAGTGTATCACCGAGTTTCTTCTCAATAAATTTGAGTCAAGCGGCCTACAGATCTGACAAAAGACCAGCCCGACCAGGACCACCAGCGAACACCGGAATCTCCAAAGTCAATCGGGGAAAGAATTCTAGAGACGAGTCTGGGAGAGTCATTTTTTCGTGTAAGTTTTTGTGTAATACAGATTTTGGATAAAAATCTGGAATTAAAACCTCAGATCTAATATAGTGATCTTGGAATCTATGCTCTGTGGAGTAATTTATGTCGCGTTTCGCTCAACGCTCCGACATCCCGCCAATCCGTCTCGTTGAGTTTGGCACGGAAAAACCAGAGGCGAGCCAGCCCTTAGAGAAGCCACCCTTATCTAAGCCAGCGGTGGGGAATTTGCGCCAAGTCAGGATTGAACAGTTCCTGACCCTGAAAAATCTGGCCGCTAACACCCGACGCAACTATGAACGCCATTTACGGCAGTTCGGATACTGGGTGAACAAGGACTGGCACCAGATTACCATGAACGATCTGAAGCGCTACAAGACTTATCTGGAGTCGGGTCGGCAGTTAAAACAGGGGTCAGTCGGGGCAGTATTGACGGCTCTCAAGAGTTTCTTTACCTGGCTAAAAAAGGCTGGATACATTGAGGGCAATCCAGGGGCCGCGATCAGTATTCCGGTAACGCCAGAGACTGAAGGGAAGAATCTGGAGCTATTTCAGGTAGAAGCACTCTTTGAAGCACTGGAGAAGCGGAAGACACAGAGACGAGATCGGGCGATCCTGTGTCTGATGGTGTTTGCCGGGATGCGGGCTGAGGAAATCTCTCATCTTAATGCTAGGGATTATAACGGGGGTAGAAATCACTATTCGTCAGGCCAAGCATGGGTCTGTGGGTCGGGTGCCTGTGGATGAGCAAACCGATGAAGCACTGCGGGCCAATCTCCGAGTTCGGATGACGGACTGTGAGGGAGGGATGACGACAGATGATCCGATATTTATCTCTACAAGTCCTCGCAATAAAGGGCAACGATTGGGGTATGAGGGGATTTACAAGATGGTCAAAGCCTTGGCTCAGGATGCAGGCTGGCCTGATATTCATCCCCATAAAGGACGACATACTTATGCCAGCCAACTGATTGAGAATGGCATGGATGCGTACCTGGCGATGACGTTGATGAGGCAGCGATCTGTAAAGGCATTTGAGGTCTATTCCCAGAAGGTCAGGTATCGGACGGCTAAAGGAGTATTTCTGGAAAACAAAGGGGAGATGGAGCGACAGCCCATGTCTTTGGAAGAGCTGGTTGAATTTAGCGAGGTGCCAGTGGCTGAAGAGGCAATTGAGCTTAAAGTTGTCACTGATGAGCCTGCGAACTGGCCCAAGATTACTGCGGTGGATCTGCCCTTGAATGCGGTTCAGGTGAGGCTGACGGTTGAGGTTTCAGGAAAGAAAAAGGCCAAGGTTAGAAAGGAGATCGAGGAGCGGGTGCTGAGTCAGTTTCAGATGGTCAAACCCAAGCCGAGAGGGAATGAGTATGAGCTGACGGTTGTTGGGGAAGACAATGAATTGTCAGCGATTCTCTCGCAGATGGAGTGGGATATAACTCTGCTGGCGGAGTTGGATGATTGCTCAGTGAAAGTCAAGTGGCTCAAGGAAGTCCCTGGGTCAAGGGATGCCATTTCATGATGCCCCAGTGGAGTGTTCCTCTAACCAGGTTATGAGATCAGCAGTTTTCGTAAAGTCGAGCAAGGCTTCGCCCAAGGTTTCGAGTTGGTCAAGGGAGAGAGATTGAATCTGAGATCGCGTCTCTGACGGAATGTCACCAATGCGTCGGGTGAGCAGGCGGAGGACAAGGGACTGTTCCCCTTTGATAATGCCACTCTGTTCCCCTTCTTCACGGCCTTCTTGCAAAGACTCCTGCCGAATTTCTTGATACCAGGGCGACTCTCGTAATACGGTCATGTCCCACCTCATAATCTGTTGGACCAGCTCTGTATCTAGAACGAAGCTGGCAAAGAACCCTAATAACGATTCTAGCTCAACTAATTCCTGATTCTGCTGGAGCTGCACCAATGCGCGTTTGACGGTCTGCTGGTTGCCTCCATCTTTGAGAACGGGAACAAAAGGCAGCAGAGTATCCAGAGACTGCTCAAAGACAATTTCAGCATCGACCTCCCACAGATTGATCACGCAAAAATCTTGCCGGGCCTGAAGGCCCAAGAAATTCGACTCAAAGCGGTCGCTCACCTCAATCTGGGCAGAGTGGGGCAAGATATTGACCAACACTGGATAGACTGGCCAGCCATACCGTTCTTGGGCCAGAGCAGCATAGGCTCTCATCCTCAAGGGCATTTTGTCCGTATAGCGCAGTTGTAGCTCAGTGAGGATCAAGAATTCCCCATGAATGGGGCTTTGTACCTTCATCAGCACATCATTTTCACGGCTGACCCATTGAAATTCAGACCCTAGGATTTCAAGTGCAATGACGTCAGTTTGTTGGGTAACCCACTGTGCCCAAGCATCAGGAGCCAGTCCCAGTAATCGTTTACCACCAATGTCTGAAACTTTGGGCATTTCCTCAGCCTTGAGACAGCAACCCATTGAAGATCGCTCTACATCCTTCCGGTTATTCTACTGGATGGGATAGAAGAGATCATCTGTCCTGAATAGTTGCAACTCATCGTACGGTTATGACCGACTCAACCCGAGATCAGATTTCATTTAAGCTAGAGGACACCCAATTCAACCTATGGCGTTTGGGGGATGACGAGTATCAGCAGTTACGTCAACATAGCCTACCCATCAAACAAGATGCTGGGTTTATGTTTCAGCTCGCCTTAAGTGAACATTGCAACCCAGATCGCCTCACTTTACCTGAAGCATTCCTTACCTTAGAAGCCCTGTTTGGGAAGACGTCTAATCAATATGATCCATGGAAAGGTTCATTTAGTTTTCCCTTGTTGATGATGTTAACCCAAAAACAGGGGCGGTATTTTTATCTGTTGAGAATCTTGGATCATCGGGGTTGCGTCGATTTCCCACTTTATCGCCTCCTAGAGCAGGGGGCTAGAGGGTATAACATTGATGCCTACCGTGCACCCTATGAGCTTGAGTTTCCAACTGAAGCGATCAACAAATTTATTGGCTATCTCTATGGATATCTCAAGGGCGCTTCAACATGGGTGTGTAAAATCTCTCCATCTGCCTTCCTTAAACAAGTCGCTTCTAATTTTATTCTCTACGGATGTCGGGATGGAACGTTATTTGAGGAGAGTTTTGAGTCAGATATTGATTACCATCAAGCGATAGAGGCATTTAATCAGACTTATGAGGTTGATATTACCGCCAGAGAGTCAAAGGAAATTCAATCTCTCTTGCAGCGGATTATAAAGGGGTCAACCCAAGCCGAGAAGGAGAGAGGAAGCTCGTAAAGGGTTTAAAATGGGGATAACTCCGACTCCATCCAGCAGGTTTTAGATTCGTTTAGCCAGACCGTCATTTTTTGTTGCTTTTAAAACTGACAACTTCGTCAGCAAAAAAAAGGAGAAAGACTCCTTCAGGTATTTTTATAATTTTTTTTTGTGTTGCGGATGTTAATTTCCCTTGTTATGTTGGGAACGATTAATTAGTCAATCGAGAAAAACAACTCTATATTGTTGATTTTTCAGCATTCATACGTTCGTTGTGGTATTTGACACTGGCTGAGCTGCCCAATCCATTGGGGTAGCTAACCAGGGATGTGGGGGACATCAGGCAACAACGTCACCATTGGCTCATGGTCAACCATGCTGGCCTCTAGATTTGTATATTTTCACAGTATTAGATCTGTGCGGAGCCTGCTGCTTATTCATAGATCCATAGCTGTGGAATCGATCTGTGCGCCTGAGTGGTTTTGACCGCTTCTACTCATTACTAAATACTTGGTCCATACCCACATGCAAAAGACTCTAGAAATTCAAGAACTCGCTCTCGTCCTCGCCGTTAAGCGTCAAGATCCGACTCTATTAAACCCAGAATTTCTGCACTATAGCGGTATCATCCCTGAAGCTTGGGAATTAGCTCAGCAGCCTGTTCGCCAACCCCAAGGGTCACAGGTCAGCTTCCAAAATGGGGTCAACATTGTGGCCCACCCCAACCAGACCGTATTTGTTGAATCTCTGCGTGATAAAGCAGAAGACGAAATCCAAATTGCCGGAGTGGCCCAACGCTTTTCTGAAATCCTCCGCAACATTGAGTACCAAGCTGTAGGCGTTAATTTCCGAGGCCATGTCACCTTCACTGGTGGTGCAGAGAGTGCCCATGACTACTTATTCAACACGCTTCTTGCCCCTGGTCCTTGGCAGCAGCAGGGAACCGCTCCTGTTAGAGCCGGTCTGAATCTGATGTACACCTTTGAAGACAACCGCCTGAACTTAGGTGTCCAAGAAGCCGCACTGCAACTCCCTGAAGGAGAGCAGGTGCCCATCCTGATGTTTACAGGCAATTTTGAAACCGATTTGAGAGAAGTTGCTGCCGCAGATCGCTTAGGCCAGGTTCAGCAACTCGTGGGAAATTGGCCCAGTAATTTAGGGAATTATCGGACTGTTGTTGAGCAGTTTCTCACTGCTCAAGCAGACAACCTAGATTCCTCCACAGTAAGTTTGGATGCCATTCCCACTGCAGAGCCCGCTGAGGAACTCCCCGCAATCGTCTAGTTCCGCTCCCTTTTCTGTATCTCCCTAATCTGCGCCAACGGCAAGAGTTGACCTCCACCGTTGGCACAGATTAGGGAAAGTTTGTGATCCATTTTTTTAAGAAGGCATAACGATGAGTAACGGTCGTTCCCATTCGGGTGGCATCGGTGGTGGATTAGTTCCTAAGGAAGGATTCCTAGGAAGCTCGCTGCTGGACCAAGCAGATCTACTGGGAGACTTCACGGATTTAGACGTGATGTTAGGTCTGTCCTGGGGAGGACCATCGGCCAGTGGCTCAGGGTTTCCTGACCCCTCTCGCTTTGGGCTTCAAAGTGCTGCCCCAATCCAGGCTCCGCCTTCTACTATTATCCCCAACTCAGGAGGAGTCACACCCTCCCTGCCTACACCCACGACCCTGCCTCAGTTCAGTACCTTAACGGGAGATGCCTTAACGGGAACAACCCAAGGCCCCTTAGTCGGAACCCCCACCTCGACGAGTTTCTCCTTACAATCTTCACCCTCTCCAGCTCCAGCAACCGCTACCTCTCAGCCTGGAACGCCAGAGGAACGAGTTTTAGTCGTAGATCCTTACGTTCCCACAGCAGCCACCTCCTCTCCCAATCTCGGGTTTGCCGTCCGGGCTGAAGGAACAGTCACTATCAATGGCAACAGCGACTTTGATGGTGACCCCTTAGATCTGAGTGATGATGCCCTGATCTATGCCGGGAATGGCTTCACGATTAATGGCAGACCTGCTCTACCCGTTCAGCTCGATGAGTTCGGCCAACCCGTCCTTGATGGCAATGGCCGTCCCCTGTTAGTTGAGAATGCCGTTGCCGTCTCCGCCAACTATTCCACCCTCAATGCTCCCAACAATACCTATGGGAATCTCATCCCTCCCCAAATCGTGGAAGAGCAGGTGGTGGGGATTCCTGATTTTGATACCCTCAAAGCTGAAACCCTAGGGGACCAAATCCCCGCTGGGACAACCCCCCATCAACTTCAACCCCTATCAAACCCCCCTCAATAATGCCTCCGATTGGGCTCAACATTTCCCAGCAGGTGGAACTCCTGAACAACCCACGGTGGTCAAAGTCTCCGGGTGGGGACTGAATATTCCAGGGGGAGTCACGATTGAGAACACGGTTATTGAGTTAGAGAACGGCTATCTCAACTTCAATGGCAATGGTCATCAGCTCAATAATGTCACCCTCGTCACCCACAATGGCGGCATGAACTTGGGCAATATCCAGGGGACGGATCTAACCATTCTCTCCTCCCAGTCCATCAATATGAATGGGGGGGCTCGGTTTGGCGGCACCTCTCTGATTGCCACGGGCAACAACCAGAGCATTAACTTTAATGGGGCTACCCAGACCACCGACCCAGACGATGTGCTTACGGTGATATCCCAGCGAGACATTACCTTTAATGGCTCTACAGATACTCGGGGTCACTTCTTGAGTGTGAACAATTTCACCCTCAATGGCAATTCCACCATCTATGGCTCCATTGGAGCGAAGGGCAATGTCGTCTTTAATGGCAGGGCTACAATCATTGGGATTGGTCCCACTGCCCCCCAGCAACACCGCCCCCACAGACCTTTCCCTAAGTACCACCGCAGTCTTGGAGAATGTGGCAGCCAATAGCACCGTTGGGCAACTCACCACCACAGACCCAGATGCAGGGGATACCTTCACCTACTCTCTCATCCCAGGCAGCGGGGATACGGACAACGCAGCCTTTAGCATTGTGGGTGATCAGCTGCAGATCAATGCCGCTCCCGATTTTGAGACTCAGGACAGTTACTCCATTCGAGTTCAGAGTAGTGACCAGGGGGGATTGAGTGTTGAGAAAGTATTCACGGTTAGCATTACCGATATCAATGAACAGCCCACCCAGATTGCCCTGTCTCAAGCAACGGTAGCTGAACAGCAATCTACGGGAACGGTCATTGGTCAACTGACCAGTCTAGACCCCGATGGTGGAGATACCCATGCCTACGAGTTAGTAGACGACGCCCAAGGTCGCTTCCAGATCGTCGGGGACCATCTGCAAGTCGCAGATGGCACGCTGATAGATTTTGAAACAGCAACAGAATACAACCTCACGGTCCGCAGTACCGATGTCGGTGGCTTAAGCCATACCCAAGCCTTTACTATCACGGTCACGGATATCAATGAGGCTCCAACGGAGATTACCCTCTCTCCCAACGCGATACTGGAAAACTCTCCAGACAATAGCCTGATTGGCTCCTTAACTACAGACGATCCAGATCAAGGAGATACCCATACCTATGAGTTAGTGTCCGGGACGGGGGATACCGATAATGCAGCCTTTACCCTCACAGATGATCAGCTGTATCTGCAAAACTCACCTGACTTTGAAACTCAATCTAGCTATAGCCTTCGCATCCGCAGCACAGACGCAGCTGGACTGAGCACCGAGACGGTCCTGACCGTCCAAATTGACAATGCCAATGAAGCCCCCACTCAACTACTGCTCAGCAATACGACGGTGGATGAGAACAGTGATGCTGGAACGGTCATTGGTACCTTTACCAGCCTGGATCCGGATGCCAATGATACCCACACCTATGAACTCGTGGAGGATATAGGCAACCATTTCCAGATTGTGGGAGACCAGCTGCAGGTGGCACCAGGGGCCATCCTCAACTTTGAGCGAGAGACGACCCATACGATTACGGTCCGGACGACGGATGCAGGCGGGTTAAGTACGACCCAGCAACTACAGATTACCGTTGTGGATGTGAATGAAGCGCCTCAGGATATTACCCTGACGCCAGATCGGGTGGCGGAGAATGAGCCCGTCAATACTCTGGTGGGTCAGTTCGACACCTTAGATCCAGAAGCCACGGATACCCATACCTATGAATTGGTCTCGGGAACGGGGGATACGGACAATAATGCCTTCACAATTGTCGGCGACCAGCTCTTTATCAATGATTCCGCCAATTTTGAGACCCAGCCTGCCTTTAGCATTCTGGTCCGCAGTACAGACACCAGTGGTTTGAGCCTGGATAAGGTGATGACGATTAGCACTACGAACGTCAATGAAGCCCCGACCCAAATCACCCTCAGTGCGGATCTAGTGGCAGAAAACAGTAGTGATGGCACGGTCATTGGTACCCTGAGCACAGCAGATCCAGATGCAGGAGATAGCCATACCTATAGCCTGCTAGAAAATGCCGGGGGCCGCTTTCAGATTGTCGGCAATCAGCTCCAGGTGGCAGATGGGTCTTTGCTCAATTTTGAACTGGCCACCGAATACACGATTGAAATTCTCAGCGCCGATGCCGGGGGCCTCAGCCGCACCCAGCAGATGGTGATCCGCCTGGAGGATATCAATGAAGCCCCCACGGATTTGACCTTAGATATTGGTCTGATTCCTGAGAATACTCCTGGGAACACTTCTATCGGTGAATTTAGAACCTTAGATGTGGATGCTGGGGATAGTCATACCTATACCTTTGTACCTGGGATAGGAGATACGGATAATGACCAGTTCCTCATTCAAGGAGACCAGCTGTTCTTTCAGACCTCTCCCAACTTTGAGGTGCAAGACTCTTACAGCCTGCGGGTGAGAACGACGGATCAGGGGGGAGAAATCCTTGATAAGGTCTTCACCGTCTCTATCACCGATGTGAATGAAGCCCCCACCTCGATTACTCTGAGTCAGACTCAGGTCAATGAGAATAGTGTTTCAGGGACCGTTATTGGAGAGCTTGCTTCCATTGACCCAGAGAGTGGCGATACCCATACCTATGAGCTGATAGATGATGCAGGCGATCGCTTCCAAATTGTAGACAATCAGCTGATCATCGCCCCAGATGTCCTCCTAGACTTTGAGACCAACCCTAGCCATACAGTCACGATTCGCAGTACGGATAATGGTCAGCCTCCTCAAGCCCTAGAACAGTCTCTGGTCATTACCGTGACGGATGTGAATGAGGCTCCTGTCTTCACGAGCAGCCCCATTACCAATATTGAAGCCAATCAACCCTATACCTATACGGTCACCACGTCAGATCCAGAGAATGATCCTCTGACTTTGACCGCCAGCAATTTACCGAGCTGGCTGACCTTTGTGGATAATGGCGATGGGACCGCTGCTGTATCAGGGACACCCACCCCCGCTGATTTGGGTCTGCATACCTTTACTCTCACCGCTACGGATGATCAGGGGGCCAACAGCCAACAGACTGTGGTGCTGTTTACCGCTTTTGAGTTAGCAGAAAACAACGATTTTGCCCCTCAAGAGACCTTCTCTCTGCTGATTCCCGAGACACCTTCCCAGCTGAGCTTTAAGATCAACCCGTTAACCTTTGATGAGTCCGATATCGATGCCATCAATGATGCCTTTGAGGTGGATTTGGTGGATGACCAGGGTCAATCTTTGGTCCATACCTTTGGCCAACGCCGGGGTAGCTTCTTTAACTGGACGGAAGGCGAAGGGGTGCAGCTCGCCCCTGGAGTCACCTATGACGAGACAGACCAGACGGTTACCCTGAACTTGAAAGGGGTCGCTCCCGGCACCCCCGCCTATCTGGCCTTTCGACTCGTTAATAATGATGGCGATACGACAACCACGGTTCGCATCAGTGACTTGACCCTGACGGATCTGCCCAGTGGGGCAACGGTACCCCTCCAGCCCAGTTTGCCGGGTCAAGGCAACGCCCCCTCGACCATTGCCTCCTTAGCCTCCCTGACCGATGTTTCTCCTAGCGTGGCCGTAGAGTATCAGGGCACTAGCTTTGATACAGAGTCAGATCTACTGCTGACGGATGTGGTCCTCCGCAATATCGGTACCTATGGAATTAATGGGCCTTTGGTCCTGGTAGTGAAAAACATCAGTGACTTAAATGTCCAACTCAGAGAAGCGGATGGACTCACCGCTGAGGGGTTACCCTATTACGACTTCACCCATCTGCTCGTCGAGGGCCAACTCAATCCTGAAGGGGTTTCTGCCAGCCAGACTTTAGTGTTTGCCAACCCCGACCAGGTGCAGTTTACCTATGAGCTGGAGATTCTAGCGGACCTCAATCAGCTTCCTGTGATTGAGAGTAACCCCGTGGCTCCGGGCCAGACCCTAGCAGAGGGGATTATTGGTCAGCCCTATACTTACCAGGTCCAAGCAACGGATGCTGATGGGGATGACCTCACCTATCAACTTTTGAGTGGTCCGACGGGGATGACCATTGATGGCCAGACGGGCTTGATTGAATGGTCCCCAGACTTCCTGCCCGCCACAGACCCCAATACCCCTGTGGGACATCATGCCATTCAAGTGGCCGTCAGTGATGGTCGTGGCGGCACCACTCAGCAAAGCTATACCCTCTCGATTACGGAACCACGCCCCAATCGCCCTCCCCTCTTTACCAGCGATCCGGTGGTGGATGCCTATATCAACCAGCTGTATCAGTATGATGCCAATGCCATTGACCCGGACAACGATAATCTGACCTTTAATCTCATTCTCGGCCCAGAAGGCTTTACCATTCAGGCGGATACGGGCTTAGCGGAGTTTACCCCACCCCCCGTTTTAGTGGTGGGAGATACCGTCCTCGGTCGGATTCGGATTCCAGGGGACCGGGATGAATTTAGCTTTAGTGGGTCTGAAGGTCAAACCATCTTCTTTGATGCCCTGCAGTATACGGGGGATTACCGCAACTGGAACTTTGAGGTGTTCAGCCCCAGTGGGGTCAAGGTGGCAGACAGTACCTTGGTCGGGGACCAGTTCTTGCAGCTAGCTGAGACGGGGAATTACCGGATTGCCATCTCCACGGACAATGTCCAGCTGGGCAACTATGGTTTCCGAGTGATTGACCATGAGCAGGCCCCTGTAATTCCCTTAGATACGACCATCAATGGGGATTTAGGACCGGGAACCCAGTCCAAGCTGTATCGATTTACGGGCAATCAAGGTCAGAAGCTCTTTATTGATGCGCTGAACAAGAGCGGCACCTTTGGCTGGACCCTCTACAATTCCAGCAATGGAGCGGTGGCCTCCAGCAGTAATTTTAGTGACTTAGAAGTCACTCTACCGATCTCTGGGGACTATACCCTAGCGCTTCAGGGTCGCTCTGGATTTACGGGGTCTGCCAGCTATTCCTTTAGGGTGATCACCCCAGATTTAATCACTCAACCCATGGCGTTGGATACCAATATTTCTGGGTCCATCAGCGAGAAGGGTGAGCAGGATATCTATACCTTCAACGGTGTAGCGGGTCAGCAGCTGTATTTTGACACGATGAATACGACGACCCGAGATCTCAAGGTCAATGTCTATGACCCCAATGGCTTCAAGATCACAGAGTTTGACCCCCGGTTTGACCTAGGTCCCCACCAAGACCTCACCCTCACCACCGACGGCCAGTATCGCGTGGTCGTGGATGGTACCAATGAGGCTAGAGGTGGCTACCTATTTCGGTTCTTGGATCGGGGGGCAGCGACGACTGTCAACCTTGATGCTGATATCACGGGCAACCTGGACAACAATTATGGCACCACCCTTTATCAATTCTCACTGGATGAGCGCCAATACATCTACTTTGACGCCCTACAAGGTCGAGGAACATGGACACTCTATAGTGCCAACAATCAGCCGATCCGCACGCAATCCCAGCGGAATGATACGGAATTTTCCCTAGGTGCTGGAGATTATTTACTGGCGATGCAGGGGTTTGGTTCCTCTAATGCCAGCTATGGGTTAAGGATGATCACCCCAGAGTTTGTCACGGAAACATTGGCGATAGATGAGGTGATCACCAGTGCCACTGTAGAGAAAGGAGAGCAGGACACCTATACCTTCACAGGCACTGCGGGGCAGCAGGTTTACTTCGATGCGCTGACCACAGATTCTGGTCTCAATAACAATGCTCTGATTTATGATCCGAATGGTCAAAGACTTGCAACTACATCGACTCGTGCGGATGGCAGCCCCGTTCGTTTGACCCAAGACGGGCAGTATCGGTTGGTGATTGATGGCAGCACGGATCGGACGGGAGGTTACAATTTCCGTCTCCTAGACCGAGCCTTGGCCACCGAGGTCAACTTAGATGAAGATATTACGGGCACGGTTGATTTCAATAGCCGGGGCACGCATCTCTATCGCTTCACCCTGGATGAGCCAGAATATCTATACTTTGATGGATTGCAGGGGAATGGTAGTTGGACTCTTTATGATGCCCGTGGCATTTCTGTGGAATCGGGTTCCTTATCGTCGGACGAAGAACTGTCCTTAGGCAAAGGTGAGTACCTGATTGCCTTCCAGGGCACGAACACGAACGCTAATTATGGACTCAGGATCACAACACCAGACTTTGTCTCAACGGCCTTGACGGTGGGTGAAACCATCACGGGTGAGATTGTAGAGAAAGGAGAGCAGGACACCTATACGTTTACGGGGGTTGCGGGGCAACAGCTCTTCTTTGATGCCTTGGGCATTGATCCGAATCTGAGGGTGAGCCTGTATGACATCAATGGTCAGAATCGATTTAATATCATTAATCAGAGTGATCTGGGACCTGATTCTTTCACCTTAACGACCAGCGGTAGCTATCGATTAGTGTTTGATGGCAGTGGTGAGGCAACGGGCAGCTATCAATTCCGCTTGCTCGATAAGGCGGTAGCCCCAGAAATCACGGCAGATACTACCCTGAATGGCACCCTGATCAATAGCAGTGGTACAGATATTTATCGGTTAGCGGTAACAGAGCGGCAGCGGTTCAATTTTAATCCCCTGGCTACTTCTACCAACCAATTAACCCTATATAGTCCCACCGGTCGCCAGATTGAGGCCCAGGCACTCAGTAGTGATCTAGATCTCTGGCTGAATCCAGGGGAGCATCTGCTGGCAGTCCAGGGCAATGGCAGTGCGAGCCCCAACTATGAGCTTGGCATTCAATTCTTAGAGATGGAGGCGCTTCCCCCTAGTACGGCTACGCCGCTGGATCTCAATGCTGTCGTCAATGGCACGAATAGTACTTCTGGAGCGACTCAAAGCTATACCTTTACAGGCACTGCAGGACAGCAGTTATTCTATGATGCTCTGGGCGGTAGTCAATTCCGGGTAAGACTGATTGACTCCGATGGCAATATCCTCAATAGTTCTAGTAACTTGGATAGCCGTACTGACCATGGCCCCAATCAAGGCTTTGTCTTGGCTACAGATGGGGAGTATACCCTGACGATTGGTGAAAGAGAGACGGGGAATTATTCATTCCGCCTGTGGGATCGGGCGGGTGCATCGACGGTGGCTGTGGACACGGATATCACGGGCACCATCGATGCCAACGGACTGGGGAGTTCGCTGTATCAATTCAGCTTGAGTGACACCCAGTACGTCTTTATGGACGTTCAAAGTGGAAATTATTCTTGGTCCCTCTATCGGACCAACGGTCAGCAGGTCATTGATAGCGATGCAACTATCCTCAGGGAGTTTTCTCTAGGGGCAGGTGATTATTTACTGGCCGTCAACGGCAAAGGGACGACCGCGTCTTATCGAGTTAATCTTGTTACCCCTGATTTTGGAACGGCATCCATCAATATTGGAGAAGTCGTCACGGGAACGTTGGCTGAGCAGGGAGAACAGGATCGGTTTACGTTTACAGGGGTTGCGGGTCAACAACTGTTCTTTGACGCGTTAGGTGGATCTGACCTGCCGATGCAGTTGATTGACCCCTCCGGTCGCCGACTCTTTGATGCTCGGACCAATAATGATCGGGGACCCAGTGGTGGCCTCCAATTAACCGTTGATGGGGAGTATCAACTCGTTATTGATGGTGTCCGTAGGCAAACAGGGGGCTATGCTTTCCGACTGTTGGATCAGACCCTGGCAACGGAGGTGGATCTTGATACGGATATCACAGGCACGTTTGATAACAATGCCTTGGGAGCAACGTTATATACCTTCAACCTTGATCAGAGTCGCTATCTCTTCTTTGATGGCCTGCAAGGAAACGGGCTATGGGACGTTTATCGAGCCAATGGTCAACTGGTTACCAGTGGTGCAACGTCCCATAATAAGGAGTTTGGCTTAGGGGCTGGGGAATATTTGCTGGCACTGCGGGGTCGAGGAACAGATGCTAACTATACCCTCAACATCATTACGCCTGAGCTAGTCTCTACTCCCATGACTTTGGGCCAGACCGTATCCGGCACGATTGATGAAAAGGGGGAGCAGGATACTTATACCTTCACAGGGACATCTGGACAGCAGCTGTTCTTTGATGCACTCGGTGGCAGTCGCTTCCGTTGGCAGCTGATAGATCCGAACGGTAAGCAGATGTTTACCTCCACGAGTACCGATAGTCGAATTGACCGAGAACCTTTTCAGGGGCTTGTTCTTAGTACTGATGGTACCTACCGTCTCACCATTGATGGCTATGACGAAGGTCGTGGAGCCTATAGTTTCAAAGTCTTAGATAGAGCAGCGGCAACCACCATTGATGTGGATACGGATATCCTGGGCACCTTTGAACCCAGTACTCAGGGAACGACGCTGTATCAATTCAATCTAGATCAGCGGCAATATGTCTTCTTTGATGGTCTCCAGGGTAATGCCAACTGGATTCTCTACTCTGCCAATGGCCAACAGGTTGATTCCAGCACCTTCAGCACGGACGAAGAATTCTGGTTGGATACAGGCAACTATTTGCTAGCAATGCAGGGCACGGGCGCAGAAGCAGAGTATGGTTTGCGCTTGATTACTCCCGACTTGCTGACGACATCCCTTTCCTTCGGTGACGATATCTCTGGAAGCATCTCTGAAAAAGGGGAACAGGATACCTATACTTTTGAAGGACAAGCAGGACAGAAGCTATTCTTTGATGCCTTAGGTGGATCTGCCTTTAGAGTCAAGGTCCTAGATGATACGGGTCGGCAGCTCTATGATTCTTCTACTTCTGATAGTCGGATTAATCGGGGTCCAGATCAAGGGTTGACGCTGACCAAGTCTGCAACCTATAGCCTCATCGTTGACGGTGATGGTGAGAATACAGGCGATTATGGGTTCAGACTTTTAGATCATTTATCAGCCCCTGTATTGCCCTTAGATACGGAAGTCACAGGGGTACTCGACAACAATGGTTTAGGGAGTGCCGCTTACCAGTTCCGAGCCAACAAAGGCGAACGGTTCTACCTGGATATGGGTGGGAGCCAAGCCAATAATAATTGGACCCTCTATGGACCGGGTGGCCAGCAGCTGCAGAGTGGGTCGCTGGTGGACGGAACGACGGATGATTATGAATTCACGGCCCTAGGGAATGGAGACTATTTCCTGGTGGTCCAAGGCCAGGGGGCAGCTGACCCGAACTACCGTCTCAAGTTGACCGAAGCCAAATATGATCTGCTGTCTCTTACGTTGGGAGAAGGGGCGGCAGGCTCCATTCAGAATCCGGGAGACCGCGATATTTATTCCTTCACGGGTGAAGCAGGTCAGTCCTTATTTTTCGATACCCTGAGCGGTAGTGGCCTGACGGCACTGCTCTATGGGCCAGATCGCACTCTGTTGACCTCTGAGTCGATTGATGGGGATTGGGCCTCTTTTAAGCTCTTTCAAACAGGTGCCTATGAGCTAGTGATTCGCGGCGATAGCAATAACTTAGGCGACTATAGCTTTAGTTTGCGCAATAGAGAGAATGCGACTGCGCTGCCACTGGATACGACCATTACCGGGACACTTGAAGCAGCCCAGCAGGCCCACCTATATCAGATCTCTGGATACCGAGGACAACATCTCAACATTGATCTCAATACTCCAGACCCTACGGCCCAATGGACTCTCTATGGCGCGAATGGACAGTCCCTGGCCTCATCTGCCAATGGAACGGACGGTACATTGCCTTTGGATGGAGCGTATACCCTAGCGATTTCGGGCTCCAACTCAGCTATTGATTACAGCCTGAATCTGATAGATACGACCCCAGCCCTACAAAATACAGGATTGAATACGATCTATACAGGAGGGGGGAATGGTAGTACTGACTTTACCTTCACAGCCAAGGCTGGAACACAAATTATTTTCGATGGTCTGGCCATCTTTAGTACGAAAAGTTTGGCACAGTTATCCAACCCGGATGGTTCTGTTGTCTTTAGGGATCATAATACTGAAACCGATACAGATATTATCCGCTTGACTCAAACGGGCACCTATACGGTACAGCTGTATAACAGCAGAGGGTCTGGGAATCAATTTCAGCTCTTGGAAGTCCCCGCTTCCCTAGATGATGCAGGCATTAATCTACTGGAAGGGAGTGGGGTAACCACGGGGACGGTAGACCGGAGTGCCGCAAAAATCTTGACGATTGCAGGTCGTGCTGGTCAGAAGCTCTTGTTTAATGGCATCCAAGGGTACAGAACCGCCGTTTCCCTTTTTAGCCCCTTGGGAACGTCTCTATTTGCAACCGATGGCGCTTTTGGGTTCTCAGACCAGGGACCCGTAACACTGACAGAAGATGGGCTCTATCAGCTGGTTTTATACAACACTTTTGGGTCTGATGTAGATTATTCGTTCCAAGTTCTAGATTTATCCACAGCCCCTGAGATTAATTTTGGGCAAAAGGTCAATGGCATCCTCACCGATGGCCGTGAGGGGGCCATCTATCAGCTGTCGGCCAAGGCCGGACAGGTCCTTTACTTTGACAGTGTGCGTTCTAACGGGGCGGCCGCATCCTTGTACCGTTGGCAACTTTACAATGCCAATCATCAAGTTCTTTTCAATCAAGAACAACGAACGGACGCATCCGTACTCATTGAGGAAGATGGTCCCTATTACCTCTATATCAATGGTCAATACGCCACCACCCCGTTTGATTTTGGATTCCAAGTTTGGGCCTCAGATCCTGATGTTCCCAATATCATTACCCCAGGAACGGGAGAGTCCCAGGACAATACTGATGGCTCCTTAGGAACCTTTGCCGTCAAGATTCAGGCCGAAGACACGGCGGGCAACAGCACCACCCAATCCTACTCCTTACGCTTATGGCCCAATCAAGACAATGACGGGCCGATTATTACCAGCACTCCCGTCACCCAGTTTGGCCTAGCGGACGAAGTCTATCGCTATCAGCTCACGGCTAATGACCCTGAGGGTGACCCCTTGGTCTATAAACTGCTGGATGCTCCCCTGGGTGCCGTGATTGATCAGGAGACGGGAGAGCTGCTTTGGTATCCCAATACCAGCGTGACGGCTGGCAGCACCGCGCAATTCTCCGTGCAGGTCGATGATCGGTTTGGCAATTCAGATCAGCAAACCTTTGAGGTCGATGTCGTCGGACAGCTGGGCAAGATTCAAGGGGTTGTTTTCTCTGATCTCAATAACAATGGCTATCGCGATACCAGTCTGGTACAAGGGGACTCCCCCGATGTCGTCTTTGCCATTGATGTCTCTGGGAGTACGGGATTCCGCCTCGTTGACTTAACAACGCAAGACATCAGCAGCTTGGATGAAACCACCGCCTCTATCCTCGATTTAGAGCTAGCAACGACGATTGCGTTAAGCGAACAGCTGATTGACCAGGGGCTGGGAAATACCGCCAAGATTGGGGTGGTGTTATGGAATACCGGCGGTCAGATTTTGGATATGGATCTGTCCCAACCCGGTATCCAGCTATATACCACTCCCCTAGCCGATACCAATAACAATGGCATCGCCGATCTACGAGAAGCACTGGAAACAGTTAGTTCAGGTGGCTTTACAGACTTCACCCCCGGACTGACCACGGCAAAAGGAGTATTGGACAGCCTGGGGGGTGATCCAAACCTGATCTTCCTGTCTGATGGTCGGGGGGACCTGGATGAAACTATTGTCACTGAGATTAATGAAGCAGGGATTAACCTAACGGCCTTTGGGATTGGAGCCGGGTCCAGTCTGGACCAAATCCAAAAGGTGGACCCCAATGCGATTCAAATCTCCAATGTTGATGAGCTGGTCAATATCTTTAGCGGCTGGGATCCTCGATATTCCGTAGAACCTCTGTTGGATAACATCACGGTTTATTTGGACAACAACAACAATGGCGTTCTAGATCCCAATGAACCCTATCAACTGACTCAGCGGGATAACTCTAACTCCCGGTTAGGAGAGACCCGCTACTATTACTCCTTTGAGAATCTATTGCCAGGGACCTATACCGTCCGTCAGGTCGTACCCAACGGCTATGAAGAATCGAATCCCAGCAGTGGAGCGTTTGTAGATGAAGTGACGGTCTCTGGGGGAGAAGTCTATGAGCATCTCTTTGGCCTCCATCCCATTAGTGGACCCGCGAATTCAAATCCGGTGTTTATCACGGAGGCACCGACCACGCCCCTCCAGGTGGGTGATGAATTTATCTATCGAGCCATTGCCCAAGATTCCGATGCAGATCCGATTCGCTATGACCTGCCGTTGGCCCCAGACGGGGTAACGATTAATGAGTCAGGCATTCTCACTTGGACTCCCCAAGCCGAGCAGGTGGGCACCTTTGATGTGATTCTGCGGGTGAGGGATGACCAGGGGGGCATTACGCTGCAAACCTTTGAATTGGAGGTGGAGTCCAATAATCAAGCGCCCACTTTCACTTCTACACTGGATTACTCCCAACCTCAAGTGGGCAAAGCTTTCCAGTATCAGGCCAAAGCTGTGGATGCCGATGGGGATGTGCTCACTTATGAACTGGTCTCCGGTCCGAGTGGCGTCACTCTAGATAGTCAGACTGGGCTACTGAATTGGACACCCATCAGTTCTGAGTTAGGGAATCGCACCGTTCAACTGAAAGCATTGGATGGCCAAGGGGGAGAGGCGATTCAGACCCTGGATCTAAGGGTGATTAATCCCTTACCCAATCAGGCTCCCACATTTACCTCCACCCCAAGAGAGCGAATCCGGTTGGGGAATACCTATTTCTATCAGGTGAATGCCACGGATGCTGATGGCGATCCACTCACCTATAGCTTATCGACCGCTCCAACGGGGATGGCGTTCCAAGACAATATCTTAGTCTGGACGCCCACGGCAGATCAGATGGGTGAACATGAGGTCGTCATCTCTGTGGATGATGGCCAGGGTGGGATGACTGACCAGACCTATTCTCTGACGGTGGGGAATCAGCTTAGTAATGCGGCCCCAACAATTACCTCCACACCCAATTTAGTTACCAATGTGGAGCGGGAGTATCAGTACAACCTGACGGGGAATGATCCGGATGGCGACCTGGTGCAATGGCGCTTAGTCAATGGACCTGATGGGGCGGTGATTGACCCGTCTTCAGGCAGCTTACGCTGGCAGCCGACGGTGGATCAGTTGGGAGCACATTCCCTGACGGTGGAGTTGAGTGATGCCTATGGATTGACGACACAACAGATCTTTGAAGTGCAGGTGAATGGGGCGAATACACCGCCTGCCTTCTTGTCTACACCTTCCACCCGAGCCGCTCAAGACCAAGCCTATTCCTATCAGGTCATTGCTAAGGATCCTGAGCAAGATGAACTGACCTATAACTTGGGGATTAACCCCGCTGGCATGACGATTGATGCCCAGTCGGGTCTGATCCAATGGACCCCGGAAGCCAGTCAATTGGGTTTCCATGAAATTGAAGTCCAGGTGCGTGATAGCCAGGGAGCCGTGAGTACCCAGACCTATCAGCTAGAGGTGGGTGAAGCTCCGATTAATCAGGCTCCAACGATTACCTCCCGTCCGCTGTTCCAGGCTGACCTGCAACAACCCTATACCTATCAAATTGAAGCCACAGATCCAGAAGGTGGGGCGTTGTCCTACCAATTACTGGAAGGTCCAGTGGGGATTACCGTGGATGCCCAAACAGGAGTATTGACCTGGGATACACCTGTGGCGGGTGACCATCGCATTGTTGTCGCGGCCTATGATGCCGAGGGATTAGGGGCAGCTCAAGGCTATACCCTCAGGGCCTTAGCCAATGAGCTGCCCGTGATTCGCTCCACACCAGAGACAACGGCCTTTGTCGGGGGTGAATATCGCTATGATGTCCAGGCTCAAGATCCAGAGGGTGGGGCACTGACCTATACCTTGGATGCTAATGCTCAAGCTTTAGGAGTCACCATTGATGCCTATGGCCGTCTCTCCTGGATGCCGACGGCGGACCAGGTCGGTGTCTATCCGATTACCTTGACGGTAACCGATGCCGCAGGAGCCAGTGTTGAGCAACAGTTTGACCTGACGGTGCAGACGGATGATGTGGCTCCCGAGGTGCGCTTGGTGCCGAGTGTGGAACCCGCTGCCTTGGGTGAGTCGGTCTCTCTGTTTGCCTCTGCTACAGATAACGTTGGGGTGGATCTGCTGAGCTTGACGGTGAATGGCCAAGCGGTGGCTCTGGATGCCAATGGCATTTATACCTTTACCCCAGATGTCGTGGGTGAGGTGACGGCGATCGCGACAGCGACGGATGCTGCTGGGAATACCACCCAGACTGAGACCACTTTCTCTGTTCTAGATTTGACGGATGTGGATGCGCCTGAGATTAGCCTTCCTGATTTGAGCGGTCAGGTGTTTACAGCTCCTACGGAGATTGTGGGGACTGTTAATGATGACAATCTGGTTTACTACAGTCTGTCTATGGCTAAGGTGGGGTCGGATGAATTCCGCGAGATTTTCCGTGGAAGCGATCCAGTTGTGGATGGGGTGTTGGGTACCTTTGATCCATCACTATTGGAGAATGACGCCTACACGTTGCGATTAACGGCTATGGATGCTGGGGGCAATGTCGTCACCCAGGATGAAGTAGTGAATGTTGCAGGTGAGCTGAAGTTGGGGAACTTCCAGCTGTCGTTCACGGATTTGACGATTCCGGTAACGGGGATTCCCATCTCGGTGACTCGGACTTACGATACCTTGACCAGCAATACCACCGATGATTTTGGCTATGGCTGGCGATTAGAGTTCCGGGATACGGATCTGAGGACCAGTTTGCCCCAGGATAAGACCTTTGAGCAGTTGGGTATTCGTACGGTTGGGTTTGAGGCTGATACGCGGGTTTATATCACTCTGCCAGGGGGACAGCGTCAAGGGTTTACCTTCAAGCCGGTGCTGAATCCTGAGATTGCTAAATTGCTAAAACAAGGGGCAAGAATCCCTGAACAATTGCAGTTATTGAATCCAGCCTTTGAACCAGATCAGGGTGTGACGGATACGCTGAGTGTCCGTGTAAATAGTAGTAGTCAGTTAATCCGCCGAGAAGATGGGGTTTATATCAATCCAGCGGGACAAGTTTACAACCCAGCGGATAGCTACTTTGGTGGGGTGTATGTCTTGACCACCAAGGAAGGCATTGTTTATGAGATTGATGGGCAGACGGGCGATTTGCTCACCGTCACGGATACCAATAACAATACTCTGACCTATACAGATAGTGCGATTACCAGCTCCACCGGGCAGCAGGTGACATTTGAGCGGGATGCTCAAGACCGGATTACGACAGTGACAGATCCATTGGGTAATCAGGTGACATATAAGTATGATGCTCTGGGTGATCTTGTGGCCGTCACGGACAGAGAAGGGAATACGACACAGTTTGACTACCATAACCAACAAGCACACTTCCTAGAATCAATCATTGATCCTTTGGGTAGAGAAGGGGCCAGAGCTGAATACGATGAAGAAACAGGTCGTCTTTCAAGAATGATTGACGTGTATGGTGAATCAATAGAATTCACATATGCTCTCGAAAATTCAGTTTACACAGTGACAGACATATTTGGAAATACCAGTATCTATGAATACGATGAGCGAGGCAATATTGTTCAAGAGATCGATGAAGTAGGTCTAAAAACAAAGCGCACCTATGATGAGCACAATAATATGCTGGCTGAAACCGTCATCACCGATGAAAGTGGTCCAAATGGATGGACTACCGTTTATACCTATGATGGTCGTGGTAATGAACTAACCAGCACTAATCCTTTAGGTGTCACTACTATACGCTCAATCTACGGAGCAAATAGCCAATTTCTAACCAGAACAGATGCGTTTGGCAATACAGCCACTTTCCAATATGATTCTCGCGATAATTGGCTGACATCGATTGACCCAGCAGGCAACACCACCAACTTTTCTTATACTGGCAAAGGCAATTTGCATCAAATTGAGGATGCATTGGGGAACACCATGACTTTTGGCTACAACCTATTAGGAGAAGTTACAAGTCAAACTGATACTCAGGGTAATACAACTCGATACAAATATGACGCAAACGGTCGAACAACCCATGAAATTCTAAACTTTACAACTACTGGTGGTTTTCAAGAAATAGTAAATCTGTGGACATATGATAGCGAAGGTCGAGTGAAAACCATCGTTGATCCTGAAGGAGGAACTACGACCTATGAATATGATGCTAATGGCAACCAAACAGCTATCATTGATTCCTTAGGGCGTCGTACTGAATTCCGCTACAACGATCGTGACGAGCTGGTTGAGACAATCTATCCTGATGAAACTCCCGATGATCTGAGCGACAATACGCGTACTATTGGCCTTTACGATCGTGGGAACCGTCTTCGAGCCTCAATTGATCCTGCTGGTCGAGCGATTCACTATGTTTATGATGCCGTGGGTCGTTTGATTGAAACCATCTACCCTGATGATGGCGAGATGCTCGAACAGTTGATAGCCGCCATTGCTCCTGGAGAGTCTATGGACACCATAAATTGGAGTGAGGTTGTTTATCCCGATAATCTTCCTGAGTATCTAAGCGATAATATCCGTACTCGGACTGAGTATACTCAGGATGGTAGAATCAAGGCTAATATCGATGGTAGGGGCAATCGGACTGAATATCGATATGATGCCGCAGGTCGGCCCATTCAAACTATTTTTGCTGATGGTACTCCTAATGACCTCAGCGATAATCCCGCAACAACAGTAGACTACGATGTTAATGGTCGCCGAATTTCTGAAACTGATGCACTAGGGAATACAACCCGTTATCAGTACGACAGCTCTGATAGATTAATTCAGACCATCTTCCATGACGGTACCAGTACTCAAGTCAGCTATGATGCTTTGGGGCGACAAGAGAGCGTGACTGATCAGGAAGGTAAAGTCACACAGTTCCTCTATGATCATTCTGGTCGCCTGACAGGTGTAAAGGATACCTTAGGTCACCTATCAAAATATCGCTATGACGGTGCTGGTCGTCTCATTGAAGCGGAGGATGCCAATGGCCAGATAACTAGGTATGAGTACGATAGGATTGGACGTCGTACTGCAGTTGAACTACCAATGGGCCAGCGATCTACCAGCACTTATGATGCCATTGGTAAATTACTGACTTATACAGATTTTAATGGTGAAACGACACAGTATCTATATGATTCACTTGATCGTCTCACTTTGAAAGATTACGAAGATAATGCCGATGTCAAGTACACCTATGCTGCTGGAGGTGAGGTTGAAACTATTACTGATGGTCGAGGTGAAACTCGTTTTAGCTACGATGTACAGGGGCGGCTTATCTCTCGGATAGATCCAGAAGGCCCATATCTGGATAGTGGTGCCACGATTGAGTATTCATATGATAGTGCGAACAATCGTACGGTAGTAAGAACCCCCAATAGCAATATTAGCTATACCTATGATGAACGTAGTCGGCTTGAGACTGTGATTGATTCCGACTTCAATATTACTACTTACGATTATGACGACGCGAACAATTTAGTTCGTACGGAGTTCACTAATGGCGTTGTAGAAACACGAGAGTATGATGAACTCAATCGCCTAGTCTATCTGAGTAATAAATCTAGTGGAGTCGTTCTATCCAGCTATCGCTATGAGCTAAGTCAGGCTGGTCACAGATTGTCAGTAACTGAAGGAACGGGTAGACAGGTGCAATATACCTACGATGATCTCAACCGCTTAACTAATGAAAGGATCAATGGTAACGAGCGTATAGTTAGTTATACCTATGACAATGTAGGAAACCGCCTTACAAAAGATGACTCTATTGATGGTATTAGCAACTATACTTACGATGAAAATGATCTTCTCCTGACAGAAACGCGAAGTCAAGGAGGCAGCATCATTGAATCTATCATCTATAGCTATGATGATAATGGCAACTTGATTGAACGTGTACTGAACGATACCGAGAAAAATCTCTATGTTTGGAATGATGACAATCGCTTAGTACGAGCTGAATTACCTAATGGGAATTTAGTTGAATATACCTATGATGATGATGGTATACGTGTCAGCAATACGATTAATGGCCAAAAAACTGACTATCTTATCGATAAGAACCGCCCCTATTCTCAAGTGCTTGAAGAATTTAACAGCGATGAATTAGTTGCTACTTATGTCTACGGCAACGATTTAATTTCTCAAACTCGCAGTGGAGAGAACTCTTATTTCCAGGTTGATGGTTTAGGTAGCACTCGAATTTTGACCAACGATCAAGGCAATGTAACTGACAGCTATGATTATGATGCGTTTGGAAGGTTGCTAAGTTCAGACGGGGGAACAGATAATAGCTATAGGTTTGCTGGAGAGCAGTTCGACAACAGCATAGGCAGCTATTACCTAAGACAGAGGTTCTACGATCAGAATGTAGGTCGATTTACAAGAAGAGATACTTATGAGGGAACTTTAGCGAATCCTTTAAGTTTGCATAAATATCTATACACACATGCTAATCCAGTTAATGCAATCGACCCAACTGGGCTATTTACCTTAAGCAAACTAAAAGAACGTATCAAGCTTGAGTCAATTTTGTCTTCTCAATCTGTCCCACATCCTGTTCTCGATGTCACAAGTGGAGGGCGAATAGGTTTGAGATTGGTACAGGTCTTGGCAACGGTAGTTAGTGCTAGTGTATTAACTGCAAGCGAACACTCAAGACGATTTAGCATCCCAGCTATCATTTGGGGCTCCGACTTACCTGAGACTACTGACCATATCAGCAGAGCGTTGAATCGTTCGGGCTATACAAGTGATAATCCTCAAGGCCTAACACTTTTATCAAAGTCAATTTCTAATACTCTAAGTCGTGTTCGAAGAGGTACGAATCCTAGAGGTTGGTATGAGCATCAACGTCAATGTGAAAACCGTGGGAGTATCAATGGTGAGCGAGATGTTTGTGATGAGTTTCCTTATGCTTCAACAGCACAAGGAGGATCCGGAAATTACGCGCTAGGTTTGGTTTCAATACATCCAGTACCAAATAGGGAACAAAGGTGGGCAACTAATTCGCAGGCGTCAAGACTAAGGAGTTTTTATAGTTCGAGTAAAGCAAATGTGACGACTGGAGGTATTAGTGACCCTACTAGCTGGTTTGGAAACTATACAACGGCAATAACAACTTCTTGGATTGACAGGGAAGGTAGGCTTCGAAGTTTTTAATAAAAAGTTACTGTTTTCTAAATCATAATCTTTAATTAGAATACAACTCAATCAATGTCACAGATACTTGACAGGCTAGATAGCTTAGTTAGCTTAATAGAGAACCAAGGCTACCCGATTAGTAACTATTTGCATGCTGGCCTTAGTCAACATGAGATTGATACCCTAACTGAACCGTTCCCTTCTCCCTTTCCAGAAGAACTGAACGAGTTATATTGTTGGCATAATGGACAAAGTTCCGCTTGTAAAGTGCCACTTTTCGATGATCTTAACTTTCTATCTATAGAAGAAGCAATAAACGAATACCTTGGTATTCAATTTTATAAAGAGAATAACGGAGACGAATACTTGACAAATTGTTTCCCTTTTGCAGGCTATGAAGGAGATGTGTTTGTCCTACCAGTTGGTCCACAGCCACTGAATGCAAACTTAAGTCGCCCAGTCATCGATATATTTGAGGGGATCGAAGTAGTATACTCAAGCTTCACAATTATGCTTGATACTATGCTTTCTCTTTACAGAGATGGTGCTTTTATTGTCAGGCCAGATGGAGGGGAGTATGGTTTTCTCGATATTAATCCCCGACTTGCAATGCAAATCCGAAAAGTACATAATCCAGGTATATATCCTTGAAGCTCTTTGTAAGCGTTAATATCCTATATTAGAAAGCTAATTCTTAAGCTGCTTTTTATTTTTCAGGGAGAACTAAATCTAACGAAATTGTCAGGTCTGATTGTCCAGAATTGATGAACCATCGCCATCCTGATAGGCTGAGTACTGTCCCTGAGCCATACTCTGTCTGTATTTAATGGATTGCCCTCATTGCCACTCAACCCGAGTCTCTTTTCTTCAGCGTAAAACTAACCTCGGCTATGACATGTTCCGCTGCAAACGGCTTTGTTCAGAAATGGCCAAAAATGGGTAACACTAGCACGACAAAACAGGCCATCTCTAGAAATGACCAGTCCAGAATTTATTGCGTTTCCTAAGCTCTTTTGAAGAGTTTGAATCCTAGCAATTCTAGCCAGTGAGGATGCTTCTCTCCTGTCATCACTTCTCTAGGACTTTTTCCCATCCTATCTGCACAACCACTACTCATGAATTGTCGGTGGTTGAGAAAGAATTGAAGCAGTCCTAAATAGGGTGTCCCAAGATGTTTGCGAAGCGTGAAATAATTGCGCAGCCTGGAGTTAAGATTCTCCACCAAAGAACTGGCTCTGGGTGTCTATTTCATCGCATCTTGGATCGCTTTATGGAGTTGAAAGAACTTCCAGCTCAGCCTCTGATGCAGATCGCCCCAGCTCCTCCAGTAGGCCTCGGAGGTCGCCTGTTTCCGGAAAAACCGCACCATCTGCCTGACGAGAAACAGCGGTGTCTCGAATTGCTGGGCAATCTCAGCCAGCTTGTCATCAAACACCTTGGCAAAGGCCAATAGATCATCGCGTTGATTCTTCAATGCTTTGCGTAAGACTCGAATCTGCTTGCCTCCTAGATGCTCACGTTGCTGAAGCTCTGCAACGATGAAGTCATAAAGTTCCAGCCGTTCTGAATGACAGGGACCGGCCAGTTGGAGGACATCATGATTGAGCCACTCTATCAGGGTCTTAATGTCTCTGGCCAGTTGCACTGATTGCTTCTCTTGGGTTCTCGCTTTTCCCAAACGGACACAGAGGGGATGCCATTGTCCTTGTTGCTTGGCCTCTGCCATCTTGGCTTCTAGCTCTTGGCGTCGAGACTGAGCCCCCATTGCTTTTCGATTGAGACGGTTAGCCAGAGTCTGACACTGGTGCTGGATGTGGAATACATCACCATGGCAAGGCTTATCTCTAAAGGCGGCACTGTTCAAAATCGAGGCAGTCAGGGTAACACTTTGATGTAAGTGTAAATTCTGAAAGGTATATTTGGGATGATTTCTGTCAATCTAGATTTAGTGAAAAGTGTTTCAATGATTTGAACATTATCTAGGGTTGAATTCCTAGAGAGATTCCAGGTCAACACATTGCGACGCCGAGATTGCGGACAAAAAGTACGCCAGTGAATATGTAGCTCACGTCCGTTCGAGCAACCAGCTAGCCATTTTTCCCATCACAAGGCTGGTGATCTCTTCTCGGTCCTGAAATAGTTGATGGCCTGTAGTGTCCTCGACCCAGAAGCCTTCCGTCAGGGGGCCTGATTGATCGACAAATTTCTGCATTGCCTCACATATTGTTCGGGAGTCTTTGATGGCATGAATCGCCAGCAACGGTACTCCAAATGCCCTGGCTCTTCTTGCAAGCTTCTCTCCGGTTGTAAGAAGAGCAACAACTCCAGCCATTGTGACCTTAGGAGAAACTTGGACAACTGGGTCGAGACGGGCGACCTTGGCCCACTCCTTGTTTCCGAACGCTTCGTCAAAGTTGACTGAAAAGTCGCTTGCTGGCATCTTCAGTCTAGGGAAATAGAGAGAGAGAAAGGTCAATACCTTGATGAGAGATTTGGGAGGCAACATGGCTGAATTGACCTCGAGCGTAGTACCTGTCGCAATAATCCCTGCCAGGTTGATTTCATTCGCTTTTGCTCTATCTTCGGCAAGGCCAGCTGCTAGTACTTGAAGACCACCGAACGATTCGCCGATGAGGAAGATTGGTACGTCCACCGAGCATTGAAGCTGCTTCTTGGTCCAAACCACGGCTGCAAAGACGTCCTCTACCAAGTCGTCGAACTCCTTGATGTACATATACCCTTCAGGAGCACCAGGTTCGGCCTCGGAGTATCCCATACAGACCGGATCGTAACTTGAACAGGCAAAACCTTTCTGGTTCAAGAACAAAGCGAGTGGCTCATAGTAGCCAGAATGCCAGCCCCCGCCTGGGACAATCAGGCAAATGGCACGGGTGTCGAATGTCAATTACATAGTCCGAAAGTATTTTGATTTTCCTCCTGCTATTAGAGATTTGATTTGAAGCTTTGTCACTTGTACTTGAGATCGATGATCTTCTGCCTCGGTGATGGCCGAAGGCCGGTCGGAGACCATCGCGACAGAGAGCAAATGACAATTATCAATAAAACCACCATCAATAGAGATGCTTTCGAGTAAGCATCTCTATTGATGGTGGGGTAAAGGAGGTTTATTCTCGCTTGGGATTAGCTAGAAGTCTTTGGAGAATTGGCCGCGTTTTTAGCAGCTGCTTGTTTTCGAAAACTCTCAGCCTGCATCTCGAAAATGGTGGCATGGTGAATTAAGCGATCAATAGCAGCCACTGTCATCATCGAGTTGGGGAAGATCTTATCCCATTGGCTGAAAGGCTGATTAGCCGTGATGAGTAGGCTCTTTCGCTCATAGCGATGAGCAATCAGTTCGAATAGGACCGAGGTTTCAACATCAGACTTTTGAATATAGCCGAGGTCATCAATGATGAGCAGATCGTACCGGTCGAGCTTAGACAACAGGCTCTGCAATTCCAGTTGGAGTTTTGCCAGTTCCAGCTGTTGCACCAACGCTGTGGCCGTGACAAACTTCACCCGTTTCCCCAACTCAACAATAGAAGTCCCTAATGCAGAGCTGACATGTGTTTTCCCTGTTCCGCTTGGCCCAAATATCAAAATATTACTGCCCGACTCTAGCCAGTGAGTTGTTTGGGAAAACTCCATGATGGCTGCTGGATTGAGACTGGGAATATGGTCAAACTCAAAATTGGTCCAGGACTTGCCGTAGGGCAGCTGCGCTTCGGTTAGCGCGCGGGAGATCCGATTCTGTTCTCGACGGCTGGCTTCCCCTTGGGCTAAAGCCAATAGAAACTGGGCGTAGGACCAATTCTCCTGAGTCGCTTGATGCTCGATGCTCTGCCACTCGTCGAGGAAATGTCTTAACCGGAGCTGCTTGAGCGTCATCATCAAATTGTCGTATGGATTGTCCGGTGCTGCATTGGAGGAGTTGGTCATAGTCGGAGAGAGCGTGCTGTTGTGAAATGATGTCAGGATATTGCTCAGTCGAGAGCTTGAACTCAAAGGCTTGTTTTAATCTACTCAAGGTCAGGGTGGACTGTTCCAGTTGGGTTTGTAGATAGTCAGCTACCTGGGATTCTTGATCCTGAGTTGCAGCAATGTAGAGGGCTTCTGTCATCAAACGGGCAGCCTGGTCCCGCTCAAAGTCAGCTTTGAGGGATTCCCATAGCTGATGCCATTGAAGATTGGGCAGTAAGTCTGCTTGCCATTGGCAGTAGAGAAACGCATGGGGCTTTCTCCTGAGACTTTCTGCCACATGCTTGTAATCGATACTACGAGCCCGTCTCTTCTTCCCAGAGCCATGGACATGGACCCGCGCCAATTCCACTACGGGAGTGGTGCCTAAGAAACCGACAAGGCGGTCATGGTATAGGTGCAGTTTCAACCGATGACCAATTAAGCGAGAGGGGACTGTGTACAGGACACAGCGGACGGCAATCGTGCTGTTGCAGCTGACTTTAGCGCTGCGGATTTCATAATCAGGGGGTGCGATATTTGGGCAAAGGTTGTAATGTGGGGGAGCTCCAGTGCAAACTTCTTTTGACACTTGGCATTCAGCTTAGCGATGACTTGCTCGATGAACTGTTGATACTCAGCTACGGATTCGAAGTCAAAGCTGCCTCGACGATACAGGGCCTGGCATAATCGCCGCTTGAAATAGCCATGGGAGCTCTCGATGCCGCCATTCTCATGAGAGACGCCCAGATTGTTGCGGGTCGGCTCCATCCGGTAATGGTCACACAGAGTGGAATACAACTGAGTCAGCTGGGGGGTTACGACCGCCGGTATTGCGATAGGCGGCACTCAGACTATCGGTACGGTGGGTCTTAGGAACACCACCACAGGCAGATAAGGCATTTTGTAGTCCTTGAGATAAGCCGATAAAACTCTCTCCGCCTTGAATCACCTGCACGTACTGCCAGCCGCTATAACTCAGTCGATAGTGATACAAGATATGGTGAAAGGTTTCACCCTGAACCGTCACACTGAAACCTTTGAGCTGGGTGAAGTCTGACTGTCCCATCTCTCCAGGATGATGTTGAATTTTGAACATCACTTCTTTGGGCTTGCCATGAGCTGCCTTCCATTTAGCGGTTCGGCGTTGCACGGTTCTGATCTTGTCATCATATTGCCCAGGATGGTCCTCTTGTAAGGTCTCAAATAGAGTAGTCGCTTCTAATCGAGGCTCACGCTCTAACATCGGCTCAAGTTCTAATTCCCATAATCCATCCAGCGGATCTTCACGGGTTTTCCAGTCATGAGGGCGGCCTCGTTGGGGACGATGGGTGCCACTATCAATACGACGGGCAGTGCGGGTTGAGATCCCTGCTTTGGCAGCTGCAGTGTCTTGGGAAGAGCCGGATTGTTTTGTTTTCATATAAAGCTGTACCTGTTGAGGTTTAATAGGAGCTGGCACTAGAGGTCCCTAATCGTCTTAGGTGTACAAACCCTAGTGTCTTTCCTGTATGGAGTTATAAAAAAAGTGAAAAGGTATAGATGCTCTCTGAACTGATTTGAGATCTCTTGTGTTTTGAGAATGAGATCCTGATTTCTAGAGAGGTCTACGTAATTGTCAGGCGGTCATGTATTCGGTCTATGCAATTGTCGCCTATCACACGTGGACTTCCGCCTTTCGTGTTGTTGCTCCAGATTCTCGTTGCAAGCTTAGCGCCTCGCGGTGAGTATAGAGGGGACACTGCTGGTTCGGGTGGTTGTGGGACAGCAGGTTTCTTAAGACTGGGCATGACATATAATTCTCTAGCTTCAATATTATTTTTCGAGGACATCGCAAGTTACTTCAGCTTCATTGGGTTTACAGCTTCTATGAAGTTTTCACAGCCGAAAAAAACGACAAATTATTCATCTTCAACCATAGTAATTCTATTGAGCTTGAATTTGTCAAGGGGATAATTGGTTCAAGCATGTCAGCACAGAATTCCGGTTTTCGTCGTCCGCCACAACAGCAGCGTAGTCAGGTCAGGATTGAACAAATTCTGCAGGCTGCTGCTGAAGTATTTTGGGAAAAAGGCTATGACGTGGCGACAACTCATGACATTGCCGAACGAGCCCAAACTGCGGTGGGAACGTTATATCGCTTTTTCCCAAATAAGCTCGCTATTTTTCATTTGCTTGAGAAGCGCCATAAAGAGTACCTTGACGCGACCATGCCTCAGATAATGAACTCTGAATTCTTCCAGCTACCTTTGGTCGTGATTCTTCGAAAAATGGTCAACACCTATGCTGAGTATTTTGAGAATCTAGGCCCCAGAATCGTCTATATCCAATACTATCTGACCCCAAATATTTTTCTGTATTTCGACGAAAGCTTTGACCAGAGCGTGATCAATGGCTTTTCAAAGCTGCTGCAATTGCGAAATCCAACCCTTACGCTAGAAAAATGCGATCTGCTAGCGCAGGTCTTTTTAAGAACCTACCAAGCCTTGCTATTAGTGGCTTTACGAAGTGATGATGCTCGCCGAAGTCAACTACATTTAGAGATTCAAAAAGTTCTCACAAACTATCTGGAGCCCTATGTTGGGGATGAAGTTTGCGCGGAATTGCCCGGCAGTCTCCTTGCTTCACAGACAGCCATTCAGGAACAAGTCGAAGCATTGACCCAGCAGCACCCTCTGAACCCGCGGCAACAAGCTGCGATCTCTCATGTGTTAAACCATGACAGCCTTTCCATCCAAACCTTTGAGGTCATGTTCCCAAAACCATCGCGTCGAACGCTTCAACGAGATCTTAAACAACTGGTGACAATGAGAGTCCTTAAAAGTGAAGGTAACACCAACCAGCTTATTTACCGCATTGCAACCGAGGGATAATATCTTACGACAAAATTCAAAAACTTACGACATTGCATGGTGATGTTTCGGCGCTGTTCGACATTAGGGCAGGCAGGGTAACACTTTACCTGATTTTCTCACCAGCCCTTGCTAAATTAGCCTAGAACGCCTTTTATAGATGAATTAGGAGAGTGATCAGAACCGGGGGAATTAAGCAGCGATAGGTATTTCATCAACCAGCTCTGCCCGTGGATGCCATTCTCGGATAGTATTCTTCCACTCACCATTGAGAACCTTAGTCCTCACCTGAAGGAGTAAATGGGCACCCTTGGGTGTCCAGCGCATCTGTTGTTTTTTCTCCATCCGCTTGGCAATCACTTGGTTAACAGCCGACTCGACAAACCCAGTTGAAATCCTTTCTCCGCAACGATATCGCTCCCCATAATTTTGGATAAAGTCCTGATTATTGTCGATATAAATCCGGAACTTATAAAAGAAGCGTAATATATCTACAATCTATGGACTCATCATGCAGCTGCTGTCAAAGCTGAGAGTACAGGTGCTTGCCAGTTTTTATCCCATTCATTGCTGGTGATCATCCCTCTGATTTGTAAGATATTATGGGCTCCATCATGAGTCCACTGCATTTTCTTAGTTCGTTTAAAGCGGTCATTGATAATCGTATCGATATGAGATTCTGCCACTTGACTGGTGTAACTCAGACCTTGTTGATCTCGTTCTTCATAATTCACTAGATAGGCTTGATTGTTCTCTAGATAGTTATATAACTTCTTCAGTTTTGAGCGCTTCTTTGAATCAGTAATATTGTTCATCAGCAGTTCTAATTTCTGCAACGCCTCATCCGACTTGCCATGCCATAATTTCCACTTCACTCCCTCTAAGGTTTTTTCGAAGGCGTCTTCTACCGCCCCTCTGACATTCTGAAATCGCATGGCAAGATGAAACCAATCCAATATACACAGAAGAGTTTTGCAGTGTGGAGCCAAGCTTAAAATCACTGACCAACAATTTTGAGCACCATCGGCTAAAGCCGTGACCTTAGTCTTTTTCGTCATACCCTGCTTTCGGGCTGCATTGAGCGTAAAGAGCTTCATGGTCGCTAGTTCGTCATCTTGGGCTGAGAGGGCACAGCTTTTATCCTTGATCTGACGATGATGGCTATCCACTTCGATAATATTTTCTGGACGGTAAACAACAGCAGAGAGCGCTTCAAAGCTACGTTTATCCTTATCTTTGTCAGGGATATGCCATCCACTTGGAGGGTAATCTCTTGTGCAATGGCAGTACCTTTGGGTGTTGCCAATGGTTTGAGATTCTCTTGGGCTAAGGTTGCCCCCACTTCATTGGTGAGCAGCTTGATTTTGTTATGGTTATTGACCGGACGGCGATGAACCGTCAACTGCTCCAAATTAGTCTCGGCTTTTCGGAAGCTGTATAAAGCACCTTGCTCACATTGCAGTTTCGCTAAATCTGGGTGGATACAAGTGCCAAAGACAGAGGCCGTTGAAGGGGTACTTTGCCATTTACAGTCTGGATTAAGACATTTGTGTTTTTGGATGCGGACTTTATGATCACTGAAAACAGCATGAAATTTAGAGGGCGTAAATCCCATCTTTTTGAGCTTATCCCCACATCTTGGGCAAACATCATAGCCTGTTTTAATCAAGGTTGATTGCACGGCTAAAACAGAGTTCTGAATCTTTTCTAACAGTGAGATTTGCTCTTCATGACGCAGACCTAACTCTAAAATGGATTCTGGTGACTTAATGTCATAAACTTTAAGAGTGTCACGTTTTAAGACCTCTTGAGAACTGACGGATACTTTCTCAACGACTACCCGTAATTCGTAATCCATCTCAAAACTCCATGCCATCTACCTCACTCAAAAGAACGTAGCATGAATACATATAAATTGTAAATATATTACGCTTTTGATTGCTTTCAACTCTTTTAGAATGCCTCCTTAAGTAGATCCCTGGAATCCATAAAGAGCGTCGCCTAAAACGAATCGCACTTAGTGAGAATATGCAGGAGCTTTCGGATGGAACAGCGGGGAGGGTTTTATGAAGGTGGGGTGTATGTTTCTAGCTTGGAGTTGAAATAGTGACGAAAAGATTTAGTTGATTTTAGGAATTATTTGCAATAACTTAAGATCATCACAATCGTTATTCCTTTATGAGATCGCATCATTCTACCCAAGTAAATTCTGAAGCGATTAACAATTTACAACCAGAATCTTTGACTCCACACCCCAATCAAGCAGAAGTTTTACAACTTCCCAGTCCAACTTGTAGCGGTTCGATTCGACGTTGGCGACTTCGTCCAGGGCTAGAACTGATGATTTATGAGGTGGAATTTCAAGAAAAGGTTGTAGTTGATCGTGACTCCCTAATCGAAAACCCGCAACTAGGGTTGAGTTTTTGTTTGGCAGGTCTAATTCGAGGTGTGGGATTAAAGGCTGACAAAACGCTTCAGTTTGAGGCTGGGCAGGTCAGTCTCGGGGTAATTAATAGTGGCAGACGGCGAGTTGAATACGCTGAGAGACAAAAGGTTTTACTTGTCCACTGCCATGTGCTACCAGATACTATTGGTTTGTCTACCCAGGGATCTATGGAGCAGTTACCCCAGCCATTGCGAGAGGCAATCGATGGGCTAGATCGTTCATCTTATTATCAGTCTGGCTATATGACTCCCCTTATGGCTTCGACGGTACGCCAACTATTGCGATGCCCCTACCAAGGGATTACTCAGCGGCTCTACATTGAGGGTAAAACCCTTGAACTGATGAGCCTATACTTTGACCAAATGCTTTCCAGGCAGACATCACAGCATCAAAAAAGCAACCTAATTCTTGATGAAGTTGATCGCATTCACCACGCACGTAGTATTTTGCTGAGCCGTATTGAGAACCCACCAACGTTACAAGAGCTTGCACATGAAATCGGCCTGAACGATCGCAAGCTCAAGCAAGGATTTCGACAAATTTTCGGAACTACTGTTTTCGGATACTTACACAACCACCGTATGGAACAGGCCAAGCAGTTATTGTTGATGCCAGGAGCCACAATCGCTAGCGTCGCAAAGGCAGTTGGATACCGCAGTCCCGAAGCTTTCAGCGTCTCATTTCGCCGCACATTTATGATCAATCCCAAGGCATATCAGTTGAAGAATGGCTAGAGAGATTGATAAATAGGTGGATCAAGATTATTGGATGTTGGATGCTAGGTTTTGGATATTCTCTAAACCTAATACTCATCAATTAAGACCTTTTACGTAAAAGCCAGCTTCGGGGACAGTTCACAAATATAGACTCCCATTCTCTCACCCACAATAATTCAAAAAGTCCGGCAAAGACAGAAAAAAGTCCGGCTAGCAAAGAAAATAATAAGACACATGAGGTACTATCTGCTTACAGTTATTAATGAGAATCTTTCTTATCTAATGTTAGTAGAAAAATACATATGAGCGCAAATTGGAAAACTTGGGGCTTTTGGCCGCTTCAGTTGACAGTTGGCATGTGGTTATTGATAAATCAGGGAAAGATTGCAGAAGGAATGGCTGGACCCACCTTAAAAGAGAGTTTAGCTGTATATGTTGAGGAGACAATGGAACCCTCTCATGACAATCCTCCTGCAAAGTCAGTTGATAATTGGCTAGCGCAGAACGTTCCGACCAGTTTGATTGAAATCACCGAGGTTCAGATTGAGAAAACTAACCTTGGCATTAGGCTAAAACTCGAAACGACTAGCCCGTTAAAGATCCCTTTGACTTCGATAACTGGGGATGCCGTAATAGCGGATCTTCCCAACACAATCTTAAGACTGCCCAAGGGAGAGGATTTTGCCGCTCTCAATGCAGCAGATGGCATTTCAGTCGTGAATGTCACCAATCTCCCTAATAATAAAGTGCGCATTTCTATTAAAGGAAAAGAAGCACCACCTGTTGTTGAGATCAGCTCTGGTATGAAGGCTTTAGTCGTGAGCGCAACGCCTAATGTTTCAACAACCCAAGCGCCTGGAGAAGACTTGGTTGAGGTGGTCGTAACTGCTGAGCGAGCCGATGACGATTACTTTGTTCCCGATGCTAGCACCGCAACCAGAACGGACACCCCCATCCTAGATATACCCGCTTCGATTCAAGTCATTCCTAAGCAGGTGTTGGAGGACCAACAGGTAACTGAGTTGGACGATGCATTACAGAATATTGCTGGTGCCACTGTTAGTACAACAGAAGGGAGAGGGTTTCAGATTAATCTGCGTGGATTTGACGGTGTTCCAGTATTTCGAGATGGATTCCGTCTTTTCAGTCCCAATGACAACGGTGATGCAGCGGGGCAAGGCTTCCCTGAAATCGCCAATGTTGAACGTATTGAGGTGCTGCGCGGGCCAGCCTCTATTCTGTTTGGCCAGCTAGATCCGGGCGGGGCCGTCAATGTAGTGTCTAAACGCCCCCTCGAGACTCCGTTTTATAAGGTCGCGCTACAGGCGGGTAGCTATGGATTAGTGCGACCACAGGTGGATCTCTCCGGTCCACTGACTGAGGATGGTAGCCTACTCTATCGCCTAAATGCCGTCTATCAGAGGGAGGACGGCTTTCGAGACTTTGCCCAAAAGACCAATCGTTTCTTTATCGGCCCAACCCTAACCTGGCGTATTAGTGATCGCACCGAAGTTGACTTTCAGCTAGAGTACCTAGATGATGAACGTCCCTTGGATCCAGGACTGGTAGCCCTCGGTAATCGGGTCGCGGATATTCCGCGCGATCGCATTCTGGGTGAGCCGAACGATCGAATCGAGAGCACGTTTATCCGAGTAGGATACGATTTTGAGCATCGGTTTAACGAAAACTGGACCCTACGTAATGCCTTCCGATATCTTGAATCGAACGACGACATTAGTGCGACTCTCAGTTTTCCATTTATTGGTGGTTTGGATGAAACAACTGGCCTCCTCAGTCGCGTCTTTGCCGAACAAACTGTTGCCAATGAGACCCTAGCGCTACAAACCAATGTTGTTGGGAAATTTACCACGGGGTCCATTGACCACACGCTGCTAATGGGGGTGGATTTAGCGCGGTATCGTTTGGATTCGGAATCGTTCACGCTCTTTTTCCCACCCAATGTGCGCGTACCGATTAATATCTTCAATCCCGTATATGGTGCTGTCCCCCGTCCTGATCGTCTTGAGGCTCCCACCAGCAGCGAAACGATTGACACCGATAGCCTGCAAATTTACATCCAAGACCAAATCAAACTGCTGGACAATTTGATTCTTGTAGCGGGACTTAATTATGAAACGGTCAGTCAAAACACCACTACAATTCGTGGCGGCCAAACCACTGCGATTGACCTGAGCGAGGATGCTTTCAGCCCAAGGGTGGGCTTAGTTTATCAGCCCATCGAGAACCTCTCCCTCTATGCCAACTATGCACGATCGTTTTTCCCTAGTGCAGCAGTGACAGTGGATGGTAATCCCCTTCAGGCCGAAAAAGGGGAAGGGTTTGAGATTGGCATTAAAACAGAACTGTTGAATCAGAAGTTGCTGGCTACACTAGCCTACTTCAACCTCACCCGCCAAAACGTGGCCACCGCAGATCCAACCGATCCACGCTTTTCAATTGCGACGGGTGAACAGCAAAGCCAAGGTCTTGAATTGAGTCTAACGGGCGAAATTTTATCGGGCTGGAACGTCCTTGGGTCCTATACCTACACCGATGCTGAAATCACTGCTGACAATCGGTTCGAGGTCGGTAACCGTCTCCCAGGCGTCCCTGAACATAGTGCCAGCCTCTGGAGCACCTATGAGATTCAGACCGGTAGCCTAGAAGGACTGAAATTTGGGATTGGCTTTAACTGGGTCGGTGATCGCACCGGAGATTTCCAAAACAGTTTTAACCTGGACAGCTATTTCCTCACCAGCGTAGCGATTGCTTATCAGCGTGACAACTGGCGGTTTGGCCTCAATTTCCAAAACATCTTTGATGTGAACTATATCTCTGGTACCCCCCGCACCCGTACCCGTGGTATCCAGCCCGGAGAACCCTTTACGGTGATTGGATCGATTAGCTATGAATTCTAATTAACCTTTAAAAATCCCTGCTGAACCTCACTATGACGCTTAACCTAGAAAAATCCACCCAAAAGAGTCTGCATCCAGCCTATAAATTTCTCTTACTCAGCAGTCTCTATACCTCGCAATTTTTACCGTCGGCTTTCTTCTTTCAAGCCTTGCCCATCTTCCTGCGACAGCAAGGTGCATCTTTACAGGTGGTTGGGCTATTGGGGCTGTTAACCCTACCATGGATGCTGAAGTTTCTCTGGGCACCGCTGGTCGATCGCTACGGCTCTCGCCGATGGGGACACTACAAATCTTGGATTTTTGTCACCCAATTTTTGCTTGCCCTAACACTGATGGGCTGCGCATCCATGGATGCTTCTAATAATGCCATGGGGTTATTCCAAGGCATATTTTTAATGGTGACATTCGCGGCTACTCAGGATATCGCTACAGATGCATTGGCGATCCGCATACTGGCTCCCCATGAACGGGGCTGGGGCAACGGTATCCAGAGTGCCGGTCGAGCAACTGGGGGGATCTTAGGGGGTGGCGTGATGCTACTGGTTTTAAATCAGATGGGCTGGCAGGTCAGCGTCAGGATTTTGGCAGGGGGCGTACTGCTTGCCTTAGTACCGCTGTGTTTTTACCAAGAGCCCCGGCGCAACGTAGGAGCAGTGAGGCAAGGGATAGGAGTGAAGCAGGCGATCGCTAACTACTTGAATACATTGCTGAGTTTTGTTCAGCAATCAGGGATGCTGATCTGGCTGCTATTTATTCTGCTTTACGTCACCGGCAGCAGTATGGCGGCAACTATGTTTCGTCCCCTGTTGGTGGATTTGGGGCTATCGATGGTCGAGATTGGCTGGATGACTGGCATTGTAGGATCGGGAGCGGCAATAATCGGTTCCCTCTTAGCAGGTGTACTGATTCAACCACTAGGTCGGCAGCAATCACTGATTCTATTCGGTATGATGCAGGCTATCTCTGTGTTCGCACTTACTCTCCCAGCAATGGGTGTCCGTAGCCCAGTCATATTATATGGTGTTAGTATCAGCGAAGTTTTTGCCCGCAGCCTGGCCAATACGGCTCTGTTCACAGTGATGATGGACAAAAGCCGGACCGAAATGGCTGGTAGTGACTACACCCTTCAATCTTCAATTTTCATTCTTGGTCACCACATTGGCGTCCCTGCTTTGAGCGGCTTTATTGCTAATACTTTAGGCTACTCTGGCGTTTTTCTCATTGGCTTTGTTATTAGCCTTATAAGCCTGTGGCTAGTACCCCATGTTGTTGGCAAGCCAAACCAAAAACCAGGAATTGGGCTCACCTGAGATGACATAACAGATATCTCCTAGCCCTTTAGAGACACTGGCTTCAAATCTGCACTCGCATTTCTAGAGCTTGCCTTTAAAGAAGATCAGTTAAATCTTTGTTACATCAATGAGCGTGACTGAAATGCAATTGTTTAATTTTGTGGATCAATTATTTCTTGTAACTGGGGCTGCCCAAGGGATTGGGGCTGCCATTGTGAAATCTCTGGTTCAGGCTGGTGCACAGGTTGTTGGCTTAGATATACAAGCTGATAAACTGGATGACCTTCGGGTTGCTCTGGAGCCGCAAGAGTTCAGTGCCTACCAGCTTGATGTGAGCTGCAGCCAAGAGGTTGAGATGAGCATTGAGCAGATTGAACATAATTTAGGTCCAATTGCTGGTTTGGTCAATGTAGCTGGCATTTTAAGAAGCAAGCCTGTAGTTGCTTTAACAGATGCCGATTGGGAGCAGACATTTGCTGTCAATACTACTGGTGTCTTTAACATGTCTCGCAGCGTAGCTCGGCAGATGATTTCTCGTAGACGTGGCACGATTATTACTGTGAGTTCCAATGCGGCTAGCGTCCCCCGTCAGCAGATGGCAGCCTATGCCGCCTCTAAAGCAGCCGCCACTCACTTTACTCGCTGCCTGGGATTAGAACTAGCTAGCTTCGGTATTCGCTGCAACATCGTTTCACCAGGGTCTACAGATACCCCCATGCAGCAGCTCCTACGGACTGATGCCGCCACTCAAGAGACAGCGCTACTGGGATCACTGAAAACGTTTCGTACTGGCATTCCTCTAGGTAAAATTGCCAGCCCTAAAGACATTGCCAACGGTGTTCTGTTTTTACTATCTGAACAGGCTTCTCACATCACAATGCATGACCTGCGAATTGACGGTGGCGCGACGTTGGGACATTGAGGCCCAACCACCTGTTCTTTCTAAATAAATTGCAATAGGAAGATCTAATGAGTACAATTTCTCCATTGAACTGCCCCAATCCGTTAATGGATGCTAGGCAGTTGCTGGACGCCTACAACGATCAGACATCCTGTTTCTTTGCGACTCCTGCCCAGACTTTATTAGCTCAGGGTATTCGAGCGGTCCTGCCCTCACCTCAAAGGGGAATTCCTCGCCAGGAGTTACCGAGACAGGCCATGGATTTACTGGCAAAACAGACCGGCTCTGGGTCACTACCAGCAACACTGATAGGGGCCATCCCCTTTGACGACAGTGCTGCCGTTCACCTGTTTGTGCCGGAGCAAATTTATCAAGCGGGACCAATAGAAAAGGGCCGTACGGTTTTCAAATCCACAGGCTTAAGCCCAAATCAGTGCGCATTGCAGATGGTTCCAGAGCCTGCAGGCTATATGCAGGGGGTTGACAAGGCTTTAAATCAGATTCAGCATTCAGAGTTGCAAAAGGTGGTGCTGTCCCGCTCTCTGGAGCTGTCGTTCCCAGAGTCACTCGATCTAAGCTGGCTGTTAACTAATCTGGTCCACCATAACCGATACGGCTATACCTATCTGCTCCACTTACCATCGCCCTCACTGCTCGGATTAGAACGTTCCTGCAAAACATTGATTGGAGCTAGTCCTGAGCTGTTGATTCGTCGTCGGGGAATGCAGGTAGAAGCCAATCCACTGGCGGGATCGGCTCCCCGTAGTGGTGATTTAGCGACTGATCGACTGCGGGCCCAGGAATTGCTAAATTCCGACAAAGACCGCCGAGAGCATGTGCTGGTGGTGGATACGATCTCAGAAATGTTGCGGCCCCTATGTAGTGAGCTAGATATTCCGTCTAGCCCCTGCATCCTCCAGACCGACAGCATGATGCATCTCTCCACTTGCCTACGCGGTACGCTGCGAGATGCATCATGCTGTGCCCTTTCTCTAGCACTGGAGCTACATCCGACACCTGCAGTTTGTGGCTATCCTTCTCAGGGTGCCTATGCTGCAATTCATGAAATCGAGCCGTTTGCGCGGCGCTACTTCACTGGCATTGTTGGCTGGGTCAATGGTCAAGGGGATGGGGAATGGGCTGTGACCATTCGTTGTGGGGAAACAGACGGTAGTTGCCTGCGGCTCTACGCAGGGGCTGGTATCGTCGCTGGGTCAACGGCTGAGAAAGAGTTGGCTGAGACTTCGGCCAAGTTTCGCACCATGCTAAAAGCACTGGGTCTAGAGCACTTGCTGGAGGTTGCGGCATGAACAAGCAATCGACTTCTCAGCCTCTGACCTTAGATTTTCCACACTGGCCCCCAGACTTCGCCAACCGCTACCGTCATCTTGGGTACTGGCAAGACCAGACTTTTGGGCAAATGTTGCGGCATCAAGCCAAGGAATATGGGGAGCGGTTGGCCCTGGTTGGAGGGGATCAACGGTGGAGCTATAGAGAACTGGACTTGCGGGCCGATCAGCTGGCAGCAGGATTTAAGTCACTTGGTATTCTAGCAGGTGATCGCATCGTGATTCAACTGCCCAACATCCCAGAATTTTTTGCCATATTCTTTGCCTTGTCACGGTTGGGGGCTTTGCCAGTGCTCGCCCTGCCTGCTCATCGTCAGGCAGAGATTCAAAGTTTTCTCATCCAAACTAATGCGGTGGCCTACATCATCGTCAATGAAGATTGGAACTTCGACTACCGAGGCTTGGCTCGTCAAGTGCAGCCACAGTGCAAATTTTTACAGCACGTCGTCGTTGTGGGTGAAGCTGAAGAATTTCACCCGATTGATCGTCTCTATTTACCCGCCACAACCCTGTCTGAACCTCGGGCTGAAGACGTAGCATTTTTCCAGCTCTCGGGCGGCAGCACCGGGTTACCAAAGCTAATTCCTAGAACCCATGCCGATTACCTCTACAGCGTGCGAATTAGTGCTGAGATTTGTCACCTCACGCGAGACAGTGTCTATCTGGTAGCTCTGCCAGTAGCTCATAATTTTCCCCTTAGCTCCCCTGGTAGCCTTGGCACACTCTATGCCGGGGGGCAGGTTGTGCTAGCTCACCACCCGAACCCCGACGATGCCTTTGTCCTGATCGCCAAGGAACAGGTGACGATTACAGCGCTAGTGCCGCCACTGGTGCTGATTTGGCTAGAGGCCACTGCCACCCGCCACCAGTCTCTTTCAAGTCTTCAAGTCTTGCAGGTCGGGGGAGCTAAGCTTTCATTCGAGGTAGCCAAGCGTATAACCTCCACCCTAGGATGCCAGCTTCAGCAGGTGTTTGGCATGGCAGAGGGGCTAGTCTGCTACACCCGACTTGATGATTCCACAGAGATTACTCTGAACACCCAGGGACGACCCCTCTCTCCCGCCGATGAAATTCGGGTAGTGGATGATTACGATCAAGACGTTCTTCCCGGAGAAGTAGGCAACTTGCTCACGCGTGGTCCCTATACCATTCGTGCCTACTACCAGGCTCCTGAACAAAATCGGAGATCGTTCACTTCAGATGGGTTTTACCGCACTGGTGATCGGGTGCGGCTAAATCCCTCTGGATATGTAGTTGTAGAAGGACGAGCCAAAGATCAAATTAACCGTGGGGGAGAAAAGATTAGCAGCGAAGAGGTGGAGAACAATCTTTTGGCCCACCCGGCTATTTACAATGCCGCCGTAATTGCGATACCCGATCCCTTTTTAGGGGAAGCAATTTGTGCTTGCCTCATGGCCCGCAATGGAGCTGAACTAGAAGCTGAGCAGATGAAGGGATTTCTTCGCGGTCGTGGGCTGGCCACTTACAAGATTCCAGACCGATTTATATGGTTGACGGTCCTACCTCAAACTGGTGCAGGTAAAGTTGACAAGAAAACGCTGCAGACTTTACTGAGCAACGCCATCGCTGATTTATGAATTCATATTTACTGATCTACTTTAAGGAGGTCTCTAATGACAATTCCTCGGATTTCACCCTATCCAATGCCTACGGCAGAGGTCTTTCCACTCAACCGAGTCGAGTGGTCAGTGCAGCCATCCCGAGCCGTACTGCTCATCCACGACATGCAGAACTATTTTCTCAATTTCTTTGATGTGAATACGACTCCGATTCCAGCCTTGCTGCAAAATATCACAGATGTAAGAGACTGCTGTCGAGAACGAGGAATTCCTGTGTTCTATACGGCCCAGCCTGCAGAACAGTCTACGTCAGAGCGTGGCTTACTCACTGACTTCTGGGGGCCGGGCCTAGGCTCTCATCCTGAGCAGGAAGTGATTCCAGAGCTATTGAAACCTGCTGAGAACGAAGAGGTGTTAACAAAGTGGCGATACAGCGCCTTTCAGCGCACGAAATTGCAATCTCTGCTGAAACAGCTTGGTCGCAACCAACTCATTGTTTGCGGAGTGTACGGTCACATTGGCTGTCTAATGACCGCCTGTGACGCCTTTATGAATGATATTCAACCCTTCTTAATCGGGGATGCGATTGCAGATTTCTCCTTGAATAACCATCACATGGCAATGAACTACGTAGCTCAGCGCTGCGGGATGACGGTATCAAGTCAAAATCTAAAAGAGATGCTGGAAAGTTCTCCGAATTCCGTCCTCTTGGAGAAAGAGCGTCTCTCTCTCAACTTGTCTCAAGTCGCAGTGACTCAAGCACTTCGACAACAGCTCAGTGAGCTTCTGCAACATTCTCCACAATCCTTCGGAGTGGAAGAAGATTTACTTGATTGGGGGCTGGATTCGTTGCGCCTCATGAGTTTGGTGGAGACCTGGCGCAGCAGAGGTGCGAATGTGAGCTTTGCCGATCTAGCGGAACGGCCAACGATCTCTGCCTGGACGCAAATGTTATCAAGTTCACAGGCGAGTAACCCAGTTAACAGCAGTAGGATTTAGAAGGAGAGCTAACAATGGCTGAATTCCTACAAGGTCTCTGGCCCCTTTCCGCTTCGCAAATGGGCATCTGGGTGGGCCAGCAGCTCAGTCCCTGTAGTCCTGTCTACAACACAGCGGAATGCATCGAAATTTGTGGCCCCCTAGATGTAGATCTATTTGAGCGATCGCTATGCCAAATGGTAGAAGAGACTGAAACCCTCAATCTGTGCTTTGATCACAAGGCAGAGAAACCGAGACAGTATTTAGATACCAGCCTTCCTTGGCATCTTCAACATCTCGATCTGAGTGATGTCGCTGATCCAAGACAGGCGGCCCAAGAATGGATGCAACAGAATCTTCAGCAGACTGTCGATTTGGGTGCAGGCTGCCTCTTTGCGCAGGCCCTAATCCGCATTGCACCAGAAAGTTACTGCTGGTATCAACGCGTTCATCACATTGCAATCGATGGTTACGGTGCATCTCTACTGTTACAACGCGTGGCAGAGATATACACAGCTTTGAGCCAGGGGAAGCTAGTTCCTCCTACCCGCTTTACTTGCTTGCAAGCAGTACTGGAGGAAGATTTTGCTTACCAAGCTTCAACACAACAGCAGGAGGATCGTGCCTACTGGCTCACTTTTCTTGAGGGTGCTCCTGAGCCTATCAGTTTGAGCGTTGAGACGGCCCCCATTAATGCCTTTAGTATACGCTGCAGGCACACTCTCCCCACTGAGATTTTCCAGCAGTTACAATGCGTCGCCCAACAGATGAAGGCATCCTGGCCAGATGTTCTACTGGCAACGATTGTGGTCTATCTGCATCAGGTCACGGGAGCCACAGACCTCACCCTCGGCCTGCCTATGATGGGTCGCTTAGGCTCAGCTGCATTAAGAGTCCCAGCCATTGTAATGAATATAGTGCCGCTACGGGTATTGGTCAGTCCAGGTATCTCATTCTCAAGCCTGGTCAAACAGATTGACGAGCATTTGCGGGCCATCCGTCCCCATTATCGCTACCGCTATGAACAGCTTCGACGAGATCTCAAGCGAGTGGGAGGAGGTCGTCGATTGTTTGGGCCAGTCATAAACATCATGCCCTTCGACGATGACATCCGTTTTGGCAACATGCCGACCAGCATCAGCAACTTTTCCGCTGGGCCAGTGGAAGATCTCGCTATCAACATTCGTACCTACGGCCCAGCTCTCACGATTGAGCTAGACGGCAATCCAGCCTGCTACTCCCACGAAGATCTCATGAGACATCAGCAGTACTGGTTAGCAGGACTATATGCAGCTCTGGAAACTCCCGACCAGATCATTAGAGCTACACCAGTTTCATTGTCAGAGCCAGATCGAACCTTAGGCAAGCTGATCAAGGGTAAACCACATAATGCTCCCGTACAATTCGTCCTTGATCGATTTATTGACCTAGCCCAGCGCCATCCCCATGCTGATGCGGTGATCGAAGGGGACATGAGTATGTCCTATGGCACGCTACTTCAGAATTCCCAGAAAATTGCCTCCCGACTGGTAGCAGCAGGGGTCAAACCGGGGCAGCTAGTTGCGATTTATCTGCCTCGCAGTGGTGAAGCTATCGCGGCGATTCTTGGGGTACTATTCTCCGGGGCAGCTTACATGACTCTTGACTCGCAAGCTACCCCTGCCCGCACTGCTAGTCTCCTCCAAGATGCGCAGCCCTTTCTACTTGTTACTAAAACCAATCAAGAGCCTCAGTCTATTTCAAACTTACCACCCCAGATCTGGCTAGATCGTCTAGATGAGTTTCCGACTACAGCTAGCGTCAACCATCCTCAGAACAATACCTTAGCTTATGTGGTGTACACCTCTGGCTCTACGGGAAATCCCAAAGGTGTCATGATCGATCATCTGGCCCTGGCAAGTTTTACTGCTGGTGCTCTACAGCAATACGGTATTCAACCCGGCGATCGGGTGCTGCAATTTGCCGCGCTGCACTTTGACGCCAGCGTCGAAGAAATTTTCATGACCCTTTGTTGTGGCGCAACCCTGGTGCTGCGTGAAGAGCCTATGTTGCAGTCCATGCCTGAGTTTTTAAGGATCTGCGATGCTAAACAAATCACCGTCCTAGATCTCCCCACTGCCTTCTGGCACGAACTAGCATTTTGCCTAAGCCAGGATCAAGCTAGCCTCCCTTCCTGCATGAGAGTGGTAATCATCGGTGGTGAAGCTGCCCATCCTGAGCGTGTTCACCAGTGGCATTCGGCTGTTGGGAATGAGGTAACACTGCTCAATACATATGGCCCAAGTGAAACCACGGTGGTGGCTACGGTAGCCCTTCTGGAAACAGAATCTGGCTATCAAAGCGCGGTACCGATTGGCCGTCCATTGGTAGGGGTAGAAGTGGTCGTGCTAGATCCCAATGGATATCCAGTCTCCGGTAGTGAGGAAGGTGAGCTTTACGTACTAGGGCCAACCCTGGCGATGGGTTATTTAGGGCAATTGCAACTGACCACCGATCGGTTTGTTTACTTAGATCAGTTCCCGGGACGTCCCCGAGCCTATCGAACAGGTGATCGGGTGCTGATGCGACAGGACGGTCAATTGGTGTATATCGGTCGCCTTGATACAGAATTCAAGATCAGTGGCCATCGCGTTGATCTAGCTGAGATTGAGTCTATACTGGCGGCAACACCCGGAATTCGGGAGGTGGCTGTAGTTGGCTATTCCCTACCGGAGGGTATCAAGCGTCTCTGTGCCTATCTGGTTACCGAACCTCCGTGTCCTTCCATTCAAGCTCTGCGTCAGCATCTTGCCCAAATCATACCTGCAGCTATCATCCCGGCTGGGTTCAGCGTTATGGATGCTCTGCCCAAGACTTCCTCAGGCAAAGTGGATCGATCATCCTTACAGGCCCATACTCCTAGCTGGCTCACTGAGTCAGATCTGACCGCCGTTTCTCCCCTAGAAGCACTAATCTTACGTACTTGGGAAGAGATCTTGGGTCAACGGGGACTCACTGCACAGGATGACTTCTTTGAACTGGGTGGACAATCACTGCAGACCATTCAGGTGACAAGCTGGCTCAGTGTTAAGCTGAACCATGAGATTCCTATCGCAACGATTTTCCGCCATCCAACGGCTGCACAACTTGCAGCAGCTTTAGCCCCCATCGTCCAGGTAAATGGCGGACTAATGGATAATGGGATCGTTGTCCCGGAGCCAAACCTGCACAAAACGCTGTTGGCCCCCCTTCTGCCAATTACAGAAAGCGAACTGCCACCTTTATTCTGTGTTCATCCTGCCGCTGGCATTAGCTGGTGCTACATGGGCTTAGCCAAAAAACTGAGTTCTTACCACTCACTCTACGGCGTGCAATCTCCTTACTTGGAAGCTGAGATCTCCGCTATAAAATCTCCTCAAGAGCATTGGACGCATATCCTCGAAGCACATCTAGCACTAATTCGTCAGGTTCAGCCCCAAGGGCCATATCACCTGCTGGGCTGGTCCTTGGGTGGAATGATGGCTCAAGCGATGGCGACTCGGCTTCAGCAACAGGGGAATGAAGTTGATCGGCTGATTTTACTTGATGCCTATCCCGGTCAGCAGCTAAAGCGGCAGCGGTCTGATGACCAAGAAGTCTTCGCCCTGCTACTTCAGGCAACGGGACAGGCGTTTTCAAAGCCAATCCAAAGTCTCCAGGATAAAGAAGCTCTTCTGATCCAACTGCGACAGCAAAAAACAGGAATCCAGCTCGATTTGCCCATACTGAATACACTCATAGATATTACGCGCCTCAATATTGAGCTGGCCTGTCAAGCTCCATTGCCTGAGGAATATCACGGCGATCTACTCTTCTTTACGGCGACCCAAGGGCAGAGAGATACTGGTCTCATCCATCAAGCTTGGCAGCCCTTCATCACCGGATCAATCGTGAACTACGATCTGGAGGCTGACCATGCACAGATTCTGACGGGTGATTGCTTGCAAACCATCGTACAGGCAATTGCTACTCAACTGACTCACTAGCTTGGCAGGGCTGATCGCCCTTAATCCCTCACAAACGACCTCAAGTAGGAAACGACTTATGAATACCAAAACTCTAAACTGGAGCCAAATTGATACAACGGAGCCTACCCCCTTTATTGACTACCTAGACACCGCGACAGCTCAGGCCGAAATGCAGCGGTATAAACAAAAAACCTATGATCTCTTGGCAGTGCCTGGCGCTTTTCTTTTAGATGTTGGGTGTGGCACCGGGGAAGATGCTGTGGCCTTGTCTAAGCGGGTTGGCCCTGATGGTAAAGTGATTGGTCTGGATTGTAGTGATGCTCTCATCCAGGAGGCGCGTCGACGGATTACCGTTCAAGACCTACCTCTAACATTTAAGGTAGGGGATGTGCATCATCTAAAGCTTGCCGATGACAGCATCGACGGCTGCCGCGCTGATCGCCTGTTTATGCACATTGCGAATCGGCAGCAAGCCTTAGCCGAAATGACCAGAGTCACTCGGCCTGGCGGACGGATTTTAGTCAGAGAACCAGACTGGGATACTCTGATTGTTGATCATGCCCATCGAGATTTGACTCGACAGATTCTCCGGCAGCATTTCGATCACTCTATACGCCATAGCGCTTCGGGGGGAGAGCTGTTTCGACTGTTCCACCAGGCTGGACTCACCCAAGTTGCTGTGGCAGACACCTCGACCCTGATTCTGACAGATTTTTCAACGGCTAACCGACTCTTTGGTTTAGAGGATGCAGCTGCCTGGGCGAAAGCACAGCTACCAGATTTGAGTGCCCACATCTCGGCCTGGCTCGCAGATCTACAGCAAGCTGATGGTGACGGCACCTTCTTTAGTGCTGTCACAGGATTTACGGTAGTTGGTTGCAAACCCACTTAATGTGAGGTGAATTATGATGAGTACTAAGCACTCAAGTAAGGGCGATGGCGCACCACTAACCGATAAGCTCTTGGCCGCCATCGCTAATCACTTAAACCAAGACCATTGTGAGGATTTGCTAGCCTGTGCTAAAGCCCAAGTAGATTGGGCTGAGCAGGCCAGGGTGCTCAGTTTAGATGCGGCTGGGATTCAGCTCGAAGTTAGCGGAAATGGTCAGACACAGCCACTGCGAATCGATTTCCCGGAAACTGCAAACGGCGTACTTACCTTTAAGAAAATCTTGGGGACAGTCATCGTTAAAAGTCGCTCTCAGCTAAGATTCACACCTGTGGAAGAGAGCGATTCCTAGTGGTTATAGGGGTTGTGCCGTCGGCGTGGTTCAAAAACAGTAGATTTTGGGTTACACTTCCACGACAAAATAAGCCATCAATTATCGATGACTTGAGGTCTACTTCTTCCCAATCAGATCAGACTATGCCCGTTGGAATCGCTTGAATTCCAGTAGCTCTAGCCAGTGAGAATGTGCTTTTCCTGTCAGCAATTCCTTGGGACTTTTACCTTCTCGTTCAGGAAGCTCACTTCGCATAAAACAGCGGTGATTCAAGAAGTACTGCAACAGTCCCAAATAGGAGTTCCCAAGGGTACGACGAAGAAAGAAGTAATTGCGCAGCCGGGAGTTGAGATTCTCCACCAGAGAACTGGCTCTAGGCGTCTGTTTGAGTGCCTCATACCAATTTGTGTTTTGAGATGTAATTTAGATAGGATCTAATCCTATGTTCATTTCGCAAATATATGAGTCGAGTTAGTACAGTTAAACCGCATCTAACAGTGGATGAGGTGAAAGACAAAATTGCCACGGCTCCGACTGCCCGCTGTCAGCAAAAATGGATGATTATTTATAACGCCCTGGTAGATCCTCGCCCAGCTATCGAAATAGCCACGCATACTGCAACTAGTCTTCGAACGGTCCATCAGGTGATTTCCGCTTACAATCGCCTAGGAGCAGCAGCAATTGCTCCTAGGGCTAAACGGAAGAAGAATCCCGGTGCTTATCTGAGTATTGAGGAAGAGATTGAATTTTTAGAATCGTTTATTGAACGTGCTCAACAAGGTCATTTAACAACGGTTCAAGAGATCCAAACGGCCTTTGAGACTAAAGTGGAGACGTCAGTGGCACCCAGTACTATCTATCGTTTGCTAGACCGACACGGATGGCGCAAACTCATGCCTCGTCCGTCCCATCCCAATGGGAACAAAGCGGCACGAGAGGCTTTTAAAAAAACTTTCGGGGGCTGGTCCAAACTGCTGTAGCAGATCGCTCAGCCGAAGACCAACGTCCCATTGTGATCATGGCAGCAGACGAAGGGCGCTTTGGTCGTCTAGGGCAAGTAAGAAGAGCTTGGTGTGCGCCTGGAATTCGACCCGAAAGTGGGCAGCAGCTTGTCCGTGAATATCTCTATGGCTATGTTGCTGTTGCTCCTGCGTTAGGAAAGATGAGTGCTTTAGTCTTACCCTTTTCCAATACTCAGATGATGAACTTATTCCTAGCACAAGTGGCGGATGAATTTTCAGACTATTTTGTGGTGATGCAGGTCGATGGAGCGTCTTACCACACCAGAAAGAAGCTCGTCATTCCAGACAATATACGCTTGATTGTTCAGCCTCCTCGCAGTCCACAACTCAATGCTGTAGAGCATATCTGGGAGGAGGTGAAAGAAAAGCACTTCTACAATCAGGTTTTTGATTCTTTAGATGCGGTATCCGATACCTTGTGCAAGGGACTCAAAGAACTCATGGATTTACCCGATAGGCTGACTTCTATGACCAATTTTCCTCATATGAGAATTACGATTTAAAACGCAAATTGGTATCAGTAACGGCTTCCATCAGGGAATGGAACTTTCCAGAAAGTCCCCGGTGCAATTGATTCCACTTTTCCCAGTAAGCATTGGAAGTGTTCTGTTTACGATGAAGCAGACAGACTTCTCTAACCTTGGCGAGAGGAACATCCAAACGGGTAGCAATCTCTGCAAGCTTTTGATCTAAGATCTCTGAGAATGCCAGGAGTTGGTCACGTTGGTTGTGTAATGCTTTCCAGAGTTTGCGCATCATGGGAAATTCACCATCGTCACGCTGTTTGAGTTCTACCTTGATGAAGTCAAACAACTCCTGGCGTACTGAAAAGATGGGACCTGCCAGTTCGAGGACATCATGAACCATCCATTGAAACAGGGTTTTGATATCTTTGAGTAAAGTCAGGAGTCTCTGTTCTCGGCGTTTGAGATGGACCAACTTGCTCGTCATAGATCGGGAAACTTGATTTTTAAGTCTAGCTCTAGCAATGTCCTCCTTCTGTTCTAGTCGTGATGAGGTTGCTCCTTGAACTGTGCGCGTCAAACTCTGAACAAAGTCTTTAAACTGTTTGAGGATATGGAAGACATCGCCATGGCATGGGGTATCAGACATGACTGCTTTTTGCCCAGCCCTCAAGCCTTTTGCACCATCACCAATCGTGTAATCTGGGTCGAATCCTCGGTTTTGGAGTTCGAGTAAGTACCAGCCCCAAGTGTCTTCATCTCGATGCTCTGCGGCTTTGAGGAGGTAGCAGTAAGTGGAGAAGGCATCGACCCCTGTTAGTACTGGCATTGAGCCTTGAAAGATCTCATCATGAAGACCCTGCTTAATCGTAGACAGATCTTGAGCTTGGTTGATCTTTTCTGCCTTTACAGCTGCGACTTGCAGACGATTGTGAACGGTTCCTACACTAATTGACCAATCAAACAGATCGCGCAATAGCTCAACGACACCTCGATAGGAGCTATGGCAGATCAACACTAAAGCTAGAATCAGTTGGAACAGCCAAGTTTTTGTGATTGGTAGATAGAACAGCACCTCGTCATCACCTTTAGTGGCGAGAAAGGATTCATCTAACGCTTGCGCAGCAATCCCCTCTTGCTCGTAGACAAACTTCCGACTGACTTGATTCTCTCTGGCAATCCGAGCAATAGGCATGGATCTGGATAGAGCCTGGATACCGATATCTTTGCGGATTTTTGGAGAAAGACCAGCTGCAATAGCAGGGGTTGAAATCATGCTAAGCGATCAATTCAGAGGAGGAAACGACAAGCCTCCAGACTACCCTGATCGCTCATGACACTGTTACCTGGTTTTGAACCTAGCCGATATTTACGCTTTCAATCGGCATTGCCATAGCAATATCGCTGAGATCGTAGCTATCCCCGCACTAAAATAAAAAGGTGCACTGGCCGAAACCTGAGTATAAAGAAATCCGGCCAACAAGCTAGCAGGCAAGGCCATTAGCCCAACAAGCATATGAAAAGTTCCAATCTCTGTGCCTCGTCTGCTTGGATGCACTAAGTCAGCAACCAACGCCTTGTGAACACCCCGTGTAAGGGCAGTATAAAGCCCGTAAAACATGAATAATATCCAAATCAAAGTAGGGCTTTGTGCAAATCCAAACCCCAAATACACAAGTCCAAACAACCCATATCCCATCACCAAAAGTGGCCTGCGCCCTACCTGGTCTGAAAATCGGCCAATGGTAAAGCTGAGAATAACAGACATCAGGTTAAATGCTGCATACAATAACAGCAGACGTGATCCGCTAAAGCCCAAGTCCTGCGATCTTACTAATAAGAATGCATCTGAAGAGTTCCCTAATCCAAACAACCCAATCACGCCCAAATACTTGCGATACGACGGGCTTAATCCCTTGAAGGTAAATTTTTTGAGACTAGAAACTGGATGATTATTCGCAGGAGAGGAGTCGCAACGGTGTCCCCCATCATTCTGAATTTGGCCTGGTTCTCTTACCCACTTGAGTAACACTAAAACACCGACTAGGGCAGGCAAAAAGGCTAGTACAAACACTCCGCGATAATTCCCTACATACTTCCACAGAAACACAAAGCCCACCAGTGGACCCAACACCTCACCCACGCTTTCCAAACTATGATGAAAACCATATGCCTGGCCCCGCTGATGTGGCGCACAGTTCTCCGCAATAAGCGCATCTCGTGGCGCAGCCCTCAATCCTTTTCCCACTCGATCTAGAAGGCGAACGGTTAACACAGCAGTCCAGCTGCTTGCGATTGCCAAGCCAAGCTTAGAAATTGCTCCCAATCCATACCCTGTGACTACAAACGTTTTTCGCTGTCCTGTCCGGTCAGATAGCCAACCCGAATACAGTTTCAGCAAGCTCGCTGTACTCTCTGAAATTCCTTCAACAAAGCCCACAGTCCATACTGGAGCGCCCAAGACAGCGGTTAAAAAAAGTGGAGTAATTGGATACACCATCTTGCTCGCAAAATCGCTAAAAAGACTAACCCATCCCAACGCTCGAACAGTCGGGTGAATAGTTCCGGGAGATTTAATCATGGCAGTAGCAGGGGAGATCGTAGGCTGATGGCTAGCAGCTCTATCTTGATTAAGGTCAGGCACGAACCGCTCCAGATTCTAATGGGATTTTTCTAGAAGTACTTTCATTAGAGAATCTATGCAAGCCGCAAGGGTAAACCTCCGATAATTTGGAGGTAGAGAAAAATGTCCTCAGAGATTTAGGGAGGCTTACCATAAAGATTTTGGCAACTAATTTAAGGAAATTCAAAAGTGTTTCGTGTTTTTTAGATACTGCAAATAATCAAACAGAATTCCAAACTATACCAACATTTGGCACTGTTTAAAAACAGTGAATTTTGGGTTACACTTCTGCGACAAATAAGCCATCAATATTCGATGGCTTATTCTGGTTCTAACGGATTCTGGGGTCAATTAGAATTCAACCCTATTGAGAGTTTCGAGAATCTATCTCCTCTTTCACTGTAGAGTCATTGAGCACTCTAGCAGCGAAGGGAAAAATCTCATACATGACAGCTTCAACTCGTGGCGATCAAACCATCTGTTTACCCGTCGAAAGTGAAACTCAATATCGACAACTGGTCACAGATTCTCAAGCCTTTAGACTCTTTATTGGTCAGGCTTTGACTGCTCACCCTGAACTGTTCCCACCCCAAATGCTAGAAGGGTTTAACTTCCATTATTTCGTCCATTCCATCAAACAAGATCTGACGCTGAGACGGATCAAACTGACGGCCAATGGCGACATCTATCAAATTCGACCTAATTTTATGATGCCGTATATGGTTGGCAAGACTCATGACATGGAGAAAGCCCTTTACCTCTGCCGCTTTGCTGTCCCCTTCGATGCCATCGCCTATGTGTTTGGTCGTGCAATGTACTGGTATCGGGCCTATGCCTCGCTGAGTCGAGCTTCTATTGTTGGGACAACTATCAAAGATCCTCAACGGTTGCCCAAGCATCTGGTGGTGGATGAAAAACATAGTTGGTTGCAAGGTAAGCGAGTCTATCTTCCCACCACAGCAGCCAATGGCTGTATTCTGGGCGTCAACGTCACAGATTCAGCAAGTCCAGAAGCTCTGAAAGCAGGCTACCAAGTATTTCAACAAGAAGCTCTACAGCTCGATCCTACCTATGCGCCAATTACTGCTAATCATGATGGCTGGCTAGCAACACAGATGGCGATGAAAGCTCTGTTTCCCACTGTGACTTTGATTCTATGTTTTTTGCATGCTGTCTTGAAGATTCAGAAAAGTTGTCGTCGTACTCCAGAGATCTTGAGAAATCTCACAGGGCTGCTTACAAGCAACCTAACAAGACCCGCTTTCAGAAGAGTTTACGGAAGCTACGCAAATGGACCAAAAAGAATGTCACCTCACCAGAGTTACGCCAGAAGCTACGGTGTACACACAAGTCTGAATTAGACTGTAAGAGAGCCGTATAGAGCATCCTCATAGATATGGAAAATCCTATTCTGGTGCACGAAGAACTGATTGATGGAACTACTTTTGGAGACCTTCGTTTGCTCAAAAGGGGGCTTCATTATTCGATGCCATTAATCACCATCAGAGTGTCAGCATCCGTCAAATCAGCCAAGGTCGCGCAGAGCAAGTGGGCTACTACCGCTTCTTAGAGAATGAGAACGTGTCTATATCTGAGTTGGTCAAAAGCCTCAGTGACCACTGCCAGCAACAGGTAGAAGAGCGACATATTTTAGCGATCAGTGACACTAGTGAGATCAACTTGCAGTCTCATTCTGGACGCATCAAAACAGAAGAATTGGGTGTCGTCGGTAATGATCGTGATGTGGGCTTTTTTGTTCACCCCACCCTAGCCTTAGATGCAGCTACTGGTTTCCCGCTTGGATTGAGCACTGTTCAACTATGGACTCGTGACCCGAATCGTCCAACGGTCAAAGATAGAGGTGGGTATAAGGGGTTCAGGGTCTATTTGGACAAAAAACAACTCTAAGGCTGTAATGCTTTGACAGCATAGCTTCCAGCTCCTAAAAATTGTGTTTTTCTAGGATGAAAATCGCCAGAACCGTTCCCACATAAGTATTCCAAGGTTTTACAAGTTTTGGTTTTCAACCTGAATATACCTGAAAGCCTTGCAATCATTGATTCTCAGGCATACAATTCCCATCTTTTGATCTAAAAAGCAGCTAACCTCTCTGTAGGGGATTCGAATGGTGATTCATAGAAGTTCCGACTTTCTTCGCCATAGATAGCATCTTAGTAAGCAACATTATCAAGGTATATTTTTACAATCTCTTGGGTCACATATTTTAGGTCCAGAATCGACCTATATGGTGCTATGACAGCAAAGATATTCTTCGACCAAATAAGCTACATCATCAGTACCCAGAAAGCTAGGTATCAACACTACTTACCATCTGCTCAGCAGGTGATACTGTTAAGAGTCAGACGCTGTATAAGCTTTAGGTAAAAGGTTCTAAGGATTATTCTACGTTATTAGCTTTGTCTCTCATGGATAGGAATGACTTGTCTTGAGAAACTTCTCACTGTACAAGAACATCAACATATTTAAGTTCTGCACACGAGAGGATGTGACGCCTTTTTCGTGTAGAAGTGCTTAGATAATAGACTTCAGGAAGTCTACTATTTCTTAGAGATTCCTACCATCAGTAATGACATAGATGAGTCAATATTCAACAATCTCAGTCAAAGCACCGGAGTAGTTAATGTACTCTGGACCAGTAGACTATGAGTGCGAGCGGAATGGTAGTCTAAAGGAGGAATAATGCTTGAAAGCCTTTGACGACAATGATTTCAGGTCTGGAATGGCCGAAATTAAAAAGATCAAAAGTCTCAATTACATATCTAGCAAGGATTACAGAGATTTAAGTCTTCTAAGTTAAGGTAAATTTAGCCTCTGTAACCTATGCTGTCAGAGCATTACAGTCTTAGAGTTGTTTTCTGTCCAAATAGACCCTCAACCCCATCATCACCTTTTGATGGGCTGTCTGAAGAACAGCCTGCAACAAATATGAATGTTGTCACTAAAATTCCCAAAAATAAATTCTTGAAGCTGATGAATCTACAAGTTAGAATTAATTTTTTCCAGAGTAATAATTTGACTTTACGTTTTGAAAGGTTATAGAAGGCAAGGTTGTCTGTGAATTTCTGCAGATAAGCAGATGGAATTAGTCCGAATATGGGGTGCAGTTGATGGGCGGAGGAGTTTGAGACTTAGATTGTGTCTCACAGATTTTGGACGTAATTCTGTTCCCTTTTAGGGTGACTATGCTACTATAACTTTTAGCATCTAAGTACTTCGATCTTGCTGTTATGTAAGCGTGGTTAGCATCTGCTGAAACAATTTGAATGTCATAGTATTTATGTGCTAGATGACTGCTAACAATTTCTAGAGAATCGATAGAATTTACAAAAGTTGGGTGCTCAGCTCGATGGTCTTCTTGAATTCTGTTAATGAATCTAAGAATTCCCCTAGCATCCGCTTCTCTTGAATGAGCTGGCTCTGCAGGAACGGTATTGGATAAAGATAAGTAGCAATTAATAGGTGGAGGGGTTTGAGACGCAGATTTTGTCTCACAGATTTCAGCTGGATTTACACGACTTTTCTTGATGGTTATACCACTAAAGCTTTTAGTGTCTGAACGCTTCGATCTTGCTGTTACATAAGCTTGCTTAGCATCTGCTGACACAATTTGAATATCATAGAATTCATCTGCAGCAAAAATGTTATGAATACCTAGCTCATTGAAAGAACTTGCAAAAGTTGGATGTTCAAATCGATGAGCTTGTTGGGCTCTATTAATTGCTCCAATTGCACTTTTAGCTTTTGATTCTATGCCTTTAGGATGTAGCGAAGTATTTGTATTGGAAATTTTTTTGTGTATCAATATTCAATAATCTATAGGGAATGCCAAGCTCATTGTTCTGGATGAGTGACCATCTATAATCTGGATGCAAAATAACTGTCGCTGATGGACTATAAGGTACGCTCATTCTCCAGGTTCCTATCCATTTCTGTATATCGGGACAATTACGGATAAACTGGCTGTTGTTAGATTGCTTTTGATTCATCTCTTGAGGAGCATTATGTATTCCTTCTGGAAGCTTGGTGCTATCTGATACTTTTGTAACCTCAATATCCATCTGTGTGGTGGGCAAATCGGAATTATCGAGACTGAATAGCTTCCATGTTTGATCTTGCTCTAAAGAAATAAGCGCAGATTTATCATATATAGCTGACATCTTCCAAGTTCCTTCCCATTTCTTAGCCTCTGTACATGAAGTTGGCTGATGCTTTGACTTCAATTCTACAGGCTGAGGAGGGTCTTCCAACTTTACGAGTGAACTGCTATCTTTATCTTCTGGCGACGTAATTTTTTTGCTTTTAGCACTAGTTTTTTTCTCTTTACTTGTGTGAAAAGAAGTTGATGTCGTCTTGCTCGGTAAATTTTCTGATTTCTCCTTTAATGATTTGTCTATAGAACAACTGGAAAAGAATATGCAAGATATTGCTAATAAGCCTAGTGCTAGGTCTTTGTAGATAATCTTATTTAGTGATTTATAGGTCATATTTGAATTAATAAAAATTTGTCTTTAAGATGATGTTGAATTCTTTTGAATGTCATCTTCTTTGAGCTCTAGACATGCCTGACTCATCTAGCACATAGAAATACTAGTTTTGCTGAGTGTCCAAGACAACATTGATTAATTTCTTCCCATGTGCAGGAAATAACGCTCAAGTGCCTGCATATTGTTGATTGTCTGAACAAGCAGTGTGATGAGATTTCTTCTTCCCCTCTAATGGCTGACTGTTCTGGCTAGAAGAGCAACCATATAAAATAGTGAGTATAATCAAGGTCCATAGACTAATCCAAGATTGCATGAAGTCAGCCTGGTATATCAGGTGAGCTGCAGTGATACAAAACCTCTACGCTGGTGCCTGTCCTAGGTGAGCACAATTTATTTCAGCGTAAAAGCATGTAAAAAGTCTTATCTAGATGCTTGATACTATCCTTCCCTTGATTTAAAAGAGATTGAACAAATTCAAAGGTTTTTAGCGCTAACTGTAACACCTGCTCTATTGATGGCGACGTTGTGCCGGTCAGCTACAGCGTTAGCGGCCAAAAGATCTGGGTTAAGGGGGTGTAGCGAGAGGCAGAAATTGCCCATCTGTAAATTTCTCCGGGTTAACTTGCCAAGCCTGAGTTTTGGAGGTTTTACAATGGTTTCACTCCACTCAAATTGGAAGGCATCTCTTTTTGTCAAAGTCAAAATTGTACTCAGTGATGACTACGGCAATGTCTTACCAGTAAGTTTCGCCAGAAGAATAAGGGGATAAGCTAGTCTGAACGAGTAACTCGCGCCTTAACTGTACTGAGAACTGCGGAACTAAATGGCCAATAGCAGCAGCTCTGGTTCCCTCAAACCAATGCAGAGTAAGTGAACCCGGAATAATTTACAGGTGGGTCATTTCTTGGACTTCTTCATTCTGGCTGTAGTAGCTCTTCTCTTTGGTGTAGTAGCGGGCACCGTTTTTGATGTTGGAGTTGATGGTGGTGATGTCTAGCATTGTTCAGTCCTCAGAAGTGATGACTTACGATCTGAACATAGGCAGAATGCTATGCAAGCGTCAAATGCTTTTGAAGGGGGGGGATTTGTTATGTTCAGTGCTATTACGACGTTGCTTAATAAAACCATCGATGTCTTTCTACAAATCAACTCTGGTGAAGGAAGGAGGCGTATATTTGCTAAAGACATTTTCAACACTTACAAAGCGCTTGATGAGATAGCTCAGGCTCTTAGGAATATCACAGTAACTGTTGAGGACATCACCGGAATCACCAAGGACTTGGACCGCTCAGTCTTTGATAGGCAAGGCCCGGATTTTGTCATCACTAGAGGCCATAGCAGCGGATACCTTGAGATACAGACCTATCAATTGGCTGAAAATGGAACTGAACAGATTACTCCAGCAAAGAGAGTAAAGTACCGCGATATTCTTCCATCAGTTCTTTCAAGCGACATTCGTAGATTAAACAAAGCAATCAGTAAACTTGCGAACATCATGTCTGCTGAGTCATGGGACCTCCGTGGACTTCACCACCAGCCGGACAAGCTCAGGGCTCTAGGAATTTATGATGATGCAATAGTTTCGACTTTTAATAGGGCATGGTTTGCTGATGGAGGATTTGTCGAAGCACTATTCCGTTTGGGGCTTGATCAAGAGATTGATGGAAAAGTTCTCATGCTTCGAGATGCTGAGTTTGATCCACGAACGTCGCCATATGGATACAAAGTAAAAGGCGATGAGACTCGGTTTTCTCTTGATAACACAACAGATGTTGCTGCTTTTATTGACCTGACTACTAAATGTCAAAATGACGTGATTAGGTCACGTGACAAGGTTAAGACATATATTGCTGCCAACTGTTCCATTGAGGACATATTGTAATCCTAGCCAATACCCTTAATTAGCAATGCGTTAGATGAGTGTAAGATGTCAATTACTTTGGGCTCTTCCCAGCTTTTGGTGATGCGGAATAAGAGTTGGAGAATAGAGGGATCAACCCTTACCAGGTAAGGTTATGGAACTCCTCCGACAATTCCTTCCGTGCCAAAGCACCCTCCATTTGGAAAGTTGGGATCTTGATGCTATGAACCATCAGATGACCTTCCATGTTTCTTCAACCCAAGTTGTGACCTGTTGCCCAGTCTGTAATCAGACAGCACATCGTGTCCACAGTCGTTATGAGCGAACCCTAAGAGACTTACCCTGTGTGGATTTCTGCTTAACCATCTTGCTTCAAGTTTGCAAGTTTTTCTGCCTTAATGAGGCCTGTAAGCGTCGGATCTTCACTGAGCGATTACCTCAGGTGGCTGTCCCTTGGGCTCGACGGACAGTTCGTTTTGCTGAGCACCTAGGTGAGATTGGCTTAGCTCTTGGGGGTGCAGCTGCAGCTCGTTTGAGTTATCGGATCAATTATGGCAGTAGTCGCAATACCTTATTACGAGCTGTCTTTAAGCTACCCCTTCCGCCAATTTCAACTCCTAAAATATTAGGGGTGGATGATTTTGCATTCCGTAGAGGCCATCAATACGGCACCATTCTGGTGGACCTCGAGAAACATCAACCCCTTGTCCTATTACCAGATCGCGAGGCAGACACTTTAGCAGGTTGGTTACGCGATCACCCCGGTATCGAGATCGTTTCTCGTGATCGTTCGAAGACATATAAATCAGCCATAACAGCAGGTGCACCCGATGCGATTCAGGTCGCAGATCGCTTTCACCTACTCAAAAATTTAGAAGAAACGTTAGAAAAAGTTTTCAGCTCTGATTCACAAGCTATCAAGACCGCAGAGTACACGCTTTTTAGATCCAAAATGGCTGAGCATCAGGAAACAGAGTCGATATCGCTACCTTCAGATCCACCCGTTGATCCGAATTCACGCAAGGCCCAAAATCGGGCTCGGCGATTGGCAAATTATGAACAGACCCATGCTTTAAGGCAGCAAGGATACAAGATTAAAGATATTGCCCATCACCTTGGCATGGGGAAGCGCACAGTTCAGACCTATTTAGCGGCTGATACGTTTCCCGAATATAAGAGTCATTCACGATGTAGACGAAGTGGCCTAGATCTATACACACCCTATCTTCTTGAGCAATGGAACAACGGACATCAAAATACCAAACAACTGTTTGAAGCGATTCAACAGCAGGGTTACAAGGGTAGTTATGCTACTGTTGCCCGCTATACTCACCAATTTCGTGAGTCTCTACCACCACGGCCAAAACGAGACTCACTCAATGAACTACCTGGGCTTGGACCTGCTCCTCCGCCCGAATTGAAGCCCCAAAAGCCTTTGACGGTCAGCAGTGCTGCTTGGTTAGTGATGCGTAAGATAGAGCGGCTCACTGAAGAGGATGAAGAGATGCTCGATCAATTGAGTCAACAATCTGAGCTATCAGAAGCGATTGGCCTAGCTCAAAGTTTTCTCTTCATCGTCAGGAAGCGTTTACCCCAACATCTAGACTTTTGGTTGGACAGAGCTAAAAATAGCACACTGAGACCTTTTAAGAGTTTTGCAAAAGGATTGGCAGATGACTACGAAGCGGTCAAAGCTGCCCTGAAAGGCCTAAAACGACCGAAGCTGCGATATGGGGCAATTTAGTACAGAAATACTACAAATAAAACAGATATCAAGCGGCACTATTGAGCATCAATCGTAAATTGATCAATCATCTATCCAACTCCTGAAGCAGCTGCTGTGCATCCACACCTGCCCCTCGAAATTCTGGTTCAGCAGATAAATCACTTCTTCTTTTTCAGCAAGTTGGGCTTCTTAGAACACTGCGGACACAATAATCCACGATTGCGAGACCACTGCCAACCATAGAGAAGTGCGTCTCTCTTGCATGCTCCTCTGGTCTCACCATAAAAAGTATGAGGGAATTCCATGGAGTCGTAGCTGCAATCACTCTGGTCACAGTACAAGTCCATTACATATGAACTATTTTCTCCCACCGTCACTTACTCACTAAATTTGCCTTGCCATAAAGGATTTGTTACTTGAGCTCCAGCACAAACAGCCAAAAACAACTGAAGCTGCGATATGAGGCAATTAGGTAAAAATTCATAATAGTAATTCATGATTTGCCTCAAACAATATCGAGTGCAATCCGCTGTGTGAAATCAAGGTTGAACCATCCATAAGGTGTCACATGATTCCATATCAAGGGTGACAAAGCCCTCAAATCCTCTGTCTCCATCTTCTGCATCCATTTAGGTTCACTCAACACATTCTGAATCATGAGCGTATTGATATAGATCATACTGACTTGCAGCAGATGTAGGGCCAGTGCTGATAGCTCTTGATTCTCCCGCTTATTGGTCGCGAACTCTCCACCACGACCAAAGTAAATAAAGTCATTGGCTCCATTCCATCGTTCCACCACATTCAGCCCCTCATTGATTTCAACTCTGAGTGCTTCAGACGAAAGATACTGACATAGAAAAATGGTTTTGACCGCCTTGCCTATCTCTAGCAAAGCCTTATGCGTCGGATGCTGAATCTCCGCATTCCCAAAGCGCCTGAAAATGTCTTCAGCTTCAGCCGTTCCCAACCGCAATGCCGTAGCGTACTTGATGGCTTGGTCATACTGTTGAGTCACCAGCTCCCAATCAATCGCCCTCGATAATACCGGCTTGAGATTCGGATAGACTTCTTTCATCCCTGCCTCTGGCAAAGAGAGCTTTTGAGCACCAATACGCTTGAAACGGGGCATCAACTGAAACCCTAAAAGATGGCAGAAGGCAAAGCCCAGCTCACTCTGACCGTGGGTATCAACATAGTTCTTCTCCAGTTTCAGATCCGTGTTGTGTCGCAACAGCCCAGTGAGCATCGATGAGACCTCAGAAGAGGAACAGGTTTTTAGTTGCGAGTAAACGCACAGCGACTTCTTTTCAACGTGCCAGTAGATCATTACACCCTTGCCCCCATAACGGCTGTGCCATTCCGTCATCAGATTCTGGTCCCAAGCCCCAAACTTTTTTGAGTCAGAAGCACAGGCCGTTGTCGCCTCTCCCCAAAGGTGTTCCATACGAGCCTTGAGAGTGGCATTTACAACTTCACTGATGGCATTGCGCAGATGCTCCCGATGCAAAAACTGACGTTTAACGTAAAGCAAATTGGCATAAGATTCATCGGCAATCCCAGCACAGACTCGCTTGAGCCCCATATTGGTCCCTAAGCCAAACAGAGAGAGCAATAGCCGTTTTTGAAGTGTGGGACCATTGAGCTGCTGGCGTGAGGCTACAGTATGAAACTGATCAGTGAAATTAACTCGCAGATCCGTTTCCTTAAGGATGTCCAATAAGCTGGTCATTGGCCAGCGTTTCGCCACTTCCTGCTTCAGTTTGTGGATATTACCGGGTTCATCTTGAGCCGGGAAGGGGGTAACACTAATCCAGCCGTTATCTCGGGGCAGAATATTGACCAGTGGGTCGTTTGGGATACTGGTATTCAAAGAGGCAAGAGCTGTCGTCATATCTTGTTTCAGTGTCCTGACAAAGGTCTCAGCATCCAACGGTTGATTCAGTTCTAAATAGTACTGCTCCCGTTGAGCTTCAAAATCCTGGGGTAAATCCATATCAGGATTCCCGTAGCGTTTGGCACCCATCACCCACACTTCTCGACAGCGCAGTTTTTCACGCAGCGATTGCAAGACACAGATTTCGTAATTGACGCGGTTGATCTGGTCTTGGCCTTTGGCATTGGGTTCGACGACGAGATCGCGCCAACCGCTTTTGAGGACGCCGGTGGTGATCACCTTTTCATCCTCAGCAAAGTATCGCTTTCTACTGCCCTGATACTGCCTGAGCAATGCAATGGCATCAATGACAGGGCGGTGCTGCTCGTTGTTGGAGTGAAAAGCCAAGGTCTCTAGGATGGCCGGCACCATCTGCCGATAGTGATGCAAATAAGAGGCTCGAATCTTGACATTCACTTTCTCTCGGTAAGTAATTCCGGTGCGTTTTCGCTCCTCAATCACATGGGTCAATTTATCGGGGCTGGCGACCGGATAGATCACCTCTTTAACAGGTTGATCCGGATTGGCTAAAGCAGCTTCTGCAATTTGGTATAGAAGGGCCTCTTTATTGTTGACGCGCTTGAAATTGGCGATCAGTTCTCGCTCTACGCGACGCTCGGCACTAATGCTGAGACGGTGGATGATCTGGATCAGCAAATCGACCAGATTATCGGTGATCTCTTTCTCTCGCTGATAACAGAACGAAGCAATGAGAGTGTAGCGAATGGCTTTAGGGTGGCGGCGTAGGCGTCCTGCAAGGTCAGCTGAGGCCCGACGCCGATATTGCTCTATCAGCTTAAGAGAATAGGAGTCGAATAGATCTTTAGGCAGCTGAATCTGTCGGATACTTTGCAGCTTATCGATTTCATTGAAGAGACTTTTCAGGCCTAGACGCCCGGGATCTGATTTGAGACGGTTGAAGTCGGACTGCCGAAATTGGCTTTCCTCATGGTCTCGGGTATATTCTGTTTCTAATAAAACATCCATCTTTGTTCGAGTATCTGCTGGGAGTCGTGCGGCGATGGTTTGGCAAAAGTCTTGCTCATGGTTGTGGGCGGCTGAGCTGATAAGCCGGGTCAATTCTTTGGGGGAAGGGGGTTCAAGCTTGAGGTGGCGCAGACGTTGATAGGCTTGCTCTCGAATCGCATTCAAATGGAGCCCCAGAGGCATCACTTTCTCTTTGAGCCAGGTCATCAGCGACTTTTTTTCGGGTCGCTGAGTAGGGCGACACCCAAGAAAGGAACGGATGATAGCTCGATGCTCCTTGATAGTCCGGCCTTTCCATTTGTAATCAACCCAGCTTTGATGCGTCAGCTTCAGTTGTTTGGCAATGAACTCCACGACGATCTGAGGAATCTCGCCCAGGTGCTTGGGGAAGCGACCTTCAAGTTGAAAGAATTTCAGCAGAACAGCGAAACCCAGCTGGTTATGCTCTGTGGCATTGGTCTGATAGTTGGGAACAAGCGCCAATTCATTGGGTAACAAAATGAAGGATTCAATCAGTTCATCCGGTTGCCATTGGCGCTTCATATCGTTTGCTCCGATTACCACTCCCTCGCGACAAGATAGCGGATTTCATAGATAAATCCAAAGGTGCATGTCCTGCTATTGCTGTAGCCCTTAGCTAGGATCCCAGGCTTTTAAATTGACTCATAGTCTGCACTTGCAGAGTACTGTCCATACTCTCTATTCTTAGCTCTATTCCTGTACAGATATGGAAAAAGACAATTTCTCAAGGAAGACTAAACTCACCTTAAATGGTGGTTTTAGAGAGTTTGTCAAAGGCTCTTTGAGCAGCATTCTGTGCTTGCCCAGAGGTGACCTTTTGGTAGCGTAAGGTTGTCTGAATACTCTGATGTCCCATCAAGGCCCTTAGCTCCTCTAGGGCAATGATTCCCACTCTCTCTGTGGCAAACGTATGGCGCAGATCATGGAGCCGAATTCCGGCTATTTCGCGATGGCCCTTGATCAGCTGTTTCCAATTGTGGTGGGCACTCCGGTAACTCAATCGATTCACCTGACCACTCAAGTATTGCTGTGCTGTAAACAGCGCTGGAGAACCAGGATGCCGATATCCTGCCAAATATTTCTGCAATACTTCCGCTGCATCTTCGCTGTAAAAACACCACCGTTGTCGGTTGCCTTTGCCAATCACTTGAAACTTTCGCTGTTCAAGATCTAGCACTTCGAGATCTAAGCTGAGTAGTTCAGAAATTCGGGCACCGGTGCGATGGAGTAAGCGGACAAGGGCCGAAGTACGGACATCTTTGCTGACCAGTTGATATTGCAGCTGTAGTTGGTCTGGGGTCAGGTATCGAATGATCTGGTCTGAGTCATGCTCTGCTTTTTCAGGATCTGGCTTACGCCGTTTCATATGGGTCAGTGGATTAGACCGCAAGTACCCTTGCTCAACTGCAAAATTGAGGAGCGCTTGTAGGATAGCTTGATGCCGATGGTGAGTCTTGAACGATAGGTGAGTCAAGGAATTGAGGTATTCCTCTAGAGTCTGCCGGTCTAATAATTTGTTAGTGTCCCGATTTATTCGCCATGGTTTTTGAAGCGATCATGCTTGGCATGATCCCTGCGTGAGACGAGGAAGAAAATCGCTAAACAGCTCTCCTCATTGGGGAAAGCACCAATTTCATCAGCTTTGGTTCGGAATTCCCGGAACAGCCTTTCTAGGGCATTGGAAGTACGAATCAGCGAATGAAGTGATTCATCAAAATCATAGAAACTCAAGGTCAGGGCAAAATCTTTGATAAAGGTTCTGACCGCATCGGGCTCAAGGTCTGTCCATTTCTGTGCAAACACGAGCAACATCACAATCGCTTCTTCCCAGTCTGGCGCTTTATAGATAGCATAGGCATCGTGTTTAATTTGTGAATATCGCAGCTTCTTGGCTTCAGAGTGGGACAGTTCTTGTCCTTGAGCATCCAGGTGTGGCAATTGCTCATATCCCAAATGCCGGAGCATCGCTCGAACCTTATGAGTAATGCATCGCTGATGTTGTGCGAGGGGAAACAGAGCACGAATCACCTTAGGCAACCCAGTCGTGCCATCACTGACAATCAATTTCACCGAATAGGGTTGCAATCCCCGTTGCCACAGATGCGCAAAGAACAGTAACCAAGCTGCCTCCGATTCTTGCGGCGCCATTTCATAATGAAGCACCGTTTGGGTGCCATCGGGCCACACTGCCATAGCGACTAGAATGACTCGGTCTTCCGCATGACGTAGTTTCCGGATATGCCCAGCTTGGTCTTCCCAAAAGTCTTCTGAGGAACACTGAACACTAGCCCAAACACCATCGACAATCAGAATAGGAGGGGTTTCCTCAAGACGAGTCTGACGGCTTTGAAACATTTGCTTCTGAGCTTTTAGCGTAATTCGGTTAATGGCATTAACGGATAAGACTGCTCCTAGAATCTCATAGAGAGCTTCTTGCAGATCCCGAAGCGATAACCCCATGACGTACAAGCCGAGGCAAAAATCGAGGAGACTACCGAGAGCTCGTTGGTAACGTTCTAAAATCTGCCACTCTCGGTCTGCATTCCCTTTCCGTAGCTTAGGGACAGACAGCTGAGCAATACGGCCGTATTGAGTATCGAGGACCCGTTGATAGTAGCCTGAACGTCGAGGTCGATCCCCTTGAACCTCTGATAGATAAGCTTGAACTTCTTCGTCTAGTGCTGACTCTACTGCGTTCTGGGTGACTCGGTTTGCTTCAAGGCGAAGGGTTGCTTCTAGGGCTTTGTTAATAGAGGCATAGGAACTTTGAGACTGAATACGGATAATCTGCTGCTCGCGTTGGGCAATGTTCATCAAGGAATGCTCTGAATTATCTATTATCAAAGCATTTCAGCTATCTCAGCTCATGGCGAATAAATCGGGACACTAACAATAATTTGATGGGCCACCGGCCATATTGTTTAAGCAAGGGCATTAGGGTGAATTCATAGGAGCGGACTGTGCTTGCAGCCAAGCCGGGGCGATCCAAAAACTCGGTTGCAACCATTGCCAAAGACTGTGACATGATGATCTTTCTATTAAGTCTTAAGGCTTGAATAGTCGCATGAAGTATACCTCCAAAGAACGATTGATGAGTAAGTCTTCAATACAGCGTTTAGAATCTGGTTCAGCTCCACAAGCTGGAGAATCCTTGGGCGATTATGTCTGTCGCCTCCGAACAACACTCGGTTTGTCTCAAAAGGAAGTGGCGATAAAGGCAGGGGTCCATGCTCAAAGTTATGGAAAGCTGGAACGCAATAAAACCAGTTCTTTAAATCGGAAAACGAAGCAGGGATTAGCTGCTGCTCTCCAAGTTCCGAGTGACTATCTTGATGCGGTCTGCCGTGGAACGCTGATCAGTCCTAACCAAGGAATAAGGTTTTGCCCTCAGTGTTGGCAGCCGGGAACGCCTCCAGATTCCATCTGGCTCCATAGCCGTGCTCAATATTGCTATGTTTGTGGCACGCAACTTCGAGAGAGATGTGTAAGTTGTGATGAACAGATTACTTCTCTTAAGCATCGATTCTGTCCCTACTGTGGAACAGCCTATCAAGCCCCAAAATCACTTCATGTGGAAAAGGAAAGCTGAGGGTAATGGCGGCAGAATGGCTACTCATTCCAGTACACCCATACTAAATTGCCCCATATCGCAGCTTCGGTCGTTTTAGGCCTAGCGGGATCTACAATCCCCGCTGCAAACATATCTACAAACTCGCCTGCTATAGCGTCATAGCCAGTATTGAAGGCCAGATCCTTGATACGTTCTGCAATCACCGAGCCATTTCGACCCGCATTCTCCACAATCTGCCTTAGGGGAGCTGAGAGAGAACGAGTTACAATCATTGCCCCAATGAGTTCATCTCCAACTAAATGCTCAGCAGACCATTCCTCTAGTTGGGGTACGAGATGGGCTAGAGTTGTCCCCCCCCCCACCTGGTACAATCCCTTCCTCAACCGCCGCCTTGGTAGCGTTAATCGCATCTTCCAATTTCAACTTACGATCCTTCATCTCTGTTTCTGTAGCAGCTCCGACCTTGAGTACAGCTACTCCCCCAGTGAGTTTCGCTAGACGCTCTTGCAGTTTCTCTTTTTCAAAGGTTGCTTCTGTTTCCTCGATCTGACGATGAATCTGTTCACACCGGGCTTCAATACTACCCTCATTCCCTTCGGCAACGAGGGTAGTATTATCTTTTGTGATCGTTACCCGTCGTGCCTGCCCCAACATCTCCAACGTAGTGTTTTCTAGCGTCAGACCTACATCTTCGCTGATTACCTGGCCTCCGGTTAACACTGCCATATCAGCCAATAGATCGTTGCGGCGATCTCCGAATCCAGGAGACTTGACTGCAGATACATTGATAACCCCCCGCAGCCGATTAAGAACAAGTGTTGCTAGGGCTGCCTTTTCGATGTCTTCTGCAATGATTAAGAAGGGTTTGCCCGTCTGAGAGACTTTCTCCAGAATCGGAAGTAGCTCTTGGGCCAACGTGATCTTTTTATCTGCTAGTAGAATGTAGGTATCCTCAAGGATGACCTCCATTCGTTCGGCATCTGTGACGAAGTAGGGTGAGATATAGCCCTTGTCAAACTGCATTCCCTCAGTAATTTCGATTTCAGTATGCATCGACTTACCTTCTTCTAAGGTAATTACCCCTTTCTGACCCACCTTGGCCATCGCTTCTGCAATCATTTGACCAACGATTTCATCGTTTCCTGCTGCAATGGTTGCTACTTGCGTGATAGCGGTGGAGTCTTTCACTGGCAGAGCATGCTCTACAATTTGATCCAAGATAAAATGAGTGGCTTTGTCGATACCTCGCCGGATTGAGATCGGATTGGCACCAGCGACAACATTCCGCAACCCTTCTTTGACCATGGCATGGCTTAAAACAATTGCTGTAGTGGTGCCATCCCCTGCAATATCATTAGTTTTGGCTGCAACTTGGCGTAATAATGAAACCCCGGTATTGGCTAGATGGTTCTCCAGTTCAATTCCCTTGGCAATGGTGATGCCATCATTGACAATTTGAGGGACACCAAATTCACTCCCTAGAACGACATTGCGCCCTCTTGGCCCTAATGTCACCGCAACAGCCTTAGCAAGTAGGTTAATTCCTTGCTCTAGGGCCTGACGAGCATCAATATCATACAGAATTGACTTAGCCATTAAGGCTTACCTCTAATAATTGGGGATACTGTTCAAATCAGAAAAGTGTTAGTACTGAAGTATCCAGAATTTTGATTGAGAATTTTAGAAAAATTCAGTTCTTGAAAAAGTTAATTCCTCGTGTCAATGTCAGAAAAACTGCATTCAATAGTCAATAATATTGAGAATGATAATCTAAGACACTCAGCACTGATATTTTCATTTAAGTTGTTGAATTGATCGCAATAACAGAGGATTCTTACAACACGATTCCTTGATGAGAACTGTGCATCAAAGTATTGGAAGTACCCAAGTCAATGCCCAAATCATAGGATAGGTATCTCAGGGGTCTAACAGATTTCCACCATGAGAGTTTTGTGATTTTTGGGGTAGATGAGGAACACCCTACTGCCTGAGAGAGTGTATGAGTCATGATCTAAAGGTGATTACAGATAGAAGGGAGATGAATGTTATTTCGCCTGGTGGGCCAATACTGAAGGGAGTTTCAAAATTCTATAAGGGCTGAGTCTTGTTTTGCTCAATCAACCCACGCATCATGTTTGCAGAGGTATGATCTTCTTGTGCGTCAAATAACTGAGCAGCTGTCTGGAAATCAGATAAGGCACCTTGACGATCATTCATCAGCAGACGAATCGTACCGCGATTGCCATAAGCTTCAGCCATAGTGGGAGTTAGTTCGATGGCACGGTTAAAATCCTTGATCGCATTGTCAGTCTGACCAATTGAGAAATACGCAACACCACGATTGTAATAAACTTCCGAATTCGAGGTTGTTAATTGAATCGCTAGATCATAGGCTTCAATCGCACCCACATAGTCTTCGGTAAAGGCTTTTTGAATCCCTGTCATCAGGTAATCTTGGGATTGGTTTTTCCCAGGCTGAAGGATTGCCGCAGGATTTGTTTGAGAAGAATCACTATTAGGTCTAGCCTGAATAGATTGGCAACCAACTAGGGCCAGGCTGCTTACGAGGAAAGTAGTGCTAAGAATCCATTGAGTGGGACGGCTAGAAAACATGGTTCAATCTCTTATAATAAATGGCTTGAGTAAAGCTGTAATCTGGCAACCCACAAGATTGTTGAAACCGTATCTTCATTGAAGCAAAATTACTTAAACTCACCATCAGCAGAGAGGATGAATTTTTTTACATCCCCATCCTCCTTTTGGACTAGTCCGATCGGTTGATCTTGGGGTATGTCATTACCTACATCTAGCTCGTGGTGAGCAGTCCCTAGTGGTCATAAGTTGGTGTAAAGATTGGCCTATCTCAAGCGAACGATAAATTAGGAGCTTCGTGTTAGCGTTGCTCTGCACTGGCAGCAGGATACAGGTAATGGGAAGTGAAAACCCCGAGACCCAGTTCGACACTCAAGCCGTTGAGATTCATAATGGCGTACTCACGGTGAGAGCAACCATAGAAGTCGTTAGTGTCCCGATTTATTCGCCATGGTTTTTGAAGCGATCATGCTTGGCATGATCCCTGCGTGAGACGAGGAAGAAAATCGCTAAACAGCTCTCCTCATTGGGGAAAGCACCAATTTCATCAGCTTTGGTTCGGAATTCCCGGAACAGCCTTTCTAGGGCATTGGAAGTACGAATCAGCGAATGAAGGGATTCATCAAAATCATAGAAACTCAAGGTCAGGGCAAAATCTTTGATAAAGGTTCTGACCGCATCGGGTTCAAGGTCTGTCCATTTCTGTGCAAACACGAGCAACATCACAATCGCTTCTTCCCAGTCTGGCGCTTTATAGATAGCATAGGCATCGTGTTTAATTTGTGAATATCGCAGCTTCTTGGCTTCAGAGTGGGACAGTTCTTGTCCTTGAGCATCCAGGTGTGGCAATTGCTCATATCCCAAATGCCGGAGCATCGCTCGAACCTTATGAGTAATGCATCGCTGATGTTGTGCGAGGGGAAACAGAGCACGAATCACCTTAGGCAACCCAGTCGTGCCATCACTGACAATCAATTTCACCGAATAGGGTTGCAATCCCCGTTGCCACAGATGCGCAAAGAACAGTAACCAAGCTGCCTCCGATTCTTGCGGCGCCATTTCATAATGAAGCACCGTTTGGGTGCCATCGGGCCACACTGCCATAGCGACTAGAATGACTCGGTCTTCCGCATGACGTAGTTTCCGGATATGCCCAGCTTGGTCTTCCCAAAAGTCTTCTGAGGAACACTGAACACTAGCCCAAACACCATCGACAATCAGAATAGGAGGGGTTTCCTCAAGACGAGTCTGACGGCTTTGAAACATTTGCTTCTGAGCTTTTAGCGTAATTCGGTTAATGGCATTAACGGATAAGACTGCTCCTAGAATCTCATAGAGAGCTTCTTGCAGATCCCGAAGCGATAACCCCATGACGTACAAGCCGAGGCAAAAATCGAGGAGACTACCGAGAGACTCGTTGGTAACGTTCTAAAATCTGCCACTCTCGGTCTGCATTCCCTTTCCGTAGCTTAGGGACAGACAGCTGAGCAATACGGCCGTATTGAGTATCGAGGACCCGTTGATAGTAGCCTGAACGTCGAGGTCGATCCCCTTGAACCTCTGATAGATAAGCTTGAACTTCTTCGTCTAGTGCTGACTCTACTGCGTTCTGGGTGACTCGGTTTGCTTCAAGGCGAAGGGTTGCTTCTAGGGCTTTGTTAATAGAGGCATAGGAACTTTGAGACTGAATACGGATAATCTGCTGCTCGCGTTGGGCAATGTTCATCAAGGAATGCTCTGAATTATCTATTACCAAAGCATTTCAGCTATCTCAGCTCATGGCGAATAAATCGGGACACTAACTAGAAGTCCGTTACAAAATGCCCAATCAGGATGGTGATCTCCCCCAGCTTTTGGAAGCTCACATTGAGACTGCTGGCCAGCAAATTAAGCGAGAGTTGTTTCGAGAATCCATCCAACGTACCGATCTTTACACCGACTTATGACCACTAGGGATACAGCCGTTGAATATGGTAGCGATCTCTGCACTAGATTTGACGAACCAGTCCGTCTTAACAATGGATCAGAGATTTCAGTGTCACTCAAAATCGGGGGAGTAATTAAATTACCCAGCCACATGCCTCAGCCAACAGTCAGGGGATGTTGGACCAAGCAGAGCAGATGTTACAAAAAGCTCAATGCTTAGGCTGCCACCGCTTCCGTCTGACCCCAGTTAATACTTAATTTCCTTAGAGGCTATTTGACCAAGCCAGATCTTAGGGCTCTGACCGCTGCCTCCGTCCGATCACTCGCGCAAAGCTTGCTTAAGATGTTCCGAACGTGAGTTTTCACCGTTCCCATACTCAAAAATAGTGACTCTGCGATCTCAGTATTGCTATGGCCACCTACAATTAGCTCTAGAACTTCTAACTCTCGTTCTGTTAAGGGAGAAGCTTGCAATAGCTGAGCTTGTTCAGGATCTATACCCTGAATGGTTACAGCTTCCCCCTCACCCACTCCACCTTTATCACTGGTAGCAGTTGCTGTATTTTCCAATTGACCTTTGCGAGCCTGTTCAAGCACAATACTTGCGATCGCAGGATCAATCCAAGAATGCCCTTCAGCTGTTGTATTCACAGCCTCAACCAATAGCTCAATATCAGTATCTTTGACACAGTAGGAATCCGCACCCGCCGCAAACGCTGCGAGGACTTCAACTTCCTGATGATGCATTGTCAAAATGAGAATTTTGGTTGCTGTGTCATTACTATCCGACTGCAGTTTTCTGAACTGTTGGACTAGCTCAATACCATCAAAATCAGGCAACCCAATATCGATTATCGCAACATCAGGCTGAAGGTCTTTCAGAAGCCCTAATCCATCATTACCTGTGGCTGCTTCTCCAACAACTTCAAAATTGTCTTGCTCCTCTAACGCCCCCAATAATCCCATGCGGGTAAGGGTATGGTCTTCAACAATTACGATGCGGATGATATTCATAGACCAATCATGTCTATAGGGCTTAGTCCAATAGGCTGACGCGGATACCGAAGGTTGTCGGATAAACTAGTGGAACTTCAATTTAGTATGCCACATCCCTTACAGAATAATGATTATAGGTTTCTGAGGTCCCTCTATGAATATCGACTACACTTTTCCAGTTGATCAACAAGACCAGATCTTAGTTGTTGATGATGCTTATGAAAACCTCTGCTTTATTCAAGCCGTTCTAGAGACGGAAGGGTACCAGGTCAGCTTAGCCGAGAATGGGAAAGTTGCTCTCGAACAAGTTCAAATATCAGTTCCACATTTAGTACTATCGGATGTGATGATGCCAGGTATGGATGGAATAGAGTTAACCCGGCACATTCGTAAGCAAAAAGAGTTGCCTTTCATCCCGATATTGCTGATTACGGCCCAAGAACAATCGGATGTAGTAGAGGGACTTGATGCTGGGGCCGATGATTTCATCAGAAAACCTGTTGAGGTTACGGAGTTGTTAGCTCGCGTCCGTTCTCTATTGCGCCTAAAGCATAGTATTGACGAACGGGAACAAATGACGGTCATGCGGGAAGAATTTGTCTATCGCCTCACCCATGATTTACGAATTCCTCTCGTTGCAGCAGATCGGATGTTTGTATTACTAGAGCGAGGTAAGTATGGGGCAATCCCTGATCAGTGCCAAACAGTGATCGCCACTATGAAAGATAGCAACCATGATCTGCTGCAAATGACCAATACATTACTTGAAATTTATAAATATGAAGCAGGTCAAAAAGCACTACCCTATACGACTTTCGATGTAAAACAACTAGCGGAGTCAGTGATTGAAGAACTCAGGCCGTTAGCTGAGGAGAAGGAACTTGAACTAACAATAGTAGTGAAGTCTAATTCCAATTCAATACATGATTTCCAACTGTCCGGTGCTCGGTTGGAGTTGAGAAGAGTCATTACGAATCTCGTGGGTAATGCGATTAAATTTACAGATAATGGTTCCATCCAGATTCAACTTGATAGGCAAAGTAATTATCTAACAATTAAGGTTGATGATACTGGGTGTGGAATTTCAGATGAGGAGCAGCCCATCGTGTTTGAGCGAGAATTCCAAGGCAATCACCGCTGCTCTGGTAATGGTTTAGGGCTGAACCTAGTCCGCCAAATCATCGAGGCCCACCAAGGTATGGTTGAAGTAAAGTCACAAGTAGGGAAAGGCAGTAGTTTTAAGGTCCGCATACCTACTTGATCAATCATCATCGTCATCTTCAGACTTGATAACATCGCCATCCAAAATCCCTTGAAGTCCAGTCAGGGGTGGACCCACTTCCACACCGTACCGCGTTATTTTCAGCTCTCTTAAAGTTTTCTCAAAATCGCTCAACCGCTTTTTGATCACACCGATGCTCTTTCGTAGCTCAACCTTGCCATCTTCATGGCGATCAATATATCTCAACAAAATTAGATTGTCAGCTAGATAAGTAAAACTATCATCCGTAGCCTTGTCATCTTCATCTAATAATGCTGTTTCATTGATAAGAATCACCGCAACCCCCATATTTGCCAGATACTTACATAACGCATGAAGGTGGGATAGAAAATCTTCTCCTTGCATGGAAAGGTTATAGCCAGAGATACTATCAAGCATGACAATACGGACATTATTTTCCTCAACCTCATGGCGAACAATACTAGAGAACTCGTCAGGGGTATATTGCAAGGGTTCGATTTTAACAATGGCTAATGAGCCTTGCTCTGTCATCACCCGTGCCGGAATTTTCAGATTCTCCGAACGTCGTAAGATGACTTCTACATCTTCTTCGAAGGTAAATACGACTGAACGCTCCATACGACTTGCCGCTTCCTTCATGAACTGAAGACCAATGGTGGTTTTGCCTACCCCACTCGCTCCTCTAAATAGCGTCACCATTCCTCTTTCAATGCCCCCTTTTAGCATTTTGTCGAGACTAGGGATGCCAGATGGTAATGGTTCAGGTTGAAAATTACGTTTGTAAGCTTCAGGTAATAATTTGGGAAAAACAATCATGCCTTGGGGACCTAATCGTAGAGAATGTTGTCCTGGCTGAAACCCTGAGTTACGGAACTTTGAAATACTCACGGTACGCCGTGTGGGCGTAAGTTCCAGATTAATCACCCCATCACTCATGAACTGTAGATCATAGTCGGGCTCTTCTGGACTGCTTTCCGATGTGAAAACAACCGTTGCACCTTGGCCAAGAATAAAGCGGATAAACGCCAATACCTGCTTGCGAAACTGAAATGCATCTGCAGTGATGTAGCGAAATTGCGTCATCGAATCTACAAAGATTCGATCCGGGTTTAGCTTAGTCACTTGATCCACGATTTTCTGAGTAATGGGATCTTTCTCTACCTCAGCAGGGCTAAAAAAATCGTAGGTTTGTGACTCAGTGAAAAAAGCTGAGTCAGGACTTAAATCAAGACAGTGCAGACAATCTAGATCTAACTCCATGTCAGATCCAGATTCTAGAATTTGGTTGCCTGGTTCACCAAAGCAGATGAGCAGGGACGATTTCCCCTTAGGCAATTGAGTAGTTAAGTAATGAAGCCCTAAGGTAGTTTTGCCTGTTCCTGGCCCTCCTCGTACTAAGTAAGCTCGATTAGCAATGAGTCCCCCTTGAAGGATTTCATCAAGGCCAGATATTCCTGTTGATATCCGAACTTTATTGGTCTTAGTCTTTTTAGGGTTTTTGCCCACATTACTAACCAAAATGTGTATTTGCGAGATGATGGCACTAGAGCAGTATAACGATTGAAAGACCCATGATCGCGTTTAGAACGTCTAGGACTCATACTCAATAAATAAATGGCTCGAATCTTATTATTATTTGCTAGATCTGCAAACAGTGCGTTTATCACAGGCAAGTTGTCTGAGTACCATGAGGTTATCTCTGAAGAATCTGAGCAAAAAAACTCGACCCAGGAATTACTTCAAACACCATTTGATTTATGTATTATTGATGGTCAAATGCTTGAACAGCTTTGGCAGTCCATCACAGATTGCAGGTCAGCCCAAAAACCTGTCCTTTTACCCGTGCTGTTGATAGTAGGCCAAGGAAAAATGAGCACGATTAAACCCCAGTATTGGCAGGTGATTGAAGAAATTATCACTGCTCCTATTGAGATGGCTGAATTGCAAGCTAGGGTAGAGGTGCTTTTACGGACTCGCCAGATCTCTTTAGAGCTACAACAGGCTAATTCTAAATTACAGCAGGCGAATGAAGATTTACAAGAAATGAATCGGCTCAAGTCTCAGTTTGTTTCTATGGTTTCTCATGAATTTCGTAATCCCTTAGGAGCTATTTCTGGATATATCCAGCTATTGGAAGGTCGGGGTAACACTCTCTCAACAGAGAAGAAGCAAGATTTCTTCCAACATATACGAGACTCTCTTAAGCGTCTAACTTCACTAGTGGATGATGTGTTAGTGATGGGGCGAGTTGGAGTAGGTAAGCTCACCTTTGAACCCGAGGCTCTGGACTTAGAGGAATTCTGCCGTCGCTTGATTGAAGAAGTGAGATATAGCTCGACTCAGCCTTGCCGCTTACAGTTTGAGGTGAAAAATGCCTGCTATCCAGCACAACCTCTTTTTGTGGATCAAAAATTATTACGCTACATTCTCGGGAACTTGCTGGCGAATGCAATTAAATACTCTCCTGATGGTGGGGAAGTCCAGTTAGGACTTGCCTACATTGAAAACCAAATTGAATTTCAAATCCAGGATTCTGGAATCGGGATTCCCTCGGACGATCAAGAACATTTATTTGAACCATTTTATCGAGCAGCAAATGTTGGACGATTGCCGGGGAGCGGACTAGGACTTGCAATTGTCCAACAATGTGTGGAACTTCACAACGGACACATCGAAGTTAGCAGTTCAGTGGATCAAGGGACGAATGTGACTGTTCGACTACCCATGCGGACTAGTCCAAATGGATGAGTTGAACCTAATCATTTTAGACATGCGGTGGATCTCATCTCACAGAATTTGGAATTAAATAGAGTAATTGCGTGAATACAACACCATAAAAATCACCTACTCTATTTCTATTTCAGTCTATAGAGAGAAAACCTTCATGACCAATACCATCAAGCGTCTCAGACCGCATCAATCTCCTTCTAGACAACAAAAAGTTGTTACGGATAATGTTCGTCTTTATTTGCGTGATATAGGGCGGGTTCCTCTACTCACTCCTGCCCAAGAGTTGCAATTGAGTAAGCAAGTCCAGGCCATGGTGACGTTACAAGTTTTCAAAGAACAGTTGATTCAGCGAGATGGGGGTGAGCTTTCTCTGCAAGCTTGGGCTGAGGAAGCTCAGTGTGTGGTAGCTTCTCTATTGGAACAACTTGAACAGGGCCAAAAGGCTAAACAAAGAATGATTGCAGCCAACTTACGCCTGGTGGTTGTCATAGCTAAAAAATACAAAGATCGTAATTTGGAGTTTCTCGATCTCATACAAGAGGGTACTTTGGGGCTGGCAAAAGCTGTTGAAAAGTTTGATCCTCAGCGGGGGTATCGTTTCTCTACCTATGCCTACTGGTGGATTAGGCAAGGGATTACTCGTGCGATAGCAGAACAAGGTCGTACTGTCCGACTCCCCGTCCACTGTACTGAAAGGCTCAATAAGATCAAGCGTGCTCAGCGAGAACTTTCACAATCTTTAGGACGAAGCCCAACAATGTCAGAAATTGGGAAAGAGTTATCTATTTCTCCCGAGCAGGTTATAGAGTCCCTACGTCTTGCTCAACATACGCTTTCTCTCGATCACAAAGTGGGTGATGATCAGGAACAGACAGTGGGTGATTTTATAGAATCTGAGGAACCATTACCTGAGCAATTTGTAACACAGAAATTGTTTCATCAATCAATCAATCAATTATTAGATTCACTCCCAAACCAACAGCGTGAGGTGGTAATCCTTCGATATGGATTGATTGATGGGCAGGGACATACACTCGCAGCCATCAGTCGTCAGATGGGTGTTAGTCGAGAGCGAGTACGCCAGATACAGAAGCAAGCGATTAAAAATTTACAGAAGCATAAAGAGAGTATGCAAGACTTTCTCGCTGGCTGAGTAGCAAAAAATCAAGGATCTTGACTCAGTAGCCTCCAATAGCCAATCTGAGTTGAAACTTGGTGAGAATCTGACTCTTTAGGAAAGACTTTCTATGTATTTGTTACTTGTAGAGTCTGCAGATCAAACCCTACGCAGTCCTATAGCTACGTTTGTCCTACTGCTAGGAATTGTCTTAATTACGCCACCTATTTTTGAACGATTGAAACTCCCTGGTTTAGTAGGGTTACTCTTTGCCGGGATAATTTTTGGTGGAAGTGGTCTGGGTTGGTTGCGGTCTGATACTGAAACTATGAAGTTGCTGTCAGAAATCGGCAAAATCTATCTCATGTTCGTCGCTGGCCTAGAGATTGATTTGGCTCAGTTTCATAAGACCCGTAATCGTTCTCTTAGTTTTGGATTTCTGACCTTTGCAATCCCAATGATAGGTGGTATTGCAGTGGGTCTACTGTTTCAACTTGGCTGGCTAGCAGCCGTTCTGATTGGGTCGCTTTTGGCATCACATACTCTGCTGGCATATCCCATTATTCAGAAATTTGGGGTAGTCGGAGATGAAGCTATCACAATAACTGTGGGGGCTACTATTTTTACGGATATTGGGTCGCTTTTGGTACTAGCGATTTGCCTAGGCATCAACCAGGGAAACTTTACAGCGATAAAACTGTTAACCCTCTTAGGAGCGTTGACGTTATATATAGCAGTCGCCACTCTAATTAGGACGCTAGGTACAACACATGTTCCATTGCTTCTCTAAGTGAACCGAAGTGCTCTAATTGGTGTCTAATTCGACTTTTAATCCAAGCCCACGACCGTTCAATCTTATTCAAATCAGGAGAATAGGGTGGCAAGTACCACACTTCACATCCTGCGGCTTCTACCAGTTGCTCAATTCGCCCTCCCTTATGGAAGGTGGCATTATCAATGACTAACTTCTGCCCCGGTTTGAGCATCGGTATCAAACAAGTCTCAAGCCAAATTTCAAATACGGTGCGATTGCAAGCCCCTTCAATCGTGAACGGGGCCATGAGCTGCTTTCCTCTCAAAGCTGCAATCATATTGACTCGTCCACTTCTGCTACCAGACTTTAAAGCATAGACCCGCTCACCTTTGGGACCATAGCCATAGTCATACTCATCTCGATTGTCCATCCCTGACTCGTCAGCATAGACGATATCGTCTGGGTCTACTGTTGTTAACTTTTGGACGAACTCAGCCCGTTTGTGCTCATCGCGTTGGCGGTAGCCATAGGTCTTTTTTTTCGGGTAAATCCAATATTCTTCAGCGCTCTTGAAATAGTACGCTCACTGATTTTCCCCTCCCACAACTCGGCCATCTGAGCTTGGGTTTTATAGCGATGTTCTTGAGCAAAAGCTCGAAACTTGTCCCAGTCTGTGATTTTGTGGCTATGGCCAAGGTGTTGTCTAGGGATGGGATGAAGATCACCTGTTTCTGCTTTGAGACGTTGCCATAGATTAATGGTGTTACGACTGATATGAAAGGTGTCACTCGCTTCTGAGGGAGGCATGCCATCAAGTTCAATAGCATCGATCACTTTGCAACGTAAATCGTAGCTGTAGATTTTAGGCATCCATTGAAAGACATAACAGTATCTCTAGTTTATTATGTCCTGAATAAAATGGCGCTTGCTATACCTTTGCAATTCTAGTGGGACTCAAACGATTTGGGAGATTCTTTTTTTATAAGACAGGTAAGGATGAAGGTAATCAGTTCTTATTTGTCATGCTCTCGGTCTTTTTGAGTGCTGTAGTAGCCCAATTGATTGGAGTAGAAAATATTATTGGGGCCTTTCTAGCTGGGCTAGCCATTAACAGCATCATTGGAGATGGCCCCGTTAAAGAAAAAACAGAATTTTTGGGTAGTGTCCTCTTTATTCCCATGTTTTTCATCAACATGGGGTTATTGTTAGACCTGAAAGCCTTCAGCAGTATTTTTGCCTCGATACAGTTGCCGTTGGTAGTTGTAAGCACTTTGCTCACGACTAAAATGTTGGCATCCCTCTGTACCAAATATCTTTTTAGTTATAGCTGGCCTCAGTTTTGGGCCATGTGGTCACTGTCCATTCCTCAAGTGGCTGCAACTTTGGCTGCAGCGTTGGTGAGCTACGAAGCCAATATCATCAATATTCAGGTGTTTAACAGCGTCATTCTCATGATGCTGCTCACGTCGATCTTAGGACCGCTGGTGACTTCTCGGTTTGCTCGCCAGTTAGCAGTACAAAAGACCTTTGACCCGAACCTTTCCTTTGATTGGTTGCCACTTCCCAGCAATAGTCCCGAACTCTTCTCAGTTGTGGTTCCTGTATACAACCCAAAAACTGAACAATTTTTAATTGAGTTGGCAGCATTGATCTCCTGCTATGAAAATGGCCGAATCATTCCCTTAGCCATCGCATTAGCACAACCTCAGATGAATGCGCCTCAGCTAGAGAAGGCTTTGTCATACTGTCAGCATCGACTAACTGCCGCTGTAAGTTTCAATAAATCCATTGGGGCACATATGCAGCCCAAACTTCGCATTGACGGCAATGTTGCCCAAGCGATTAGCCATGTGGGTCGGGAAGAAAATGCCAATTTAATTGTCTTAGGCATGGGCAAACGGACTCGATTAAATGATCGCTGGTTCAATAGCATCCAATATGCAGTCATGTGTGCTGCTCATTGCCCAGTCGTAGTTGCTCAGCTGCTAGTCTCACCCTTGTATCTGCAAAATATTTTGGTGCCCATCAAGGATCCAAACCCTGTCATTCTTAGAACTCTGCGGTTTGCGCAGATATTGGCATCGGCAAACCAAGGCCAAATTACACTGTTGCATATTTGTAGCCCTCGATCCCCGGAAAAGGAACGCGCCCGGATCAAAATGCAGATGGAGAGGCTTATTGATCAATTGCCAGCAGTAGAATGTAGGATAAAAACTTTACTACTGGAAGCTGAATTACCCATATCAGCTATTGCTCAGATATCGAAAGATTATGACCTTGTGATATTGAGATTGCTATATCGTCGTTTAGGGAATGGTCTAAATCTTGGGACCCATACAACTCCTCTTCTAGAGCGACTCAAGGTGTCAACAATCCTAGTGAGCGAACCAAATAAAATTTTTCATGATCGCTTAGCAACAAGTAATCCCACCCAAGAACTATCGGCAAGTTGTCAATAACAAATGACTATGGAATCTGTTAATTCTTTTGCCGATGGTTTAGCAGTTTTAGTATTGCTTCTGAATACGATACTAATTAGCTTATGCCAGCTATTGGCCCTGTTTGTAGTTTTTGTGGGAATTTGCAAGGGCTTATTCATATTCTTAAAGAATTCACTCCTTCAACCTCATACTCCGATCGCATTTCAGAGAAGTCGCCTCGAAATGGGATACGCTTTTTCTTTGGGACTTAGTTTCTTGATCGGGGCTACAATCCTCAACACTATGTTCTCCAAACAGTTGGAAGATATTGGACGGTTAATTCTGATTATTGGTTTGAGGACCTTGCTCAATCTATTACTTGAGCGTGCTATTAACCACATTCCTCAAGCGAAGAAAGAGGGTAACTATGACACTATTGGAGCAAATATTAACAACTATTCTTCTCAGCAGCCGATTGTTCAGTTAGATCAATAAAGCCTTGTGGGAGGGAGTGCCAAAATGAGAATAGTAGTTAGCCCATGTCTAAACCACCACATCATCATTTAGCCAGTCTTTGGGGCCGGAAGTTTCATACTCAGATCAATAGTCTGATTATGACCCTAGGAACGGTGGGGCTTGGAGTTTGTGTGCTGGTTCTGGTTTGGGACAGCAAAGCTCTCCAATGAAGTCCTAGAGCGGGAAGCCTTTGCATTTGATAAAGTCGCACTGCTCTGAATCCACCAGTTTGCTAATCTCACACTGGATTCTGTGATGTTGGCAATTACTCGGTTAGAAGATCCAAGTATTGTCGTTTCTCTCGTAGTCATCAGTTTTATCCTTTTTGAGTGGCGATGCTATCGACAAGAAGCCTATATCCTTGCTGTAAACTGCTTCGGTGGTGCTGTTTTGGCGACTGGACTGAAGCTAGTATTCAACAAAACCCGTCCCCAGCTATGGCCACAATTGATTACTGAGACCACCTTTAGCTATCCCAGTGGCCATGCACTAGGGTCGATAGTTTTCTATGGCTTTCTAGCTTACTTGTTAGCCAGCCTTCATTCGAGAAGGAGGAGAACTGTGACCATCTATGGGCTAGCTAGCCTCTTAATTAGTGCGATTGGATTCAGTCGGCTCTACTTAGGTGTCCATTGGCCCACGGATATTACCGGTGGCTATGGGATTGGATTTCTTTGGCTTAGTGTTTGTATTACGATACTGAAATTGCAGAAACTTCAATATCAAAAAACTTAGAGCATGGCAACATGAACGATACCGTCTCCTTGATTGACTAAAGGATTTTTTGTAAAACCAATAACTATCCCATCACAGGGAGACTGAACCCTTTTATTGGTATCACCTAATGCATCGGCAATGTAGCCAATTTTTTGGCGCTTGTTAACTGTTTGTCCCAATTCTATTTGCAAATGTAGAATGCCGCTTTGAGAGGCTCTGACCCATTTTGTCTCTCTGGACTCTTTTGGTGGTGTTTTGCCCTGATCTGATTTGAAGTCAGAGTCCATCATTTTCAATGCAGTCATCACCTGTAATACTCCTTCAACACCGACCTTGATAGCCTCTTGGTCAAATCGAAGGGCTTCTCCTGACTCATATAGCAAAACGGAAATACCTTGCTTTGCAGCAGCTTGCCGTAAAGACCCATCCCGAGTGTTGGCGTGGATGATGGCAGGTGCACCAAAAGCCTGAGCACATCGATAAGTTTCTGAATCATCTAGATTGGCCCGAATTTGGGGCAAATTAACCCGATGATTGGATGCAGTATGAAGATCAATGCCATGGCTACAATGGCTTACTATTTCTTTCATAAATAGGTGGGCTATCCGGCCAGCTAATGATCCTTTAGCAGAGCCTGGAAATGACCGATTGAGATCCCGGCGATCGGGAAGGTACCGGGATTGCTCAATAAAGCCAAATATATTGACAATGGGGACAGCTAACAAGGCTCCCTGTAACTTGTTAGGCTTAACCTGCTCCAAGACTTGGCGAATAATTTCCACGCCATTCAGTTCATCCCCATGAATTGCTGCACTGAGCCATAGGTGTGGACCATCACTATGACCATTGATCGCATGAACGGGTAAGGACAACATGGTCTGAGTGGGAAGGCGAGCGATTGGCAACTCGATGCGTTGCTCAGTGCCAGGGGCCACTGTAATACCACCGACGGTGATGGGGGTCATATAGTTTTATTTTTGTACTATTTGTGAAGGTTAATATTTAATGCGATCGCGGGTCTTACCTGGTCCCGCATTCTTTTCTAAAAATTCGATGACCTTACCTGCAACATCGATCTCTGTTGCCGTTTCAATTCCTTCTAAACCAGGAGAAGAATTAACTTCCATGATGACTGGGCCGTGATTGGAACGCAGTAAATCAACCCCAGCAACCCGCAAACCCATTGCTTTTGAAGCACGAATTGCAGTGCTTCGTTCTTCTGGTGTTAGCTTGATTTGAGTAGCACTACCGCCTCGATGGATATTGGAGCGGAACTCACCAGGAGCACCTTGCCGTTTCATAGCAGCGATGATCCGATCTCCCACGACAAAACACCGTATGTCCATACCCCCCGCTTCTTTGATAAATTCCTGTACCAAGATATTGGCATCCAGACCCCGAAACGCTTCAATGACAGACTTTGCCGCTTGATGTGTCTCTGTCAAAACCACTCCAATTCCCTGAGTACCTTCTAGTAGCTTGATTACTAATGGAGCCCCACCGACACTTTCAATCAATCCGTCAATATCTTTTGAGGAATTGGCAAATCCTGTCACTGGTAGACCAATCCCTTTTTGTGACAAAATTTGCAGACAGCGAAGTTTATCTCTAGATCGCGAGATTGCCTGGGATTCATTGGCCGAGAAAACCCCCATAACTTCAAATTGTCTGACTACAGCCGTACCGTAAAAAGTTTTAGAAGCCCCAATTCGAGGAATAATCGCATCGTAGCCTTCCAGCGAATCTCCTTGATAGAGAACCTTGGGCTTATGGGCCGTGATATTCATGTAGCATCGCAAATAATTGATGACATGTATTTCATGCCCTCTCTCTTCACCCGCTTCTAAGAGTCGCCGAGTTGAATAGAGAGATTGCTGCTGGGAGAGGATGGCGATTTTCATAGTTATTCCGATTACATTAATTTTGAGGATCTGAATTGTGGATATAGGATTGACCTACATCAATGACAAAGCGCTGACGAACAGCCTGCCGTCCCAACAACATCCGAAATCCCATAGAACTGCGATCAGTCAGGGTCACCTCTATCTTCCAGGAGTAATTGGAGAGGGCGATCTCCGTGAGGATGACGGGACGCATTTCAGTATGTCCTCCTGAATCTCGAACTTGTTTGACTTCTAACAGCTCGGCAATAGCTGTAACAATCGTAGTTTTATCCTTTTGAATAGGATGAGTTTTGAACCGAAGCATTGATTTGCCATTGTCTTGGAATCGCTCTATGTCAAATGCATGTAGCGCGGAAGAACGAGCCCCTGTATCAATTTTGGCTTTAACTTGGGGGATTTCTAGTTCTGGAAATGATACCCACTCGCGCCAGCCAATGATAGGCAATATCACTTGAGACGAAGAAGCTGTCATCAAATATTCTCCGAGATTATTAAATCGTTTGTGATGGCCTTGATAAGGATTTTTTACCCTCAATAGTTAGCTGTTAGTGTTGTGGTGAGATAGCGCTGATCAATATGAGTTATTCAGAGCAGCCCAGTCTTTAGTTGAATGAAATTGAATTAACTGAAGAAACAGTGCATATTTTCTACTGAAAATAAACGATTCATCTTTTGTGATGAGTAATAAAAGTGTTGAGTTATCGTTGCATTCGAGCCTCCTTACCTTCGTACATAGTTACTCGTCCGTCAACATCTCAAGGGACTAGTCCTCATGGATGAAGTAAATCCATATTTTTAGACATGCGGTCGATTTCAAGGGGGAGGATTCAGAATTAAATAAGGTTATTGCGTTATTACAAACTCATGTTGAAGCGCTCTCAATCCTCCGAATCTTCCACTTCCATTTCCACTGCGGCTGCAGGCTTGCTGAATCGAGCTAACCCAGTGGAGCAAAAGTCTGTAGATGAAATTTCACTGTTACTAGAACAGCTTGTGCGGCATGAATCGACCACAATCAAGTTGATCTTGGATCGGCTGTATGACATCGGGTCCATCAACCTAATCAATCAAAAAGTGACTGTAAGATCGCTCAATCGAATTAGCAGAGCGGTTGCAACCCAGTCTAAGCCCTTATTTAGATTTGTCGGTCTCCGCTGGTTCCAGCATAATTGTCCACAATTAATTACAGATTGGCTGCATGAACAGGTCATGTTCCAGTCTCCAACCCAGACAACTGGCCAACCAACTTTAGAGGGTGCAGTCGTCCCTCCAGCTAGTCTTATACCCGATCACTGCTCAATAGAAGTCCAAAAACTTAGATCGCAATTGCGGTGGCGAACAGGCTTGCTCTGTGGAGCATTGGGTATCACAGGAAGCCTCTTGGTCGCTAGTCATACTGTTCTATCTAGCAACTCTCCATCTTTCTCACCCACCGTATCACCTATTACAGCTCAGAAATTCAACAGTGTTGAGTAATGTTCGACTGTTGATCCAGTCTAACTTGGCATCATAACTGTCCTATTTAACCAGTGAATAACTATGCGCCTCTCTACCTATCCCCTTATCCAGTTCAGTCAACTCATTGATTGTCCAGTATGGGATTGTCATACGGGGCAACTCTTGGGCACAGTGCATCAAATCTGGGTGGATAAGCAATTGCACCAAGTCTTAGGATTAACGTATAAAACGTTATTGAATGCAGATGAGCAAAGATCTCTGCCTTGGGAACAGGTGGTAGCGGTAAGTCCTGAAGGGGCTTGGTTAGATGTTGCCGAAAGTACAGCACTAATTTTCCAGCCCAAATCATCTATTCATTATCAATTAGGCAATGAAGTATGGACTCATTCAGGTAACTGGCTAGGTAACCTTATCGACTATTACTTTGAAGCTAATACAGGTGAAATCCTTCAGTATCAGTTCGTAGTCCCAGAACACCAGAGGTATTTCCCTGAATTGTTGGACTTCTCCGCAGCTGAACTGATCTATAAGGGGGATAGATTCTTAATAGAACTAACCGTTGATTCACAAAGACCCAAGCAAGACTGTCTTCCCCCAACTGTCGGCCTTGCGACTTCACCCGTTGAATCAAACATGAATCTTTTTTTGCACAATCTTCATCTGGATTTAAATTTTGATGCTAATAAATTCAACCGTGCTGACATATCTCTACGACCTAAAACCACAAATCTGATTGCAAGCTGATTTATTACTCATCTTCAGTATGGAGAATTAACACCATGACTAATTATTCGGAATCACAAGCGCCTCAACCTAGCAATACCCCACAAGGGAATCCTAACCTCCTGACTTCTGAATCCCTTGCTCAAATTTCTCAGGATTTGAAACGGAGTGTACAAAATGATCTGACGGGAGTTCAAATCGAGACAGAGCGGTTACGAAGTCGGTCAAATTTTATCATCGGCATGCTGATTGCCTTCGTCATGATCTTAGGAGGCGTATCAGTCTGGTTAGCCATTCGTGTGCTGTCTTTTGAACAGGAACCCCAAACATCCAATATCAATGCAGACCTGTCTGAAACTGTTCTTGAGTCCAAAATTGAAGCTCTGGAGCAGGACGTTAAGTCCTTGAAGAAATTTGATCCATCAGCCTTGACAGAAGAAGTTCAGAATAACCAAGAACAGCTTCAAAAAGTGGTTCAACAAGTCAAGCGTTTGTCCACGGATATTCAGTCTCTCAATGGTTCTAATGGCAGTTCAGACATTCGGAGCCGTCAATCCAACCCAGCACCTGAGGTTCAGTCGCAACCATCTTCTTCTGAACCTCAACCTTCCGCTCAACCGAGGGTATCACCCTAGTTAGAGGCAGTGACTCTCAGCTCAGCTATTTTGATTTTCGGTCTTTCGCGAACTGGAGTCTAGAAAGGTTAAACGCTTTGTCCTAAGAAATCCTGATAGCTGCTAGCTCAAAGGTGCAATAAATAATATTCAAAGGTTCAATTATGTATACGCGGAACCAAGCCCATCCAGAAAATAAAGATGATGCAATGGCTTGTGATTTAAAACCCCGCCCCCTTGACCATACTCAGGATATGGACCTAAGTGGTGTGGATTTTAGAGGCGCTGATTTGCGAGGAGTAAAGTTTGCAGGTAAGCGACTCATCAAAACCCTATTTTGTCAGGCCGATTTACGAGGAGTGGACCTGAGCGAGGCTAATCTGACTGAGGCCAATCTAACGGGTGCTCAGATGGAGAAAGCTGACCTTAATAATGCCCATCTCACTGGGGCTAATTTGACTGATGCCATCTTAACCCAAGCGAATCTCATTGAGGCTCAGCTTCATAATGCCATCTTAATCAGGGCGAGTTTAGTTTCTGTTGCGTTAGATCGGGCAGACTTAACGAGAGCGAATCTTCGAGAAGCAAATCTGCAAAAGGCGGTCTTGAATGGTGCCAATTTATCGAATGCCATTCTATATAGAGCCAAACTCCACCACACTCATTTGGTCGATGTAACTTTGACAGGAACAGACCTGAGTGAGGCACAACTGATCCATACGGATATTTCTGGCAGTAATCTAAATTTAGCAATTTTGGATGGGGCTGAACTCAAAGATCTTATGCCAATGGAGAAATAATAGGTGGGATTATTGAGAGTTTTCTCACCCGATATTGGGATAGATTTGGGAACAGTTAATACGTTGGTGTATGCCAAGGGAAAGGGTATTATCATCCGTCAACCCACGGTTATTGCTAGGGATACAGAAAATCAGTCCATCTTAGCTTGCGGTCATCAAGCCCAACGCCTAGAGGGAAGGGAGCCAACCAATATTATGGTCAGCTACCCACTGCGCGAAGGCGTCATTACGGACGTAGACATCGCCTTTCAGTTATTACAACGGGTTCTAAATCAGGGATTAGGAAGGAAACCCTTTTTCCCTCCCCAATTGACTCTGGCGATTCCTAACGGAGCCACAAATGTAGAGCGACGGGCACTTCAAGATATTGCTGGACTAGCTGGTGCAAAAGACATTTCTATTATTGATGAAGCGATCGCTGCAGCCATCGGTGCAGATCTGCCCATCGATAAGCCTCTTGGGAATATGATTGTTGATATCGGTGGCGGTACAACTGAAGTGGCGGTTATCAGTTTATGTGGGGTGGTGAGTAGCCAATCCATCCGAGTCGCTGGTACTCATATGGATGATGCGATCCGCCAATCCCTTAAACGTAATTATGATCTATTAGTAGGATTACAAACGGCTCAAGCGATTAAGCATAAGCTAGGATCTTCCCTCATCCATCCACATTGGGATATAGAGGAGATGGAAGTAGGAGGCCGTAGCTCTCAATCTGGCTTGCCTAAACAACTGACTTTGAAGGGGGCAGAGGTACGTGACATCCTGCAAAAGGAAGTTGCATTGATTGTGAATACCGTTCAGCAAACCTTAGAAAAGTTGTCACCAGAACTAGTCTCAGATATTTATACCAATGGACTAATGCTATGTGGTGGTGGAGCTTTGTTGAGAGGACTTGATCGATTAATCAGCCAGGAAACTGGTGTTTTTGTGCATGTAGCTCTCAAACCTCTTGACTGTGTGGCTTTAGGAATTGGAAAGATTCTCGAAGATCGCCAAAAATGGGACAGAGTATTTATGACATCTAACTGATTGTGATCAGTTAGATGTCCATTTCGATGACCAAGCGGATTTTGAAATTCATATTCTCATTGTTGAACGGTTTTAGCCCAACGAAATCTAAACCGTTTTCTAATACATCGCTTTACCCTAACACCCTGTACCAAACCGCCCTAGCAAGCCATTGCTAGGGTTTTCCCTCACAAATCAGCCCTTAAAGTAGTCATTTGGACGAGGCCATAAGGATGATAAAAGCTCAGAATTGGTGCAAGATTAGCTTCAGTCCTTCCGTAGTCAGAAGTAATAATCATCCCATCGGATGATGCCATATCGTCCCATTGGACAAGTTGAGGACATTTAGATACGTCCATACAGTTGATTTCATTTGACGATAAATGAACAACAATCGTAGGTAGATAACATGCCGAATATAGGCGCTCTATAGCAAGGAAATCCATTCTCACCTCTCTTCATTGACCTAATAGAACTAAATTGCAAGGAGTTTTTATGAAAAATTATCTTCAATCTTTACTTCCTTTGGGATTAGCTAGTGCTACCGTAATGGGTGTTCCACTCCTAGCAACTGAATCCCAAGCGGCTGAGAGCATTTTTGTCCGCTATCAAGATACTGAAGTCAATGTAACCCGACAGGAGCTGGATAACTTTACTAATACTGGAGAACTGCCATCTTCATTGCAAACCCTGCTTAATACAGATGCTGAGCTACCAAAAGTAGTCCGGGCCATCCTCTCGGATCAGCTGACAGTTCCAAAATTCATGAAGAACTTTATTGAAGGCTCAAATGGTGAATTCCTGCTCTTTAAGCTTGACCAGGTTATTTCTAGCACGGATGGTAAAACTGAGCGAGGTCTGAATTCTATCAAAACAGCGGTGCTTAACTCAATAGAGGATGATCGTATTTCTTTCTTAGAAATTATCAACAAACATCCCCAAAACACCATTCGCCTAGACATAACAAATCTTGAAGGCACTTACAACGATGTAAGTGGATTTGTGGAGCGAATTCTGCCTGCTTTAGAAGTTGCGAAAGGCGTATTGTCAGACTTCATTTGTGATTGCAATACAACTCAGGCATCTCCGAATGAGACAAAAGCTCAAACGGTTTCTAGCCATCAACATCATTCACAGAAAGGATTAGAGGATTGCGAAGATGTAGTAGTCCCTACTACATCTTCTGAACCAACTTCCTCTGATACAGCCCAGCTAAAAGAAGATGCATCTACAGTCAAGCCATTAGACACAGCCACAGGACCAGCTACTCAACCCATGGCTACTTCTGCCAAAGTCCAATAGCAGTTATGGGTGGTGTTTCAGTATTGGGTGGTTCGTTTTCTGGGCTGCCCTCCACAATCGCTCTTTATTAATGCTGACATGATTATTCAAAGTATATTGGAGTCAATCTATGGCCATATTTCCCTCGTGGTTGTCAAAGATGGGTCATTGGGATGTCGTTAAAGGGTTATCTTTAGCCACTGTTACCGTGGCCTCAACAACTAGTCTGTTATTGTCCAGTTCTTCTGCTAATGCTGCAGAGAAGGTGGTGTTTACCTACAAGCAGTTTGGTCAATCCTTGACTGTAGATGAGTTGGAAACTTTTGCTCAAACGGGTAAAGCATCTTCTAAGTTAAAGTTCTTTTTGAATGTGTCAGGGCAAGATCCTGAAGCGGCCCGTCAGTTTATGACCAAGGAGGTAAAAGTAAAGCTGCAGACTGCAGATCGCCTACTTCATATCCTCCCTGGTGAATATGCCTTATTTCAGGCAGGGCAAATATTTCAGACCCCTAGCAAAAAAGCTAATCTACAAGCATTTCGCTCAGCCGTCATCCTTTCTCTCAGTGATGACAACCGCATATCCTTTTTGGAATTTTTACAGCGATATCCCACGCAAGAATTTGTTGTAGATGGCTTTAAACTTGCAAAAGTGGCTGGAACGATTGATGGCCTCATAGGTAGTGGTGAAGAGGCAGTAGAGGGAACAGGTCCCTTAGCTGTAGCCAAAGATGTTCTGAGTAGTTTCATTTGTGACTGTTCACAATAGTCATAGATGTGCCAGGCGGATGTGATGAGTTAAGCAGGAAAACCAATAGGACTAGTCCAATAGGAGGATGGGGATGTAAAAATCTTCATCCTCTTTGCTGATGGCGGGTTTACGCTTTCCTGATTGAATAGAGATATGGATTAAACAACCTTTCGGGTTGCCAGATTAAAGCTTTGCCTTTGAATTCTATGGCTTCCAGACCTTCAACGTTCTGATCAACCCCAATAATGCCGTTGCTCAAGCGGTATTGCAGCACATGATCGAGAGCGGTGATTTCTTCTTCTTCTCTATTGATGAACAGATGGGGATTGCCACGGCCTTTCGTAGTGAGATTGGCAATGACACCTTGCAAAACCTGACGGAGAACTGGGAGCGGCTTCAGCATTCCAGTACGACGGAAGACCAATACCATCAGGTGATGTTGAAGTTGTGAATTCCGGAAACTCTGACTGGCAGATCGAGGATCTTTTCCGGAAAGTTTGACCACTAAATTTATTGATCGCTTAGCTTGTCATTATCTGTCAATTTTCTGATTTAGTATCACCCCCTTTTGTGGCCGTAGGGCGCTCAGAAATAGCTGGCAGATCCAAATCAATTTTTCGACCTTTCAATCGATAGGACGCTCCAGTCAGCTTCATGTACTCGCCATGGTGAAGGGTCCGGTCAATAATGGCCCGAGCCAGCTCTTCATCATGCAAAACCCTCCCCCAATGCTTGAGGGGTTTGTTAGTGGTAAACAGAATGGGCTTGCCTTTGAGATAGCGTTGGTCCACGACTTGAAACAGAACATCAGCTGCTCCAGATCCATAGCCGAGATAGCCCATCTCATCAATCACCAGTACATGGGGTTGCAGATAAGGCTTAAGAGCCAGGTTGAGATCATGGGCAACTCTTAAGTCATTAATCAGTGCAGTTGCCGTTGTAAAACGGGCTGAAAAGCCATTCTGAATTGACTTGTAGGCAATACTAATACACAGGTGTGTCTTCCCCGTTCCTGGGGGACCTTCAAGGATCAATGAACGATGTTCACTGACTAATTCAGGACCTAGAAACCGTCCAAGCATTTGCAGTTTGAGATCGCTTTTGAAAGTGAAATCAAAGGTTTCAATGGTCGCCTGAAACGGGAACTTGGCTTTGGCAACCTGATTGGCAATCCGATTTTCTGCCCGTTGAGCAATCTCTTCAGAGACTAGCCGCTCAAGGAACTGGGTATAAGACCAAGCTTCTTTCTCCGCAATGGACGTCAGGTCTGGTAAGACTCGTTGGACCGTACTCAAGCCCAATCGCTTCAACATAATGTCTAATGTCATTTAGCAGTGCCCCCCTTCTGAAGAGTTCTGGAGAAGATGAGAGTCGGCACAAGCGTGGGGATGTTCTACAAACTCCAAGAGATATTCACTGCCAATACAACGGGCTTCTACTGCCAGTTCAATCGCTGCCAACAATTCAGTCCGCCCCACTTTCTCATACAGCTGATAGGTCAAGTCCACATCCTCTGCCCAAGCTTGGGGACGGCGATGCACCAACTCTGTCAGATAAGGCTCCACTAATGGATCTAAATCCAACAAGATTTGACGTTGGGCATAGGGCTTTTTGTGGGGGGAGGTGAAAAACTCTTGAGCATGTTCACTCAAGACACTGGACTTTCCATTTTCCGGAAATCTCGGATGGACTCCCAAACAGCGATCACCTTGATAGATGCTCACTTGTTCTTGCTGTAGGTGTAGAGTCACGGTTTGACCCACCGCATGGCCAGGGACGGAGTACTCTATCCCTCGATAGTGAACCCGTGCCGTGGGCCGGACGACGACACTGACTTTGAAGGCATAGGTTTGAGCCTGATGATTCAACGGTTGCAGTGGCTCACGCTTGAGCAGCACAGCGGGGATCTCACCGGTGGCATCACAAGGTCGTTGCTCATTGACGTGATGCATCCACGTTTGCAGCTGTTGATGAACATCCTCCATGTCCTTAAAAGTTCGACCACAGAAGAAGTTACCTTTGACAAACCCCACCAGATTCTCGACGGACCCTTTCTCTTGTGGACGGTAAGGCCAGCAGGCCAGGGGGATTAATCCGCAATCGACCACGAACTGGCCAAAGCGTTCTGTCCAATGGACTTTGACACTGCCATCTTCTTTCGTCTCTCGGGATTTGACCGCACTACTCATATTGTCAAATACCCCCATCATCGGCACCCCGCCAAAATGCTCAAAGGCTTTGAGTAAGCTGCGAACTACCGTTTCTTGTTGTTCGTTATCGACGATCTGAATATCCACAAAGCGAGAGTATTTGAGCCGAGAGGCAAAGAAGCGAACCAATCTGCGAGTCCCATCTGCAAAGGTGACCCAACGCTGACCAAAGTCATGCTGGGAAAACTCTCCAGGTAATCCCTCAAACCGAAGGATAGGCTTTGGAGGCTCCTTCGGTCTGATGCGCCTGACTAATTCATAGACAGCCGATTTACCACCGGTATACCCTTGTTGTCTGAGTCGAGCCAGAATCTCTTGGCCTTTAATCAGTCCATCTTCAGGCGCACGAGGTTCTTGAAGCCATTCCAAGATTTGTGCCTCATATTGGCTAACGGGACTCGGTCTACCCATGTTTCTAGATTTCCGGAAAGCCTCCTCATTAATGTCGGTGATCTCGGGTTCTTTCTCAATCCGTTGAATACTTTTTTCACTAATGCCCGTGAGTTCTCGAACTTCCTTTTGGGAGACTTTTTTCTTTCTAAGTTTTTGCACCACGTAACGCTCCAATTGCTTATACATCTGGACCTGCCACTGATTTAGATGACTATTTTCATCTTGCTCAGATAGCGGCAATGTTGGAGACAAACTTTCCGGAATTGGTGCAGTCAGAGTTTCCGGAATTCACAGAAGTTCGCTGCAAACCCACATCCACCAAGGATTCTCCTCAAATGGGTGTGCCGGGATAATATCGAGTATTTGGATCTGACTAAGGATCGGATGGATTTGTCGCCTGCATAGTTACTTGCTTCGTTCCTGTGTCAGTCTGCTCTGCATTAAACTCTACTGTCTCGGTGCCTTCAAGTATTGGGCAATCTAGAGATGAACCCTATGCTTGGTATTGAGGAACATTTTGAATGGGTAGATTAATGGGCTTGGCTCTGCTGGCAATAGGCTTCTATTTCATGGGCCAGAACATTTACTTCACTACCAATGTTCATCCTTATTGGTGGCGAGGTATTTCAGCAGATGCTTCTGTACTTTTCCTAACAGGTGGAGTTATCTCACTCTTTTTCTTACCCAGACGAGAGAAATTTTTAGGGTGGGTGCTCATGGGAATTGGAGTTTTGCTGATCTTCTTCAGTAGCCATGCCGTCCTCAATCCCACTAGCCTTTGGCAATTCTGTCTATCTTTCGGGTGTTTTGTGAGCGGGTTTCAACTATTTAGCACAGGTCAATTAAATATTTAGACACTGAGCAAGATGGTATGAATGAAGGTTACTGCCCAGGCTGAAGCATTGGTAGCACAGGAGTTCCAACAAAAATACTTCTAAGTGAATCAAGTACAGGGATATCTTGCTTTCTCAAAGTCGAAATATAACCGCGAATACGGCAGAACTGCTGGGCACCCGCCAACGAGCGGAAGCAGCCTGAGATCTTCTGCTTCAATTTCATCATGCGAATATCCCGTTCAGTCTGATTGTTATCAAAGGGAACCTGGAAATCATACATAAAGGCCAGGACAGCAGATTGGTACTTCTCAAATCGGTCGAGAAGGTTTTTCGGTGTACTTTGTTTTTTCTTGCCTCGTTTCTTAGGTGCGTTTTCATCAACTGGCAGGATTGGATTACTCTTGAATCCATCGGCTAATACTTTTCGGTAACGCTGCTCAAACATCTCGATTTGTTCTGTGCTGAGAGCTTTTAAGCCTTCAGCATGAGCACTCTCTACCTGAGTTTTGATGTCCACCAACAATGTCATCATCTCTTCAGCCCAAGGTTGCTGATAGTGCTCAACGATAAAGCGTAACTCCCGCAAATGATGAGCATTGCAGAGACCATGAGCACAATCATAGGTGGCGTAACTCTGCCAACCATCATGAATGCTGGTGCCCGTAAAGTTCGGCAGAATATCCATTTCGTCCATCGCTGCTTTTCCGCGTTTGGCATGAACAAAGTAGTAGGTCAACCCACTCGTACAGGCGACATGTAGCCACCATAGCTTGCTGTTCACCCGCAGGCCTGCCTCGTCAAAATGCCCTATTGCTGCTTGCTCAATTCCGTCTTTGATCTGTACCTCAATCGGTTCTAATTTCTGAGCACAGGTTGTACGGGCATTGCAGAGGGTTCCTTCAGAAACCTGGCAGCCAAAAACTTCTTTCAACAGCTCACTCGTTCGTTCAAACGGCAACAGTTGAGCGTCCATCAAGTACACCATCAAGCCTTTAAGGCTGCTGCCATACTGAACTACATTGGTGACATCTGCAGGGAATACACCCCGACTCAAGGTTTGACAGTGCTCACAATATTTGACTTCTGCTTGATGCTCAATCACCTGTAATGACAAGGGGGGTAACTCATGAACCTGCCTAAGGTCATATTGTTGTGGTGCTACTTCTGTTAAAGAGGTACCACATTCTTGACACTGAGTCACCGGATGTAAAACTACGGCATCGACGGTCTCACGCCACTCCAATGTGCGACCAGGATGACCTTTTTGCCCACCACTTTTGCGTTTACTCTTACCCCGTAGACTTTTTGTCCGCTTCCCAAAGCCATCGCCTGAGGGGGGTTTACTACTGTTACGACTATCCTTGTCAAGACGTTCTTCTAGTCGCTCTATCCGCTCGATAAGACGGGTGACTAGCTCAACAACCGCATCCTCACCTTGATGGTAGATTGCTCGAATATCAGATTCACTAATTTTTTGATCAGAGACTTTCTTGTTCAACGGAAGATCACGGATTGATTGCTGTTGTGCTTAAAACATAGATCCAGAGAGAGTTATAACTTCATTCTCAACACAATGATTTAAGCCTGGGCAGTAACGAATGAAGATAACATTAGTCTGCCATTCCTGGATCACACTGGACTCTTACCTCAGTTTCTCCGTACCATCCCTGATAATCCTTCGATTCATCCGCAGATCATCTGGTGTCTCAACGTAAACCTTGAAGTCCAGATACTCCAGGATTTCGGGTAGGGTCAGCACAAATAGACCTTCGGAAAAAGCTAAAAAGCTTGCCAAGCAAAGCATTTCCTGAGAAGAAAAATATTTTTGAAGAACATTCAATATCTTGACAAATCTGATAATAACGTTATTATCCTTTCAGGTTTTGTGAATATTTTTGACTCATCTAGAGGCATATAAATGATCACAGCTACAAGAGATAAGCAATTGAGCACCAAGAAAAAGAAGTTTATACCCCCCACTAAACCCATAATCATTGCTTTTCTCAGCCAGAAAGGTGGAGTTGGCAAAACCACCACAGCCACACATGCTCGTGATTGGTTTGAGCAATTTGGCTCTGTAGGATTTATAGATGCAGATGCCCAAAGAAGCAGCTCCAAATGGCTCTCAGCAATCAGTCCAGAAATAGAATATACAGTCATGGGAGACGCAAGAACGCTTCTAAGAGAGCTGCCAAATGTAAAAGAAAAATTTGATTATGTCATCGTAGATGCTCCTGGAAGTATGGAAGATGTCTCCAGAGCAATTTTGAGCCGTTGCGATATTGTTGTCATTCCCTGTCAAACCTCACAACTAGATTTGGATAGCAACGATGAAACTATTGAAATGGTCGAAGTTGCACAAGATATTAGAGGGGGCTTACCTAAAGCCGTTCTATTCTTTAACCGTGCTGAGGAAGGCACCATCTTATTACGGGAAGCTCTTGAAGCGGCAGACAAAGATGAGAAAACCAGGAAGCATGTGTTCCCGCTTGATACAGTCATCCATCAAAGAACATGCATAATGGATACTCCAGGCCAGAGAACTACAGCGATTAGAGAAGTACAACGCCTAGAAGAAAATCGTAGAAAGAGAAAGTTAAAAAAGAAAAACAAAAACTTCACTCCTATAGAAATGGCTCGAAATGAGTATTGTGAACTTTTTGAAGAAATCGTGAGGATCATTAATGGCTAGCCGTCGTTCGCTTACTCTCAGGAAGGGAAAAGATACTGAAGCAGCATTAGAGAGCTTTGTACTTAACGATGATCTTCTTAATTCTAAAGGCCAGCCCGCTTGGAGTACATCTCCAATTGTGGAAATAAGTCTTGACAAGATTATTCTCCCTGAATTTCAGCTTAGGCTTTATTACGATCGAGAGAAAATCGAACAAATCAAGGCTACGATTCAATCTGTTGGTATCAGAGAGCCGCTTTTACTAAGACCGATACCAGGCAAAGGTAAGTATTTTGAGCTGATTGCAGGTTCGCAACGTAGACTTGCCGCTGAAGAGTTAGGCCATAAAATAGTGCCAGCAAAAGTAGATGAGGTTGATGATCTCATTGCATTAAAAATAGCCATTATCGAGAATGAAGCACGGTCAGATATTAATCCATTTGAACGAACTCGTGGAATCATTCAACTTCTATCCACTGGCCTTCAAATGAGTAAAGACGAAGTTTCTCAGATCTTGACTTCACTCTTTAACGCAGCAAACCGTCGTAGCGATAATAACGTTATTATCAACGATGAGCAAAGGAGATTTATTCTCTCTGTCTTTGAAGAGATGGGGCTAAACTGGAAGTCTTTCGTTGCTAACAAACTGCAACTCATCAATCTACCTAATGATGTAGTTGCATTTCTTGAATCAGGAAAAGTCTCATATACGAAAGCTATCCGCATAGCTAGAGTTAAAGACGAAGACATTCGGGAAGAATTGTTACAACGTGTTGTTGCAGAAGAGCTTACAGTTAAACAACTTCAGAGTCTCATTACTACGGTCTCAAGTAAGACAACTAGTAGTGAAGAAATTATTTTGCGTGATCGAGCTAGATCTGTATTAAAAAGGGCTACAAGCCCAAAATTATTAAAGGACAAAAAGATTCGCAAAAAAGTTGAATCACTAACTAATCAGCTTGAATCACTTATTTCAGAATGTGAGTAAAAGAGCCCAACCTTAGACATTCTTTCAATCGCTTGCCCTCAGCCGCCATTCCTGTTTAAATCGTCTCAACACATCAAAACTTGACGACTTAACTGAATCCTGATGTCGCAGCAAGACGACCTTGCCGAATTGTTCGCGGCTGAGTTCCTGGCGGGCAAAGCCTATGCTTCTATCGTAGAGGCCCGAAACCAGGCATCTCAGTTGCTGAATCAACCCGTGCATCCTGACAGCCCCCTAGCAAAGCTGGCGGGCGAGATTTAAATCGGTGATCACAGATCTGAAACTAGGCTTTGCAAAGTAATAGCCCTGAAATAATTGGATGCCGAATCGTCTAAGAGCATCTAACTCAAAACCTGTTTCAACTCCCTCCGCTATGGGTTCAATCGCTAAATCTCGACAGACTCGCACAATCCCTCGAACAATTGCCTGACGACCTTTATCTTTATCGATATTCCGAATCAAAGCCATATCTAGCTTGATAAAGTCTGGATGGAAATCAGCCAGAAAGTTCAACCCTGAATAACCTGCACCAAAGTCATCCAACGCAGTTCTAAACCCTAGCTCTTGGTAGTGCTCAATGATGGCGTGAACATGAGCGTAATCCTTAACCTTTTCAACTTCCGTCAGCTCAAATAGAATTCGGTTAATGGGGAAATTACATTGTTGAGCTGTTTCAAGTGTTGTCCGAATACAACGTTCCGGTTGATACACGGCATTAGGCAAGAAGTTGATACTCAATATCGATTGAATGTCTAATTCTGCAGCAAGTTGGATAGCCCGAACCCGGCAGGCTTGATCAAAACGATATCGGTTCTCATCCGTTACTTGCCCCAGAATACTAGCTGCTGATTCATTATTCGTACCTCGAACCAACGCTTCTTGAGCAAAAATGCTGCCATCTGCAAGATTAACGATGGGCTGGAAGGCCATTGTGAACTCAAAGTTTAGCCCAGGCGAACTGAGACAACCATCACACCCCATTACTATCGAGTTCTGCTCAACCACAAGTGGATTTCTCTGATATGAGGTTAGACATAGGCCAGATCAAGATAAACAATATTTACAGAGTGTGCTGTTAGTTAGCAACCCAGGCAAGCTAAGGCTTTCCGCTTCCTTAGTATGCCCATTGATGGAAAACAAGTTGAATTGAGCACAAAGGTTTCACAAACCTGTTCTACTTGAGTCCAATTTGAAAATAAGGTCTACCTAATTTACAGATTGAACTAGCTTGTCTGTACTGCATGGTAATTGATTTCTTGTATCCAGACATCACTAAATCCCTCGAATCCCTCTCCAGGTACAAGGATATTGGGAGCCTCTTTTTGTCTGGTAATGAATTCTTCACGCCATAATTCCCAAGCCCGAATTGACGGTAGCTCTAAATCTGCACAGTATTCATACCAGCTATCCTTCTCAAGAAGTGATGGACCATTGAGAACTCGTTTAAATTCGACTTCAATTAAGCCTAAATTAACCAGCTTCTGGATAAACGGAGGATTTTTAAATGGTGGCTTCCTATGATTAATGATCGGGGTTTCATAGTAAAGCCGCACTGTGTTCTCAGGGTGCTTTTTGGCTGTCCTCAGAAGTGCTAATTGAGTCTGAGTTAAGGAAGGGATACTGATCATTAGCTAGCCTCATGCAGAATCATCTACCAGTTCCTCTAGGTACTCTTTCTACCCATAAGGATGCTGCTTTCTAGGTTGATTTAGCTCAATCGCCAACTAACCTCAAGGTACAGCTATTTTATCAAACTAGAAAGTAGCCCCCAGATCACCTCAGAAGTCAGGTGCATCGCCAGAATTTGTTGGCTTCGTCCCTGATGTTACTAAAGTGCGATAACTCAACCTCTATTAAGGCAATCCGACGCTTTGCCCCAAGACTAACAGTAAGCCCTACAGTCAGACACCTGGGGTCAGCAGCAAGCATACTCTACTCAGCTCCAAAATTTCAGGGCTTGCACCTAATAGATCGCGTATGAATCCATTGCTGGAAGCGGATTTTTGACGTAAAAAAATAGAAAATATTAGATTAAAGAAGGGCATCCTAAATCTATTGGGTAGAGCCATTGTTTACGAGCTTACCTCTATTTGTTATAGGAGAAACAACAAGTGAAAACCGTTTTAGTAGTAGATGATAGTCCGGCTGAACTAAAGCTAATGTGTCTATATTTGAAAGAAGCGGGTTATCTTGTGGTTAGCACAGATGATGCCAAAGATGCGTTGAACAAAGCTGAAACTCAAAAGCCTGATCTTGTCATTACCGATGTGGTCATGCCGGAAATGAGTGGGTTTGAGTTGTGCCGAAGTCTAAAGAAGAACGAAGCGACTCAGCAATTACCTGTGATTATCTGCACGACTAAGAATCAGGATTTAGATAAGCTCTGGGGTAGAAAGCAAGGGGCAGATGAATACATTACCAAGCCCTACACTCGTGAAGATTTTTTAAAAGCTGTTAAATCTGCTATCTAAGCAATGAGCTGAAAAACAGCTTTCTTTCAATTGGTGAGATTAGGATACCTGACACGATACCCCAACCCCCAGTTCTCTCTAGAGGCTGGGAGTTGGGGTTGCATGGCTAAGACTTTGCGGCCTCTTCCCTCATCATGCTAGACAGCGATGACTCAACTTTCTTCTTAGCAGTCCGACGCTTGCCCCCACCACTAGACTCAACAGGAGTCGGGTCTTGAGGAACACCCAGCTCATCATCAAGTGGATCAGGGTCGAAGACCATAACAGGGGATTCCTCGACTTCGCTGATAGGCTCCTCCACTTCAGCTACAGATGCAATCTCCTCCAGGTCTTCCGAAAAGTCAGGAGCCTGATCCTCAGCCTCGACCTCAGAAGTATCCTCAACCGGGCTGTCGGCCAGGAATGCCTGGGTCTGGACCTTGAACCAATCGATAGCTTTATCATGCAGTTCCCAGTGGGCATCAATCCGGTCTGTGAGCTGGGTCTTGATAAGCGTTTGGATGAACAACGTCTCTTGCCGACAACCTTTGCGGAAGACAGCCACAGCATTTCCTTTGACCTCATCAAAGATAGGTCCATGCTTCTGGCCCACTTTGGACAGTCCCCAAGAGCAGAGGATTGTAAAGTTTTTCCAGCCCTGGACTTCCTTGCGAATGACGAACAAGAAGGCTTTGCTTGCAGCCAAGCCAACTTTCTTAGCGGCAGAGTCAATCACTTCGGTGGAGGCAGATTGTTCGATTTTGACAGAAGTTATCAATTTCATAGCGGTGTCCTTTGGATAACGAATAGTGGATAAGGCACGGCTGGCATGTGCAACCGAGTCGGCTCAGTGGATATTGGGAAAACGAAAAGGGAGGTCTTAGCCTCTTGGGGAATATACCGCCGCCAAAAATCAGGCTCGATTTGGAGCCGTGGGCGGGATGGATTTGGAGAAAAAACTTTGGGTGGGAATGCCCCACTGCCTAGTCACTAGGGTAGCGTGGATGGCTTGGTGCTACAAGGATTGGGGGATTAGGGTTTCTGATCGGTGGAGGGAGGGAGACTAAGCAGGGCTAATGATTAGTGTGCAGGTGATGACAATTACTGAAGATCCACAACAGCAGATTCGTGGAGGATGAAATGCTGAGTCGGATCGAGAGACAACCATCCTGTCTTTCGCAATGATTTGAGAGTCTTAGTCACCGTCACCCGAGTTGTCCCTACTAGATCAGCAAGTTGTTGATGAGATAGTCGAACGCCAAGCCGTATCCCTTCCGGTGTCTGTTCACCTATTTCTTTGGTCAGCAACAACAGCAACGCCTGCAAACGACAGCTCACAGAATTATGGTGCATCACGACTAATAAAGCTTCCGTTGTCTGGAGACGCCGAGTTATCTGCTGGAGAATCTCTTGAGCCAACGATGGAGAATTCTCAACCTCGATTTGATTCAGGCGGAGCAACGCTACATCCGTTAGCGCGATGGCCTCATACGGATCGACTTGGGTTAACGGCAGGCCAAAGGGCATATCAGGATACACCAAGCTAAGACTTGCTTCACCTCCGTCACTGAAAAAAGTACTCAAAACAACCAAGCCTTGGCGGAGAATCCACATCTCCTGAGAGCTTAAAGGAATCTTCAAGCCTTTCCTAAAATGGTAGGTCTGACGGCCCTGACAGAGTTCTTCAAGCAACTGACACAATGAGAACAAGGATCATGATTATCAAATCCATGTCCACAAATCTTCTCAAACACCCTGAGAACATAAATTCTATTCTGTTGTATCCTAGAACACTTTCATTTGATACCCTCAAAGGTTATTCATCTTGATTTACTTGGTGAACAATGTCTTGGATTTGAGCATTGAGGGAGCAGAACCGCCGAATCAATTCTCAAAAGACGCCTGATAGAAGCAAGTGAAGAGCCTCGCTAATCCGCTGTCCAACCTGGACAAGCATTGACCTCACCCGTCTGGAATACACTGAAAAGTTTCTCTGCAAACGCTACGGGAATAAACCAGTGGGCACAACCAATGTACAAATATGCATGTGCGGGTTAACCCAGATAAAAAATTTCAAGGTTGATGTCACTATTTTGCTGCCAGATATCTTCCTGGTAGAGACTAGTGCCTCCTGGACAGATATAGGTGCAGATCAAACATTCATCGAAACTACCATCTTCCATATAGTCGATGTAGTTCTCTTGGTAAAAGTCAGAGGTTTTGAACTTGCGAATGACGATATACAGCTCCCCTGGCCCCTGAATCTCAAGCTCCCGCCTACCAGGATGATCCGTGATGCCGACTCGCCACCCCTGAATGTATTCCCTCTTCATCCGCAATCACCTCCATCATCCAAACTCTGGAAATTCCCTCACTCGCAAATCATCAGGCCATTCCTCAATATCTCCACCCTTCGCTGAACGGAGCTTGGGAATGCCCACGGGCTTACTACCGAGCTGCTTGATGAACACGGGGATATCTGCGGTCTTGCATTGGTCCCGGATTGAGCGAATCCAGTCCACATCACAGGGCCGTGCGCCAGGGCCAGATTCACCCCCGGTAATACACCAATTTGCGGGAAGGGCACCAAGATTCACGGGTTCGAGCAGCGGTTCACAACTCAGGAATCTTACTGGTGCTGGTGTTTGCACTAGCAGAGGAATTCGCTCATCTGCGGCTTGCTGATTCTCAACTGATACCAATAAGCATCAAAAAGTGTAATTTTGATTTGCTATTAAACTCTGCCAGAAAAGGGTTTCACGAATTTCATGATTACGCTTTTAGGCTCAAATTGGTATGATACGCCTAACCAGAGATTAGGGAGCGGCCAATCCCACTGACATGATTCAAGGCCAGCTAATATCTCGTAGTTAACATTGGCTGATCGGCCCTTAATGACAGCAGCAATCCGAATTCTGTTTTTGGCAGTCATGAGATAATCCCGCATTCGCCTTGGTCGTTTGGTCAGCATCTGCACTGTGACTTGAGGATTGAGCGCGATTGCAGCAAAAATCTGATCCAGCCACTCGTCTTTCACTGCTGAATGGAATGGATCAGACATCGATGGCATGAATACCCTGATCGGTTTCCGAAACTTGAATAGCTTCTCCAACTGCTCAGGGACAAAATTCACCTGGCCTGTCCAGTTCCCCTGCTCATCTACAACGCCGTGATACTGGGAGAACTGTTGCAGTCGTCCTGACTTAGAAGCTCTGGCCGCATAGCAATGTTCACAGCCGCTTTCCTTGGCTCCCTTAGCTCGAACTTTTGTGCAGCCCACCAAACAATTGATGGTGTGATCGGTCCATTCGATAGTGGTCATGTCTTTTGCTCCATCAAAATTTTCAACGTTTCAGATCGGACATCTCGGAGTCCCTGACACCCGCGATAGGGAATAGGATCAGGCAGTGCAACGATGTTTCCTAGCTGCCCAGCAAAGCGCCCAGATTGCCAGCACCCCACGGCCATCTCCAGGTCAGTCTGTCTGCTGATGAGCCTTGAATCCATCTGGGGACAGTCCACCAGATCCGCAATCGCCACAATGCAACCGAGTGGGTAATCACGTGGCTTGCGCGGCACCTTGCCACCCGTCAGATCATTAACTTGACTGACTATGGCTTGCCCATCTAAGCCGATGGTTCGCTTGGCCGCATGAATAGCCAGCTTGCCCCGGTAGTGAGTGCCCCATGATCGGGTTTCATAGCGCTTGAGATTCAGGGCAATAAAGGTTGCCCACGGTTGCCAGAGGGTAAGGATTTTCATAGATCGACCCCCATCGCAATTCCTGTAGCTACATGCATCTGCTCTGCAATGCCCCAACAGTCATCGCAAAGTTCAAAGTAATCGTCGTCAGCACCCTTGCAATACGGTTGAAGATAGCCGCAGATTTCACACTCGTAATACTGGCCTGGTTCGCAGCCCAGACAAAAGGAATTACTGCGATCGCTTAGGCATCCCAAGGGTTGCAGTTGCAGGACACCTCGACCTCGCTGAAGCAGATTCCAAAGTTGTTTATTCACCGCTAAGCCCCCCACTAATTGCATTCCCGACAGAACCCTTTACTATCGAGCTGTGAGGGTCTGTACCACTCGCCACAGGTACGGCATTGTTGTTTGGCTTTGGGGCTAAGACCTTGCTGAATTGCCTGGATAATCCGATGCAAAAAGCTATGTTCTGATTTCATTGCTGCTTCTCCTTAAGTCGGGCCTGCGTTCTCCCCAAATGCCCCAGCAGGTAGGGTCCAGGTATTCGGGTCAACGAGGATTGGGGCTGTGTATTCATTGCTCAGGGATAACCGGAGCTGGCTTGACTCTCTTGTTCTCGTAGTTGCTTTTCCCGTTCGATTGCAGGATTCAGGAGTAAATCCTGAAGGTTCAATGTGCAACTCTCTTCATTCGGCAGTGGGCAAATGCCGAAATAATGGGGCAACCGCACCAACTCTAATTGGATGAAATCAAATTGCAAGCTGGGTATGGAAAATTTTTTCTGCGCCCGTGCCTGCATCCGTCGAATGCGTTCTCGATACTTCCGCTCCAGAGGCCAAGGTCGATATGGACGACTGGGTTTGCTAGAGATCGGACCAGAGTGATTGACTTGGGGGATAACAATACCGTTTTTCTTGTGATACGCCTTCACCGCAGATCCCATCTCCGGGGTGGGTACATCCTGCAATCGCTGCCAGCATTGTTGAAACATCCGGTTTGCTATTGCAAGTATCTCCGCTGCTTCCTGACGGAGTTCCACCAGCATCTTTTCAAAGGATTGGCGCTGCCCGGTTGTCTTGACTGGGCCAGATTGCGGGAGCTTCAGGGGGAGGGCAGTTTGGACAGCACTCATAGTCACTCTCCTAACAACACAACCTAAGTCGGACAGCAGGGCGTAAATCGGTGATTTTAACTGAGGTGAAATCCTCCCTAAACTTCCCTGATTTATCCTTAGAAATCATCAGAACGTGTTGCCGGGAAACGGTTGAGAACACCTTGAGACGGGTACCATTTTGTCTCCTGAGATAGCCGAGGAAGTACACGAGATGATTCTGAGGCGAGTAGACTAAATCGCGCATGAGAGTTTCCTCCAATATTTAGTTGGCTAATTGGGGTTGTGGCTCCCCTTAAATTTCGAGATAGGTGACGGCAAACGCGCCTTCAATATCTGCATTGCACTTTCTAAAGCAGTAGCAATCACTATCGATTTCTAGGGGATATTCCATCCAAAATCCTTGATGAACTTGTTGAGCTTCAGCAGGACAATCTGGATCATGTTCAGCGTTGACAGCTTGGATAAAAGCAACTGGATCGTGATGACCGATGGCATAGTAGCCAAACAGGTCACCGCTCCAATCACAACCCACTTCCCGCAGTTCTTGAATCTCAATCGAGGCTGTCAACGGTTTAAGGCACTGCATGATTTACCTCCTGTTTGAGTTATGCGATTTTTATAGAGCTTTGATAGATGCTTAAAAGTGAGTCTTAGGCTGACATCGGCGTAGCTACCCACACCTCAAGCCCTCGCTAAAGTCCTGATAATTTTTTTCGTGCTAGTCTCACGATCTATCTGCCATAATTTCTGCAGATATTCAGGAGTCGGGCGTATCCCTCGTTTGTGACCACAGCTCTCGCATATCCAGCGAAAATGGGTCTTGCCAGAGGGCTTATGGACGAGAGCTTGAGATGCAATGGCGAACCGCAATTCCTGACAACCGCAACAACGATTCACGCACGGCATATGAAGAAGCCGCACAGATTTTTCCTTAAGCATGGTAAATTCTCCTAGAAGGTTTAAAGGGGCGATTCTTCTAGTTAGGAATCGCCTTTTTTATTGATTCGATTGAGTCAAGACAGCCCTAACTACAGGGTTTCTGGTGCTTCCACTCCAGAAAAGACTTGATAACATCGCCGTGGCAGGGTAAGGGCGCGCACCAGCAGAGCAACTTCACTTCTGACATGGCCTCTAACTTGGCTAGCTCTGCCATCACCTGAGTGCGACTGGGACGTTTCCACATCCCAGAAATCGTGACGTTGTAATTTTCAGCTAGACCTGGAACCACATCAACGGGATTGGCTTCTAAGTTGGCGACTTCATGCAGATATTCGCGGAATGCGGCGACCACTGCTGTACGCTCGGATTCTTGGAACATATGGAAGGGATTACCAAGGACGCTGGCACGGTCGCAGCGGTGACCCTCGACATTGCGATTATGGCGAAGATTAATGACAATGATGGTCATAATGATGCTCCCATGATTAAGTGGGAATCAAAACTATTGTAATTGTTCTAATTTTTTTATAAAGCAGTGTGTTGAACATGCAGAAATGTATAGATAGCAAGGTCTATTTCAATAAGCGTGGTAGATTCTTCTGTGAGAAACAGAAGCACAAAATGCTTTAACCAGGGCAATTTTCTTAACGGTGAATTGCCCTTTCACTAAATTCACTAACTCAGCAGCAAAAGATTTTATAAACATCGAACAGATTATTTTGCTGCCGTGATAAATTCTGATGCGATTGTGAACAGCAATCTCTTTAGGGGCGACACTCTACATCCACGTCGCCCTTTTCCATAATCTAAAACAATCAAAACACCTCATTTCCTGTTTGATGCAATTGACTCTGAGCAACCTTAAGTGAAAAGGCTCCAAGCTCTTTCACCAGCTTTGTCATCCTTCATCTCGATTGGGGCATCCTCACTAATAGAGTTGTGGGAATGGGGAAAATTTCACCAACTTGTTTCTGGAACATAGATCTCGACAGCTTCTCCTTACCGAAGCTGTCTTTTTTTTGTCTCAAGCCTCCCTCGCACTAGGCAATCCAAGATTTCGCCAACTGGCAATCACTAACATCATCCGGTAGCTCTGCCCAGAACAAATCGAAAGCTTGCTGGGTCTGCCAGTAATAAGGGAAATGCCCCTCGCGCACCGACCAGTTGCACAACAGAAGATTGCGGAGAAAAAGGGCTTGGTAGGGATGAAGACGACCGGGGTAAATCGGTAAGCCCTCATCTTGGCAGAAGCCCTTGATATCGTCCCGGCAATATTCCGTCAGGGTTTGCCAGTCGATACTCAGATTCATATACCAAACTTTTTCTGAGCGGCGATAAACAAGGTACTGGCCGCACACTTGAGTGTCTCTTCAGCCACTCCAGACTCCCCTAGCGCCCTGGACGCCTGCTTGAAGCAGAACGCATAGAGATCCGCTCGACTCATGATGTAACTTGCGATCGCACTCTTGGCATCCGCATCCAACTCCCCAGTATCCAGGGGTGGTGCCTCGACCACCGGGGTCTGACCAGGAGCCGGGGCTTGCTCCACCAGGCTGTACTTCCCTTTGCTATCCTTAGCGACCTGGACAGGTTGGCCTTTGCGGAGAGCTTTGAGCACTGCATCATCGGGATTACCCCAAATCTTTATATCTTCTCCATCAGGGAGTGTGATTTTTGCATTGAGTCTTGGACCATGCTGGGTATCCCATTCTTTAGCGGGAAATTTGACCTTAGCAGTTAGTATTTGTGTCATTGTTCTGCTCCTTTGGTCAGCGAAGATAGCACAGGGGGGCAGAGTAATTTCTTGGGGCTGGGATGGAAGGCTAAGCGATACTGCCAACAGCTCTGCAACCCCCCGAACCAGGGCAACCTTGCCAGCCTGAGAAAGATTCGGGAGGAGACTTGAGATCTGCTCAAGGATGGGATGATCAGCAGGGTCAGTGCTGTAGCTGGTGACGTTGGTCTGTGGGGCACTCGCTTTTAGGGTTAGGGGTGGGATAGATACGGTCATATGATTTTCTCCAGATACGCGAAACCCCCAGCAGATAAGCCAGGGGAATTAATAGGTGTGAAGTCTTTTAATAGGTGTGAAATGGGAAAAAGATTTGAGTTAGCTTGTAGGTGGATGCGATTGCAAATGGACCGCAAGTGATCGCATCCGCTAGGACTAATAGACAAATTACCGTGAGGTTACGCAAGACGATCTTCTATTACTCTAGTTAGAGTAAATGTGCGGATAAGCGGGGAAACAACACAGTGGAAGACGTCACAGGCTTTTTAAATCAGCCCAAAATTCATCAGACTGAGCAAGACGGTCCAACACCCAAGCTAGATGATTGGATTGAATTAGTAATTGGTAACAGAGTGGTCATCTCTGGTGTCATCAATAACCATCCTAATTATGAAAATGGTCAGAGAATTGTGACCTCTTCACTTCAAGGCTACAAGACAAGTGCTGATGGCAAAGTCTATGCAAAAACTAAACGTTCTCACTATGAACTGGGGCAGCGATTGAGTGAATATGATGCTCAGCAGCTCTCAGCAGCTCGAAACTCTTTTGAAAAAGTCTTAGCGCCAGGTAAAAAGACGATCTACTGACAATGGATGATAGGAGATGGTTGAGTTAAAATCTCTATTTCATTGATGTTCTACCAATCAAACCTTGCACCAATACACCAATCTCAGACCCATCGCAGCAACATACTCCCTGATGACCGACCCAAGGCTTTCCTGGGTTTGGGCCTGCTGAAAGTCAATGAGCTGGAAAGTTCGGCCATTCCAGACTTCGATTTTTGCGACGTGGATTTTCATGGGATTGCCTCCAGTGATTCAGAAGGAAGCCCCCCGGCAGTGAACCAGGGGACTGATTGGTGTGGGGAGAATAAGAAAGATAAGAGAAGAAAGAGAAAGGTTTGGGGGAGGGAGGTGCTGTTAATTGGGTTGCAAGGCTTGGAGATATCCCGCCAATATTTCAGAAGAAAAACCCCGGACAGTAGATGCCGGGGTGCTTTGGAGATAATGAAATGAAGGAATGGGAATTACCTTAACACTGCGGGAACGATGATGGCAATTACAGCCGTTGCAATCAAACCAAAGGCCAGGTTGATGAGCAGTTTCGAGGCTTCCCAGTAGGTATCAGTTCGTTCATTGGCTGCTCGAACATCGGTATCCAGCTTTTCTACTTTGGTATCAATCTGCTGAATCTTCTCTAGAACAGTCTCTAGAGTGCTTTCTATCCGGTCGAGCCTATCAGGGGATGCTGCTGTCATATCGTTTTCCTTCGTTAATATCATTGTATCAATCAGAGAAGAGGGGCACCCCAGCCAAGAGCCAGGGCGCAGAAGGGACGGGATACTAGTACTCGCTGGAGTGCATCAGAGTCAGAACCCTGGTGGTAACCTTTGGATTACCAGGGGCATCCGAGCCGTATTCTAAGCTTTTGTCGTAATAATCAATTTTCCAGAGATATTGCTCTCCTTTGAACTCGATCCGCCCGTAATCGTGTTCGCCATAAGGGTCATTATCTTCCGTGAACTCATCGAACACACGGACCAGTCGAAAGAGTTCCTGTTGTTCCTCTGACGAAAGACCTTTAACAAGCTGAGTGGTGTAGATCTCGCCTAGGGTGTGGTCGCCTTGACGAAAGCGGTCATTTAGCTGGGCAATGGTGGGGGGCTTGGGTTGCTTCGATAGCGGTCATAAGATTGTCCTCTGAAATTCCTGAAACGGTCGAAGGGGCAGAGGTGCCCCGGACGGTCTAGAATTCGTCTTCAGCGAGTAACTGCTGAGTCGTGAAGATAGGCTGGACACTGATCAGCCGCCCTGAAGGATAGTTTTCTGCTACCCAGCGTTCGCATTGTTGGCGACTAGTCACATGAGCCTGACTGGGAAGCTCAATGCTTAGGTCAAGTTCTTCACCGTCTTCTTCCACACCAGGGTAGAAGTCAATGGTGATGTCGAACTTGACCGTCTTTGGGTAAAGAGCAGCGTATCGTTGCTCTGGAGTCAGAAGTGCTACAGTCATGTCGTGAACCTCGTAGAGGGTTTACATGGAGAGCCGCTGGGTTTCTTCGCGGGAATGACAGCGGCTCTTGCAATTGAAAGTTTTGAAATTTGTCTCTAGTTTTTAGCCTTAGTCGGCATCGCCTTACGGTCGCGGCACCAGCTCCAGGTGGTTGCTAGCTGTTGGGGGGAAGGTCGCTGTCGCCCGGTCTTCTGTTTATATCTCTATTATATCGCTTATGATATAGAGAATCAACCCTTTTGAGCTACTTTTTAGATAAGTATTTCTAATTAATGTGCTATCAATGAGATAGAGCTAAGGTGCAATATGCCCAGAGGAACCCATAAAAACTCTCTCGATAATTTAATTCATGAGGGTCGTCCGCTTAAGTACGATGAGCCTAAAAAGACTCGCCGATTAAGCGTCACTGAATCAGGTTGGGATAATGCTAGACAACTCATCAAATCGATGGGGATGTCCGTCTCTGAATTCATAGAAGAATTGGGCCGTGGTCAGGTCACAGTCATGCGAACCCAAGAACTTGAAGCGATTGAAGACACCATCGATTCTGCGTTGCTCAGACAAGCGATCGCAGAGGCTAACAATGAGTTTGTTTCTGCGGATCAGGTTCTCGTTGACCAGGGAGTAACCAGGGCGGAACTGGATGGCTGAACGCTACGCACTTCGGATTGCCAAACCCGTAGTGAAAACCTTGAAGAAACTTCCCCTCAAGGTTTTCAAGCAGATTATGATCAAAGCCCTTTCTCTCCAATCTGAACCCAAACCCCAGGACTGCAAAGCACTCAAGGGTTACCCTGGAGGCTATCGAGTAGATCAGGGAGAGTATCGGATCCTCTACACAATTGAGGATGAAACTGTTTCAATCTTTCGCATTGGCAAGCGGAATGATTCAGAAGTGTATCGCAATCTTTAAGATAGAAACCCAGCCCCGACCACAAGAGCCAGGGCTGAAGGCAAAGACTACCGAGCTACCGCTATCTCTCGCCAGGTGGATTGGGGCAAGCTCAAGACTTGAGAACCCATCGTCTCTAACTCCGTTGCTCTGTCGTAGCTCTCAACATCTTGGGATGTTCTGGTGACAGCGTTCATCATCCCGTAAGCCGTCAGGTCACCACCCTGGATCAGATGGGTTAGTATCCCCGACTTCTCCTCCTGATTGACGTTGAGCTTATCGCCTAGCACCTCCACAGCAGTGACGGGGTTACCCTCAATCTTGCGTTCGGTGGCATCGCGCATCCGATCAACAATCTGGGTGAACTTGGCGACATCAGCAGCACCGCGCACCATGTCTCGGATTTTGAGCAACAGCGCTCTGTCATCTGCTTGCATCGTCTCATCGCTGAATAGTTCCATCGCGGCATCACTTTCACCGACTTGGCGACCCACATGATATTTCTTAAAGCTGTGGTCTTGAGAAATCATGCCGTTGAGGCAAATTAACCGAAATACAAGAGGTTCAACCCGTATTGAACCGAGGCCAATCTCAGAGTTACTGATGACTACCCCAGCTTGAACGGCGTCACCTTTTTTCACGTCAAGCTGAACTCGTTCATTGATTGCCTTGATATACAGCCGTGAGTCAGTCAGGCCAACACTGACAATTTTTAAGCCTTCACCAAATTCATTCAGGACGGGCAAGACCGTTTCAGCAATCTCAAAGTTGTCCACTCTGCGATATCGGTCTGAGAGGAAGGCCCGAGCAGAACCGTCAAGGGTGCGGATCATACGCCGCTCTGGATTGGTGTTGAACCAGTGGTTGACGTTTTCAGCTAGGAGCTGGGGAGCTGACGATTGCATCCGTCGATAGTATTTGAGGGGAATGCTGAGGCGTTGGGAAATCTGGCCGTGGGTGTGTTCAGTAGTTGTGAAAGTTTCCTCGACTTCTTCAGACTCGACTGTGATCGAGCCATCAGGGTTCATCTCAAGGGTGCGTGTATCAGCAACAAAATCGCGCTTGGCCTCAGCCTGGTCTTGAACAGCTTGGGCCATTTCAACGAGCGTAAGTCCTTGTTTCATTGTTATGATCTCCTTGGTTTACATCAAGCCAGCGGAAGAGAACCGGGTACAAATCGAATCTCTTCCGCTTTGACTTGGGAATAGTTTTTGAACTTTTAATTTATCCACCGAGGGCATCAGACCGTAATCCAGCGTTACCCCGGTTTCGTGACTGCGGTATTCAGCAGGGTAACCTAGCACTTCGTAGAACTCACTTATTTAGTTGGTTTGCAACGCTGGATTTTTATTTATCGGAGAGGCCGTTTGCTTTCCTCATCCATGTCAATATATTAGTCTAATCAAATGGACAAGTCAATACTTTGCTCTATTTTGTTGTGCTAATGTATAGCTACATTGCATTGCTTAAAACTAAATCAGTACATTAATCCAATACTTTGTGTTTCCTGAAATTGTGTAATCCTTTAGTCTATTGAGGTAGACCTATGATTTGTTTAGACCTTATGGACATGAGAGGGCTTCGGGAAAGAGCGGCTATAAGCCCTGAAGAAGCAGCCTTTAAGCTGAAAGTTGCTCATTCAACAATCAGAAATTGGGAGAGTGGAAAAACAGAACCATCTCTCGGCGTTACAAAAATCTCTGATCTAATGAAGCTATACGACTGTTCTTTTGAAGAGCTACTCCAAGCCGTTATTGAGACAAAAAATAAATCTAACTGATAGCGATTCTAGAAGGGTTGGCGATGGTGTTACCCATGAAGATGCTGGAGAAAGCGATGTCAGTTCTCTTCATGTCTTGGGCCAATTAGGCCAATCAGGTTTCCGTCAGGATCCATCACTTGGCACATATACTTCCCATCTTGTCGATCTAATGGACCTCGATAGAGTTCTGCTCCTAATTTGAGTGCTCGTTCAAGTACCACATCGAAATCTGCAACTTGCCAATAGGCAACATGTCCCGCTGCTCCTGATGGTACTTTGCTATCTGATTGATGAAACCATACTTCTTGATCGCCAACTCTTATAAAGAAGTGCTCTAAATTCTCTAGCCAGGTAATTTCGATGTCAAACAAGCATGAATACCATTCTGCTGCTGCATGACGATCAGAGACAAAATACATAACTTCAGCAACACATTCAAACAAGCTACTTACCTATAAATGCTCTTTCAACTGCTTTCATCAACTCCGTCTAATGGAAGACTAGAACACCACAACCCCAGCCCAATCCTCGGCATTCTCTTAGGAGCCTCTAGTGTCTGCTTCTGGCAGTTCACCAGGCCCGCAGTGCCCTGGTGGAGATTCGGGTGAGGGAGATGTGGTGGTATTAATCTGAAAAGGTTCTAAACCCTACCCATTGGGCAATAATTTTCTTAAGATAATCGTTCAGCGAGGCGTAAAATTTACACTGTCCATTGATAAGTACAATCTCAAAGTAGTTCTAGGGTAAAGGCAATGGGATGGGTATTGGTGATTTGTGGTGCTTTCTCCATTTGTGGGGCGGTCTTGAATTGGGACTGGTTTATGAATAATCGAAGGGCACGATTCTTTGTTCATATCTTCGGCAGAAATGGGGCCAGAGTGTTCTATGGACTACTCGGCAGCACTTTAGTGGTAGTAGGATTCCTCCTAGCATTGGGAATCATTGAGTCTAACTAAACGTTAGCGGCGACAATACCGAGGATGAGAACGCAACCGACCCAGATGCTAGCTACGTGATAGTTAACAGAATGATTGATTATTCAGCATTGAAATTGTACTTTGACAAAATCTTCTCGAATTCACCCTGATTTTCTATAAGATGGAAGCGCTCTGCAATCAACCCACAGGATCTCGCACTCTCTACATTTTCAGCAACATCATCAATGAATAATAGATTACTGGCAGACAAATTAAGCTGCTGACAAATCTTGACGAAGTAGAGTTTTGACGGCTTCGCTACGCCCATCTCGCACGAAGCAAATAAGTAGTCAAACATTTGCCCATACCCAAGTTCGTTTGCCATAAATCGATATCGGTAGTCATGCTGATTCGTCGCTAAGCATACTAGTTCTCCAGCAGATCGAAGCTCCCTAATACATCTCAGAATATCGGGATCTGGAAGAATCTTGTGCCAGATCCTCGCAGCCTCATCTGCATGAACCTTAGACCCCCAACGGGTCAGTACTTTAGAAAGCTCTACTTCAAAGTCAGCCTGGCCTGTCATACATTGGCCTTCAGCCTCGAATATTTCAATAAGAAAAGATTTTTTATCGGTATCTGGATCTATCAGTCGTTCGATATATGATACCCAGTCTGGAGGAATTCTTTGGATTACCCAGTCTGCATCTAATAAGAGAGCTTTGACTTCAGGAGGATCTTTCATGCTGCCTCACTAATATTGATGACGTCAGGGTTTCGATTCATATCTTTCAATGTCGCACATTGAACAGTGGGTGTTAAAAAACAATGCAGGGGACTGTGGAGGAACTGCTGTCCAGGTTGCCGTATTAAACCAATCTTGAAGGTGTGATGCAGAATCTGATAGGTTGCCACTAATCCTTTGAGTCTAATGTCACTATGTCACAGCAACCCGAGTCTCCTCAATGGCAACCCATTAGGGTGATGCAAGAATGTATTCCGATGGTCGATGGCATGTTGGAGGAGGTGCAAAGCCAGCACAACAACATGCTAGAAGCCCAGAAGAAACCCCATACGATGGATGATGCCACCATTCAAAGGGTCATTGACGTTTACTCTGAGCAGCATGAATTCCTCTGGGTCTATCGGGAACAGTTCTCTCGTTGGAAACAGGAAAGCCCCACACCCCAACAATTAAAGGATATCAACAGGCTTGAGCAACAGGTAGATAAAATTGATCAGGTACTCACGGGCATCCTGAAGATTGCAGACGACATCAAAGGTAAAACCATCGATAGTATTCTGGGCAAGAGCGACATGGAGCTGGCGATGGACGTGTTGACAGGAAATCTGAAGCTGCCTGAATAGGACTGCTAGCATCAACTTAGATGATAGAACTGGGGAAATACCTAAGATGTCCAGCACTCAAGGTCCGATCAAAGGTATTCCCTTGGCTGACAAACCAGCAGGGATATCTCGATGTGGGATGTCTCATGCAACCTTTGTTCAGCATATTTTTACTAACAAGTGGTATGAGATATCTGCCAATGGGCAGGCCATTGGCTCGGCCATTGATTTAGACTTTTATCGGCATGACCCTTCCCAAAAGCCAACCTCACGGTCTACAGTCAAAATCAAGGAATTATCGAAGGTTTAGAGCTAAATTACTAACAGTTTCGCTTATCTTATTTCGGTAGCTTCTTCTGATATAAAAAATTCGATAACCTACTTTATATTTACGTATATGATCGGTTTTCCGTTAACTACAAAAAAATATGCAATTATCTAGTGGTTAATAGTAATATTTGATACTGCTAGAGAAATTTTTTTAACTCATGCCTAGAAAAAAGAAACAGACTAAACTTCTAACCGGAAAAGATTTAGTAGCTAAAGTGAAGCAACTGAGTGATTTCACTCGTGAGGAAAAAGCTAAGGCTTGCGGATACGTTGCTACTGATAAAGATGGCTCTGAACGAATTAAAACTATCGCATTCCTCAATGCCCTTTTAGACGCAGAAGGTATTGATTTAGATAGTCAATCCCCTAACGGCAAGGGAATGGCAGGACGACAAGCAGCTTATAAGATTAGTGTGCAATCCAATGGCAACTTACTAGTGGGTAAAGCCTACACCAAAGAGATGGATCTCAACCCAGGAGACGAATTTGAAATCTCTGTAGGTCGCAAGCACATTCATTTGACCAAGGTTGCTTAGTCCATTGAAGTGCTGATGCAACAAACGTCCTTGCCTTGTACTGGGGAGTTTTCAGATAGCCATGAAAAGCCCAGTCGAACATTGGGCTGGGAGTTGCAAGAGTAAGCGAGATAACCAGAAAAATGGTTATCTTCTTCTATATTAATCACAGATGAATCTTGGTGCGTCGTTCTCCAATTCAAAAAGAATTAGAAAACGACTAGGGAGCCATACACTCCGTAAACTACGCTCACAGAGTTCGCATGACTTTTCTAGCATTCCCAATTCGGAATAAGATTCTAACGATTCATCATTTCCTCCTAAAGCCCTGAGTTACAATGCTCAACGGCGTTTCAATAGATTTATATGAATAAGGGCGAATTGGTCAATGCGATAGCTGAGAATACTGGTGCCACTAAGAAGGAAGCTGATGCAATCCTTTCGGCCAGTATTGAGACAATTGTGGATGCTGTTAGCTCTAATGAAAAAGTGACTCTCGTCGGCTTTGGCAGCTTTGAAGCCAGGGACCGCAAGGCTAGAGAAGGGCGTAATCCTAAGACAGGAGAAAAAATGAATATCCCAGCAACTAGAATTCCTGCATTTAGTGCTGGCAAAGACTTCAAGGAGAAAGTGAAGGACTGATAGACTAACGAATAGGCTCTATTTTCACTCTATTCCTTACAACCAAGCTGGTGGGTAATCCTTTGACCCATCAGCTTTTTTATGGAGGCTAGAATCTTTTCGCAGTCGCGATAGATTCATTCACTTGCCATTCAAATGCTTTGCCAAGTTGGTCAAGGTCGATCAGCCCATGTTGCCATAGGACCATATGCAACGGACCCCGAGATGGCTCTTGACGACGCAAGGCTAGGTCAATCGCCTCTTCTGAAATCTCTAGCTCAGTTTGCAGGTACTGAATAAACTGTTGTTGGGATGGAGAACTCATCGATCAAAGGAAACAGTTGAGAATTGAGCTATTGGATGTTTCTATGGTCTGAAATGAGTAGCAGAATAGCCTGAGTGAGACTACTGAACTATTTTCAGCAATACTCCCGAACTCTGAGAAACTTGTCAATCATTCTTCTGGTTTTCTTAAGAAATAAAAAGATTCCAGCCCTATTGCCAGCATTTTGGTGTATTCCTCTACCCATGATGTTTTCGAGGTTCAATGGTGGCGACTAAGCAGGACAGTCTTCATTTCTACCTTAAAGAAATAGCTCGCTACCCCCTTCTGTCCCACGAAGAAGAAATCCAATTAGCACGACAAGCAAAAATGGGGAGCCTCCAAGCCAAGCAGCAGATGATTGAATGTAACCTGCGCCTAGTAATCTCCATCGCGAAGAAGCATCAGAACCGGGGATTACCCCTACAAGACCTGATTCAAGAAGGCAGCATTGGCTTGAGTACTGCGGTCGATAAGTTTGAGCCAGAGCAGGGGTACCGCTTCAGTACCTATGCGTATTGGTGGATTCGACAGGGAATTACCCGCTCGATTCAAACCTCAGGCCGGGTGATTCGCATTCCTGCAAGGCATTGGGAGATTGGCAGCCAATTCAAACAGACTCGACGACAACTCTCCCAAACACTGGGCCGTGAACCAACCTTGGCTGAGATTGCAGAGGAAATGGAGATGGACCTCACGAAGCTCAAGAAAAACCTGCAACTCAGGCAAGATGTCCTCTCTTTGGACATGAGAGTGGGGGAGAAACAAGACACATCTTTAGGGGAGTTAGTTGAAAGCCAAGATGAACCATTGGAGTTTAGACTAATAGCTCCTTTTAAGAAAAAGAAAAGACAGTCAGTTTGAAGCAACCGACTGCCCAATGATTAAAGCTGAAGATTGAACCTCTCAACAGCTTTATCATGACTAGTCTGGACAAACTAAAGAACTTTCGCCAGTCAATCTACTACCGATTAGGGAATGCGAAGGATGCTTTATTCGACTTGATGGATGCAGTACTTACCACTCGCAGCATCAGTTCATTTGTAGAGCTGTCCCTCAGTCCCCTGTTTCGCCGCAAATGGCCGAGTATTTATAAAGCCCTTCAAGATGCCGATCCTTCTCGTCAACTCTTGATGGAGGCATATGCCAAGGAGATTCCCCCCTCAGAGCTGATCGTCTTAGCGGGAGACCATACGGCCTGGCCACGGATTTATGCTAAGACTCTGCGTGAACGCACGTATGAACACCAACCTCAACCGCTAAGTGGTGTGAAACCCATCACCCTTGGCCAAGGGTACAGCAGCATAGCCTGGATTCCTGAAGCCCAAGGGAGTTGGGCATTACCTTTAGTGCATGAACGCATCACCAGTTTTGAAACGCCACTGGAGAAAGCCGCTACTCAACTGCGGCAAGTGTGTCTCCAACTGACGGGTCTGATTCTCTTTTTGGCAGATAGTGAGTATGGGTGTGCCCCCTTTCTCAAACAGAGTGCAGATATACTCTGTGACCAACTCTTGCGATTACGTCCCAACCGAGTCCTCTATCAGGAACCTCCTCCATATCAGGGCAAAGGTCGACCCCGAAAACATGGTGCTAAATTCGCCCTCAAAGCTCCAGATACGTGGCATGAACCTCAAGAGCAGCTGATGTTCGAGGACAATGAGCTGGGACGAGTGCGAGTGAGGTGCTGGACATCTCTGCATTTCAAGCAGGCAGCAGAACATCCGTTTTCAGTCATTTTAATAGAGCGATTGGATGCTCCATCCTCAAAACCGTTGTGGCTCGTTTGGATTTCCAAACAGCATCTGAGCGTGACTCAATTGTGGCGTCAGTATCTCCGTCGATTTGCCCTGGAGCATTGGTATCGGTTTGTTCGTCAACGTCTACATTGGACCGTCCCGCAACTGTCCACAGCGGAGCAAATGGAAGCCTGGTCTGACCTGATGCCAGTGCTTACCTGGCAACTATGGCTGGCTCGTACCATCGTTAAAGATACGCCACTACCCTGGCAAAAAAGGTTGACCTCATTGTCTCCAGGACGGGTTGCTGACTCTATTACTGCACTTTTAGCTAGGGTTGGTTCCCCTGCAACTGACCCCAAACCTCGTGGAAAGTCGCCGGGGTGGACAACAGGTAGAAAAAAGAACTCAGCGACCTCGCTATCCAACTGTAAGGAAAAGAGCATCTAAGCCCAAAAAGAAGGAGAAGGTAGCAGCCTAATCTACCGATTTAACTCCCACCACCTGCATTCACGTCAGTACTTCTCTTGCGTGATAATTTCTGCTGAAGGTACTTTTTTTAGTCTAAATTCCAAGAACCAGAGCCATATCTGAAAATTCTCTTGCAATCTGAGGAAGTTTCGGGCTATCTGTCTTTACTCGATGAACGACAACGATTTATTGTTAGCCAGCGGTACGGCCTAGAAGATGGTGAACCTAAGACAATGAATGAGATTGGTCAACAGCTTGGCGTCAGCCGGGAACGGATTCGCCAAATCATCAACAAAGCCATGAAAAAACTAGAGAAAAAGGCTAGAACAGCTTGAATAGAGCAGCATCTGGGATACACCACAATAGGGTCTAAGGTGTTATCTTATCCCAAACGCTAAAACACATCTCGGAAGGCGCACCCATGGCAGAGCATCTTTCTAGCATCAGCAGGAATAGCCAGTGGAAACAGGCGACAGACCAGGATCAAGCAACAATCGCTCATCTGCAACAAAAACTCACTCAAGCTAGCCGCACACTACTGGAAAAGCACCTCTTATACAGAGAGGCGGTCAAAACGGCGGAGCAGCTGTATCATCGTTGCATCCAAGCAGAGTAAGCAGATGGACAAAATTAATTACATAGAATTTCCAGGTTGTAAACTACCTGAGTCCTCTTTTTTACATCCATTGATTTGATGTCAATTGTCCGTCCTATCTCCACCGAAAGCTTACGCTTATTGCATCGGATTTATCGCTGTAGTCGCCATCATCAGGTCAGACAACGCGCCCATTGCCTGATTTTGTCTGCCCAGGGTGGGAGTCCCTACACCTTAGCCTCCCTTTTTAGTGTGAGTCCTAAAACCGTGTACAACTGGCTTAAGGCTTGGAATAACCGTGGTTTTGCAGGACTCTATAATCGCCCAGGCCGAGGTCGAAAACCGATGTTTAATCCCGACCAACAACAGCAGATTTATGAGTGGACTCAGGCATCTCCCATCCAACTCAATCGGGTGCTAGCTCAGATTGAACAGCAGTGGTCAGTGCGCGTGTCAAAGGCCACCGTTAAACGCGTCTTGAAGCAGATGGATATGAGCTGGCATCGCTTTCGCCAAGGGACATCAGGCCAGCCTTTATATGCCGACTACCTCGAAAAAAACAGCAGTTAGAACATCTCAAGAAACAAGAAGAGAAGGGAGACATCCACCTATTCTTTATGGATGAGAGTGGTTTTTCGTTAGTCCCCTGTATTCCCTATGGATGGCAACCCATAGGGACTTATCTGGAAATACCGACTCGTTCAAGTAAACGCTTGAATGTTCTGGGGTTTTTGAGTCGACGACAAGGGCTACATGCTTTTACATCAGAACAGACCATCACCAGTGAGGTTGTCAGTCATTGCATTGATACCTTCTTTACTGACGTGGAGTTGCCCACCGTCATTGTGATGGATCAAGCCCCTATCCATACGAGCCAAGCAATCTATGAGATGAAGGCAGAGTGGGCCGAACGGGGAATTACCTTGTTTGAGTTACCAAGCTATTCTCCCCATCTAAATTTGATTGAGCGTCTGTGGCAATTCATGAAATATCAGTGGATTGAAATGAGTGCCTACTGGGGGTGGTCATCTTTGGTCGAATATGTGGAAAGAGTTTTGAAAACCTATGGCGATGATTATGTAATTAATTTTAGCTAAGTGCTTATAAATTCAAGATGACAATGGGGCTGTTGCTATTTTCCACACTGGTTAATGGCGTATTAATTAGCATTATTTTTGATTTGACCTGGCAAGCGCCAAGCAAGCAACCCAGAATCTACATACCAGAACACATGATGCCCAGTATTCATCAAATAACATGACGGTAGACGGAAACATGATGAAGAGGAAATTAAAGGCTGATAGAGTGATTGAATTCACTTTTAAATCCACTGGCTAGCACCTTGGCGGAGCTGCCAGTTTTTTCTTGCTCTAGCTGATGATGGGATAGTAACCCAAGAACACCAGAGAACAGACAAGGGAATGGCTTGAGAGGGGCCTCCAAGGTACTGGGGGAATTCGTTAGACTAGATAGCAGGGCTTGCAAACTGCAATCCTCACACCACGCTTAACTGACAGTGTTATGGATACCTGTCAGTTTTTTCTAGTATTCAGCTCCCTCATTTCTTAAGAAATAACACAAGACCATTCCCATCTCTAGCATTTTGGGGTAATTCTCTACCAGTAATGTTTACGAGGTGCAGTGATGGTCACTCATACGGACAGCATGGGTACTTATCTTAAAGAAATCGGTCGCTATCCTCTCCTTTCCCATGAAGAAGAAATCCAATTAGCACGACAAGCTAAAGCAGGTAATCTTCAAGCCAAACAACGAATGATCGAGTGCAACCTGCGCCTAGTCGTCTCCATTGCTAAAAAACATCAGAATCGGGGCTTGCCATTCATAGACTTGATCCAGGAAGGCAGCATCGGATTGAGTAGAGCCGTCGATAAATTTGAGCCAGAGCAGGGGTATCGATTCAGTACCTATGCCTATTGGTGGATTCGACAGGGAATTACCCGGTCCATACAGAGTAATAGCCGTGTGATTCGTCTACCTGCATGCCACTGGCAGACAGGCAACAAAATCAAACAGACTCGACGACAACTCTCTCAGGAATTTGGTCGTGAACCGACACTTGTAGAAATTGCTAAGGCAATGGAAATTGACCTCGACAAACTGAAGAAGAACATGCATCATCTTCAAGATATTCTCTCTTTAGATATGTGGGTCGGGCATCAACAAGACACAACATTGGGGGAGCTGATTGAAGCAGAACATTCGACACCAACCTATCTTGAACTGCTCAATCAGAGCGATGAGGTATCGAGCTATTTATCACTGCTTGATGAACGGCAACGCTATGTGATTATCCAGCGGTATGGATTAGAAGATGGTGAACCTAAGACAATGAATGAGATTGGTCAACAGCTTGGCGTCAGCCGGGAACGGATTCGACAAATCATCAACAAAGCCATGAAGAAATTACAGAAAAACAGTGACCAAGCTACAAAAGTCAGAACTGCCTAGCTATTGCCAAGACCCAGGACAGCAAAAAACCTCCTAAAGCACGGCTTCTCCAGGAGGTATACAGCTAAGAAGTTTCATATCATAGAGAAAGGGGACTCTAAGGAAATCCCCACTAAGAACATATCAATCAAATCTGAGGATATTCGGGGGTGTCTCTGGTGTCACACCTGCCATAATTCAGGGATGACTCCCGCCGATGCCTTTTACAACGGCACCCCCATCGCCTCACCCTCAAATCATCTGACGACAGAACAGAAGATGGATCTGCTGGACTGGCACCCGATCTTCACGGGCCGATGCCCCAACTGCGAGAGGCCGATCAGGGAGACCACGCCACCGAGGAGTCACTGGGATTGTGGGGTCTGTGGGTGGAGGAATAAATCTCTGTTATTCTCGACCAATCAGGAATAACAGCTAAACCATGACCTCTGAGCATTTCCTTATCCATATGAAACCTTTCAAATCACTCTTTCTGTAGATATCACTACGCCAGCACGTCCATTCATCTGTTGCCAACGACTCAATATCAGCACTGGTCCAGCACAATGATTTTTTAGCAAGTTGAGTTATGACTTCTTTCTCCTAGATATCGAGTTCAGCTAAGTTGAGGCGAGAAGCATGGGTTTCAATAAATTCCCGACGAGGAGCCACGCGATCCCCCATCAGAATTGTGAAAATCCGATCCGCCTCAGCAGCATCTTCAATATCAATTTTTTTGAGGGTACGGGTTTCAGGGTTCATTGTAGTATTCCAGAGCTGGGTAGGCATCATTTCCCCTAAGCCCTTAAATCGCTGGATGGTGTAGTTAGCATTGGCGGGAAACTCATCCCGAATTAGGTCCTGAAGTTCACGCTCGCTATAGCAGTAGTAGTGAGATCGCCCTCGCTCAACCTTGTATAGAGGCGGACAGGCAATATAGATATAGCCTTGGTCAACCAGATCTCGCTGATAGCGGTAGAAAAAAGTGAGCAACAGGGTCCGAATATGGGCCCCATCCACATCTGCATCTGTCATCAGAATAATGCGATGGTAGCGAAGCTGAGAAACATCGAATTCGTTACCCTTAATACCCAGCCCTAGAGCGGTAATCAGGGACTGAATCTCATTGTTTTTATAGATCTTGGAATCATCAGTTTTTTCGATGTTGAGGATCTTACCTCGCAAGGGAAGGATGGCTTGGAAACCGCGATCGCGTCCTTGCTTCGCACTACCTCCCGCAGAATCTCCCTCCACAATGTAGATTTCTGAGGCACTAGGGTCACGGGAACTACAGTCCGCCAGCTTACCGGGCAAAGTCGAGGATTCTAACACCGATTTACGGCGCACCAGCTCTCTCGCCCGGCGAGCGGCCTCAGCCGCATTAAAGGCTTGCAGTGCCTTTTCGATCACGGCCTCAGCCACATCGGGATGGAAGTCTAAATACTCCGTCAAGACTTCACCGACTAAAGAATCTACAATACCTCGCACTTCCGTATTACCCAGTTTGGTTTTGGTTTGACCTTCAAATTCTGGGTCAGGGACTTTGACAGAGATAACGGCGGTAAGCCCTTCACGAATATGTTCACCCCCCAGATTAGAATCCCCTTCTTTGAGCTTGCCACGTTTACGGGATAAGGAATTCATAGTCCGAGTGAGCACCGTTTTCAACCCCTCTAGGTGGGTGCCCCCATCAACAGTACGGATATTGTTGGCAAACCCTATAAGGTTGTCAGAATAGGCATCTCGGCACCATTGCAAGGCGACTTCTACCTGAACATTCTTGCGCTCACCCTCAACATAGATACATTCTGCATGAATGGGCTCTTTATCCCGATTCATATAATCGACATATTCTTTAATGCCACCGTCGTAGCGATAGGTTTCAACTTTAGGTTCGTCCGTGCCCAATAACGCCAGACGATTGTCTTGAAAGGTAATTTCTACCCCGGCATTGAGATAGGCAAGTTCCCGGAGACGACTGGACAGAGTTTTGTAGTCAAACTCAGTACCAACGGTGAAAATTTGGTTGTCGGGCAAGAAGGTGATGGCAGTACCAGACTGTTTACGATCAGTGTCTTCGGCTACCAACTCCGTTTTCGGAATGCCACGCGAAAAACGTTGGGTATGGACTTTATTATTGCGCCACACCTGGACCTCGACCCATTCCGATAGGGCATTGACGACAGAGATACCAACACCATGTAAGCCCCCCGAGACTTTATAACTATCGCTGTCGAATTTTCCCCCAGCATGGAGGACGGTCATCACCGTTTCTAGAGCTGATTTGCCAGTGGTGGGATGCAAATCGGTGGGAATGCCCCGACCGTCGTCGGTAACCCTTACGGATCCATCTTCATTGAGATAGATATGAATATGCTTACAGTGTCCTGCAAGGGCTTCATCAACAGAGTTATCCACCACCTCGTGCACTAAGTGATGCAGTCCCCTAGGGCCAGTGCTACCGATATACATCCCTGGACGTTTGCGGACAGGTTCTAACCCTTCCAGGACTTGAATCTGATCTGCATTATAGTTTGTGGCCATGTAATGAAGCGCTCTTATAAGCGGATTAAAGCTATATTAATCTGGGTAAATACCAAAAACCCCTAAATTCTATCACAAATACCTTCAAAGCGATTTTAGGCCCGTCTTAAAGACCATTTGGACTAGGGCTATATAATTAAATCTTGAGGATTAAGAGGCCATGACACCGGGATTAATTGATGTTGCGCTCATAATGGTTTTTCCATATTTGGGTTGTACTGGTTCTCTATATCTCAGAACTTCGCAAGGCTGATCTGTGCCCCGTCCAGGTTCACCCCTCGCCAACTCCTGACTCTGAATATTGTGCGATTGAGGATTGCACCTCTGAAATCACCACCCCTGACCGAGGCAGACCGGAAATCTGCATCCGTCAGATCTGCCCCTGCAAAGTTGGTGGACTCCAGATTGCAGCCCACAAAGACGGCATTCTTGAGTGTTGCCCTCTCGAAGCTGGAGCCTTTGAGGTTCGACTCCCAAAAGTCGATGCCTGTCAGATCAAGACCCGCGAAGTTGCCACCCTCAATTTCAAGCAGAGGGAAATACCGTTCCCCTGCCTGATATCTCTCAATAACCTTTTTGGCCTTGCTCTCAACGGCATCGTCGAGCCAGTAGGGACCGTAATGCTCATCAAGCCAAGGCATCCCATTCCCATGATTGCTCTGCTGCAACAGATACTTACTTAACCCTCGCTGACTAAACCGCCACTGACCATCAATGCAGGCACCAGGGCAATTACCTTGCAGAGTGGCGTTCATCAGTTGTTCCTCGGTCAGGCCCAGAAACGCTGCAGCCTCGTGGGGGAGCAATACCTTGTCTATCTGCTGGGGCTGGTGGGTGCTGGGGCTGGTGTGATTAGTTTCTTCGGTAGCAATTTTCGACATGATTATGCCCTCAAGTCAGCTAGATTGTCTCGGGTAAAATTTCGTTTGTGGTGAGGACATGAATCGCCATGATGCTCATGCTCTGGGTTCACGACGATTGACATCCTCTCCTGACCAATAGTCAAGCAACGAAACTCTGCAATAAAGCTTCTCTGGTAGTGTCTGTCAGCACAGCATAGACAGTGCCAACGTTAGTAACCAAAGACTCCCCTATGAACTGTGATCCGTATTCTTCTCCAAGAATTTTGGCGCGTTGATCAATGGTTGATTGCAGTTCTTGAGACGTTAGTTTTTCGGGATGACGAAAATCAAGGTTACGGGTGTAGGGGTATTCCCGAAGTCCAGCGGTTGCAGCCACTAGCTCATTGAATCTTTGATCCTGAGTAATACCTCGGACAGGCTCTATTGAATCGCCATAGCGGTAACTTGTGCCGTTCTGGGTTTCAACACCCACGGTCACAGTAAACTCTTCAGAACCAATCTTGATGGGCAATTCTAGATTTTTTATACTGTCACCTGTGTAAATCTCGCCAATACTGATATGGGACTCAGGAAGGCGACCGCTTTGATCGAGCTTGCCCCTCATAAATTTTGACGGCTTAAAGGGAATGCCTTCTACTGCATTGTCTAGGACTTGATATCTATAAACCTCTACTTCTGAGGAATGCCGAATACTGATCTTTTCAATCAGATCCTCAGCGGTTGATGGACTGCCATACTGTTCACCCAGTTTGTATGCCCGACTTTCGACGAATCGCTCCAATTCATCTCCAGAATCCAAGCAGTTAACATTACTGAAGTCCGGGTATTTCACATAAGGGTAATCGATCATCCCAGATGAGATAGCAAGCAGCTCAGTAAATCTGGGATCTTTTGCAAGCGCCTCGACAACTGATAGATCAAAATTATCGTAGGATTTAAATTCGCCGCGATGGGATTCATACCCGATTTCCATGTCTACGACCACATCTCGAATCGTGGTTCTAAGTTGCCAAACCGGGATTTCACTATTTATGTAGATCACCTCAACCGTTAAATGATTGTCTAGATCTTGCTGAATATGCTCAGGAGACTGGACTTCGTTGTATATCTGAACTGCCACCTCTTCTTTTTCAGGCACTTTCTCTCCTAGATTCTGGATTTCTTCATGATCCCGACCCTGGCAGTAAAGGGGACCGCTGATCTCCAAATCTGGGATATCCTCAGCGCTCAAGTCTGTCACTTCCCAGCTAGACCGATCATCAGGATTGACCTCGGAAGTGATGGAAGGCTTGCGGTATACAATCACGTCATCTTTGCGAAGGCAAGCCTCGTCGCCATCTCCATAGAAGAGCTGAAACAGGCTAGGGTGTTCTTCATCAGTTTGAAGTGCATAACAGGATTGACCAAATTCCTCTGCCTCTGCCTCGCTATTGAATGAGCAAAACGGCACTTCGATGATGTAATCACCACAGTCCCAGCCTGTGATTGACCTGTGCTGAGAATTCCAAGGGTATTGAGGCAGTCTATCGACATTGAGGCGACCTTCCATGATTGACAGCAATTCACGGTAGACTCCCCAACGGAAACGCGATAAGTTGAGCCACTTGTACCAATTCTTGTCAGATGGCCTGATATTAGGGTCTCTTGGCCCTTGCCATATATACAGCAGGTCAATCTCTATCGCTGAATCATCGTACTCACAAATCTCATAGCCAAAGAACTTGACCAGTAGATGACAGACGGCTTTAGGCCCTGGCTCACAGTCGGAGATATCAAATCGACATTGCTGGTGGTACTCATAAGTCATGCTATATCCTTCAGAAATGAGATAGTAGGCATCGAGCTTTGCTTGGGTATGGGTTCTGGTTGGATGTCGAACACAGGTCATCTTGCTTTTTAGATAGCTGCATTCGTGGGTTATCCAGAATGTATTCTGAGTGGGTTTGATGACAGGAATAGAAGGCGTTGCAGCTCCTTGAGTGTCGTCTAACTCTTGGAGCTGTTCAGTGATATTTTCTGGCTGTTTTGAGACAACCCCTTCTGAGATAGCAGTCATCATCGCAATGTCATGCTGGATGGTGTCAAAAGACTTGGCATAAAGATCGGTAGAAAGCTGATTGACTCTATCTTTTAACTCTGGAAGTGCATCAGCAGCCTTAATCTGTTCAAGTTGATCGGCGTAATCATTTCTCTCATTGGCGGGAAGCTCGTTAATATGCTCTTCCATAGCACCAACAAAGTCTAATAAATCTTTCTTCTGATCTTCATCCTGTCGGTTATTTGACTCAATAAGCCGTTCGCTGAATTCCAACTCATTGATGTCGGGAGAATCATCAAAATAATCGTCTACGAAAACTTGCTCGTCACTAGAGCGAGATTGGTAATCCTGGATAACCCTGAAGTCATCACCATTGCTGATCGGAGTCAAGGATTTAGACAGAGCCATCTTAGGAAGATTGCTCTTGACCTTTAGCTGATGATCTTCACCAATGCATCCCTCTATCTCCCCTCGCATCAGCATTCCAATGCAGTCAATCACCCCAGCTCGACCATACTTTTGATGTAGCTCCAGATCCCATGCAGGATCGGTTTGTTGCACATCCTCGTCAAATTCCCAGAGATAGTACAGGTCAATCTCAACTGCGCCATCCTGGTAAGGGCACAGCTCAAAGTCACAGTATTGCCGCAACAAGAAGCAGATAGATTCACTGGATAAGTCATCATACTTGAGCGGGCCGCACAAATCCTCTTCAAGCATGATCGCCGCAATCCCCATCAGGTAATAGAGGGTTTCTTTCAGCTCCAGTAGCGGGCGGTCGCTTTTGAAACAGGTATCCAAGGGCTTGTCATATCGATATCTGTGCGTGACGTGATAAATCTGGACTGATGACGGGGAGAGCCGCGATTGAGGTCTGCCTTGGAAAGCTGCCAACATCTCCCCCCGACAATAATCCGTTGTCTTCCGGGTGCCGTGGTAAGGCAGATCCCCTCTGGTACACATCAACGACAAGCACCACTCAATACGTTCTTCAGGAAAGCCTGTTATACGCCCTTCGTCTCTAGTGACAATGAGAATATTCCCCGGCAAGGCTTCAAAGGTTTTCGGGTCCAGGCAATAAGGCTCTAGACCTTTGGTGCGGGCCTCGGCGTCCATCAAGGCGATTTCTGGGAAAGAACTCACGGGATTTTCGGTCACTTGATGCGATAGTAATGCATTGAATCTAACTCTGAGTATGCGTGAACAATTAACGTGGAATCAAATTAAAGATCTGAAATTTGCCTCTTCAAAAATGACAGGAATCCGCCGTCGTGCTTTCCAGGCAGACATCGCCCTCAAATACTGTAACGGGAACCCCAATCTCACAGAACTGATATTTGGTTGGGGTCGCAATACGGTGGCAACAGGTTTAGGCGAGAAGCGAACAGGGATGATTTGTGCGGGTGCTCAGTCCGGTTTCTGTGGTAAGAAACGTTGGGAAGACCTTCACCCAGAGGTCGCAACAGCCTTACGGGAACTCGCAGAAGCCCATAGCCAACAAGACCCTACCTTTTCCAGCTCCACTGCCTATACTCGCTTAACAGCAGCTGCCGCTATCGAACACCTGAGTGGACAAGGGTTTCCTCCCAAGTCTATCCCTGCAAAGAGTACGATGGCCGTCGTCTTGAATCGGTTAGGCTATCGACTCCGCCCCGTCCTCAAAGCTAAACCCCAAAAAAACTGCCGGAAACTGATGCCATCTTTGACAACCTCAAACACAAAGACCAATACGACTCTGACAGCACGGTCAAACGGTTGAGTATTGATTGCAAAGCCACCGTTGAACTGGGGGAGTCTTCGCGTCGGGGCAAGACTCGAACCCAAACGCAAGCTTGTGACCACGATATGGGGAGTGGGCCAAAATATATTCCCTGCGGCATCCTAGATGAGGACACCAATACGTTACACATCACCTTTGGTAATTCCCACAAAACGAGCGATTTTATGGTCGATAATCTCCAGGATTGGTGGAACACCCTTGCCCTCAACGAACAGCAAACCCTTCAGCTCATCCAGATCAAGTTGGATAACGGTCCTGAGAATAGTGGGGTACGCACTCAGTTCCTCAATCGACTTGTGACCTTTAGCGATCACATCGGCACCGCTATTCACTTGCTGTACTATCCGCCCTATCACAGCAAGTACAACCCCATTGAACGATGTTGGGGGATTTTGGAGCAACACTGGAACGGAACTTTGTTAACCGATGTTGATACCCTGTTGGGATGGGCTAGAACCATGACTTGGAAGGGTAAGCATCCCGTTATAACTTTGACACAGAAGATTTATGAAACAGGGATTTCGTTGACTAAAAAAGCAATGAAAGGGATTGAGAAACGATTGGAAAGAAATCCTCAATTACCCAAGTGGGACATCCTCATTAAGCCAATTTAGTCCGTGAGTTCTTTCCCAGAAATCGCCCAAGATTTCTACTTCTAAACCTGACATTGAGAAGCGATCAGTCAAATACTCGATAGTCGTTTTATGACCCCTAACACCCACCAGCAATTGAAAATCTTCCAAGTCGAGGGGCTGTTGTGAATGCAGCTCTTCCCACCCCTCGGCTGATAGATACAAATATCGCTGCACCTCACCCGACTCGTTTGCAGGAGCGACTTCTAGACATGAGTCTTTGGGGTCGGTATCCTCGGCAATTCCTTTCTCTCGAATCTTCCACCCTTGCGAGATACGCTCAGCATCAGCCCGCACCTCGCCTGATACCAGGGATGCACAGACATCCCAATCAGCACCCGGCAGGCAAGACCATTCCCAATTACCAGACAAATCCAACTGGGAATCAAAACCACTGGCAAGTCCAGACAACGGGATGCAATTAAAATATCGACAAAGCAGATAGATGATATCCAAGCTGCTAAATGATTCAAAATAGTCAAAATCCCAAAAGCACATCTGCAAACCCTTGACGACATTCCACAGATGCGGGATATCCATTGTCGTCTCGATGCCATTGAGTTGGAAGAATGGCTCACCGCTAAAGATAAGGATGCGAGATGGTGACTGGGCCTCGACCTCCAGGCAGCACGGCAACAGCGTATGGTCGAGGTGGGAGAGGGAAACTCTCAAAACTTCGTGGGGTCTGAAGACTTCGGTGAGAAAACCAGACTCGCGTAAATGATCAAGTCTTTCGACCCTCTCTAGGATTTGCTTGGATGGCTCTACCAGGAGTGGGTGGATTGCCTTGGAGCTGGATGGCTTAGGCTTCTCATTACCGAAGAATGACAAGAATATCTCTGGCGTCAATGCCCGCATCTCAAATGGGGCTGTGTAATGTACGGTCTTAGCCTCTGGGTTAGGGTTGGAGTGGTCAAACAGGTCTTGGGCTTCGACAAATTCAGCGACTTGAGTGTGATGGACATACAGCCGTTCACCACTCAATACAGCGCTAGTCTGGTAAAAGCCTTGAGACAGAAGCTCAGGTTCACTCATCCCTTCAGGTTGCGGCCACAGCTCCACTTCAAGCGGATAATGCCAATGTTGAGTGATACACAAGAAGCCCGTATAAGGGAAGGATGAATCTAGGTCGATTTCTTCAAGGTCAACGTTGAAGATGATCGGTCTGTCAGTATTGAAGGGTATCGGTTGCAGGACGGTTGCAGTAGTCATTTAATTCACCTCCATAGGTGGGAGTTTTTAGTACAAGTGATGGGTATGAAGTGGAAAATCTATCTAGGCATTACAGATTCTGTGCAGGATTTGAAGTGCCTAGGTAATACAAATTCTCTAAAGAAAATAAAAAATTAAACGACAGGATTCAGCTCAGGCTCAGCATCTTCCTGTGCCCTGCCTTCAATAGATTCAGCTAATCGAGCAAAGTAAGCCCGATCCTCAGTAGTGGTGTGGTCAAAAAAGTAGTTGTGTCCAACACCCCGAATATCCTGATGGTCGAAAAGGCAGAGATTCCGATAAATGTGATGGACATAATCACCCTCAGCACTCCGGGCAACATTGATTTCATGCTCACTCCTCATAAAGAGGTACGTACCATCGTCATATAGGGTGCCGCCCTCGGCATCAGCCATCGGACTTCCAAAGGCAGCAATGATTTGTGCTAACTGGTCGAAGATGGGTTCCTCGACTCTCTGCTTGGATTGGGTTACTGGATCGGGAGCAGTAGATTGGCGTTCAGCAAGGGATTGAGGACTCTGGGAATACATACCCCGATCAGTCCTACGACGCTGGATATCTTGAAAACCATCAAATAGATGACGTGCAACCTGGCAGGAATAATCTTCAATCCCTCGCTGATCTTCTTCAGGTGTTTCAAACCCCTCCTTCTGTGGCTTGATGCAACGTTTACAATCACCAGGGAATTCAGAAGCTTCAAACCGTGCCCAGACATACTTACCCTCAAGGCTCCTAGGTTCTCGCCCGTGGACAATCTCCAGGTAGCCACTCCGATCCGTGACATAGAAGCTAAGGAGTTCGTGATAGTCCTCAATTGCTAGCTGGCATCGCTGCAAAACATATTGGTAGAAGTCTTCAAGCGTCGGTGCTGGTGGCAGTGGCTGAGAATGTTCAGCGATTGCCATCCAGTACTCGCTATACTCCAGATCCTGACCCTCAAGTGCTTCAATGAATTGCAGGGCATGAGAAATATGCTCATGTTGGAAAACATTTGAGCCACAATGGATCGTGCCAATTTCTCCTAGCCGTAGCTCCACTCGAATTGCCAGTGAGCAATTGCCCAGCTTTCCCTGCTGCAAATAGACCGGGCGAATGCGGCGACACCAATACTCCTCAGCCAAAAGCTCCATAATGACTGAATCGCCTTCAGGGTCACAGTAGTCGGGATACTCAGATCGTTCATGTAGACTCTGAGCAACGCTTTCAACTTCCTCATCAGAGTGGCAAGGCTTCAGATCAAACCAGCGATTGGGGTCAATTCCCGTCTCTGCACCAACCGTAATCGTCCATGTTGATTCATTCATCACTGCCACCCGTAAAATCGCTGGACAATACCCACCCGGATACTCTCAGCTATCTGCGACTCAGGTGATATCAGCGGATTGAACTCTGACACCCAGGACGAAACCCGGTCTAGGATCTGGTCTGATGGCAGTCCTGTGCATGAATCTGGGTGCTGGCCGTGGTCGGTCTGGTGGTTAACCCAGGATTGCTCGAAAAAGTCGAAAAAGGGGTTAGTCGGCATTGTGGTGACCTCGATATAATTGGAATGATTCGATCTAGCGACCTCTTGGACTGGAAGAGCTGGGGGGTCGTTTTTATTGTGGTTAGGTGTGAAGTCTGGGGGTTGGTATTGGGGTAGTTGTCATTGATATGGATTTGCGATCACCCCGTATCGTCCTGTCTCCCTCTCGTTTGCAGAACAATCACAACCTCAAGCAAGGCATACAGCACTTGCAAAATGGTCGTAAATACGAAGTAGTACACATAGGCAACTACTAGGATTAATGGGATTGCTACTACACCGGGAGCGTAAAGTAGCGTCCCCACTGGATCGACAATTGGCCCTAGACCTCGCTGCACGGATGAGAGGGTGTAGCTTGTGAAGCAGGCTAACGATTGCTTACAGGAATCAGGTGCTTCAACAAAAGTGAATATCATCCCAGCTACTAGCAGTGCCAATGGGAACCAAACAAACAGCATCCACAAGCGCTGCTTGAGTCTTTCCCTGGAAGGCGAGAGTGATTCTGTTTTCAAGGTTTCATCTGTGGGGGGTAGGTCAGTCATTTGATGTCCCTCATTTACGATCTCGTGATTCACCCGATTGAGCGGCGGTCAATGCTAGCTTCACGAAAACAAAACGCCCCAAAGCATGAGTGGCGACCACCGTAGGAAGGGTCAAGAGCCACAGGGAGAAAAGCCGAGGAAATACCTGGGCAATGGGTTCTCCTTTCGCCAAATAGAAACCTCCCATTGGTGTAGGGATTCTTGCCTCCCAAATCGTGGACTTGACTTCAGACTCTGGTAAGCACTGCGCTAGGGTAACGGGCGTATACCCAGGCCGAGAACATTTGGCATCAATCAAATAAGGCGAAACCGCTAGAAAGCCAAATACAACACAGCTCACAGACATTGCACCTAGAACAACCTTGAGCGTTGAACCCAACTCTTCCAAGATTGTGGGTTGTCTGGGGACGGTCTTTGCCCCCAATTCAGTTAACATATTTTTTCTCCTGAGTTTTGGTGGAGAGGGTAATGGATTAATATGCCACTACCCTCAGTTGATGAGTTGGGAAGGGGCAAAATAGTATGCCATCCTCCCTTGAAATAGGCAGGTAGGAATTACAACTCCCCCCGAATCTCTTCAATCACGCCATCACGGATCACAACCTCAATCTGCATCTTGCGGATCAGATGGTCGCCTTGCTTGGCATAAAAGAAGTTATCGACCTGGCCTTGCTCCACTTCCTCGCCCAACTCCAAGGTTTCGATCTGCTCCAGTTGTTGCAAGACCTGAGTCTTCTGCTCCAGCAGTTCACCCTTGCGCTCATTAGCCTGGGTCTGGATACTTTGGATTTGAGTCTGGGTCTGGGCAATGGAGCTGCCCTCTGGATGGATTTGGACAGTATGCTGGCTCAGCTCCCCAACCATTTGTTGAACTTGGGCATCCAGTTGGCCTAGTTGTTCATCCAGTTGGTCAGCTTGCGATTGGAGCTGTTGACGGGCTTCGTCTTTCCATAGAGAGGTAACAATGGCCTTGACGAGGATCAGGCGTTTGAGAAAAAGTTGATTTGAGGATGGAGACTCAACCCACAGTTCAGGTTTTGGTTGGATGAGTCTATCTTGGGTAAGCATAATTTTCTTTCCTTAATGAGATGGTTTGAAGGTGACGGATAATATACCGCCGCCCTGATTTGCTTAGTCGGAGGTAACGGATTAATGTACCTCCTGTGAATTTGGCTGACTGGTGACAGGTAATATACCGCCACTGTTATTTGCCGAAGTTGGGGCGATGGTTCCTCGCAGCCACCAGCCACAAAACCCAGCGAGAAGGGTGACTAGCACCACCAGCCAGCCCCAGTAGCTGACATCGCCTAGCAGTGCCATGCGGTACTCATACTCTCTGCGCTTCTTGGCAGCTTCGCGTAAGGCTTCCTGGTCTGCGAGGATCATTGCCCGCTCTCTAGTGGCGATAGCCTCTCTCGATTGCATCGCCCACACCTGGAATTGGCTGTTCATCATCTCCAGCAGCACCTGACGCTCTAGACTTCCGTGGCCTCGGCTGGCAAAAGCTTTCCCGGCTCCGACTGGCCCTCAAGGGCTTCCTGGGCATCTTCCTTCGCCCATTCTTCGGCAAACACTTGTTTGAGGTCATGGCGTAGTTGCTTCATGTGGAACTGGTGGGCAGCAGCCACGACCCGATCTGATGTTTTGTGAGCATTCCTGGCGACTCGGCGGGCAGTCCTAAGCGACTCAGCCTTGAGTGCCTGTTTCATACCCTCGTCAACTTGATCAATGTCGTCGAGGCTGGCATCTTCCTCTACTTCATCGGTGCCCTGCAACTCAGTCTTGACCGCATCAATGGGGTCAACCCCTTCCTCAGAGACACGCTCACAGACGAGGGTGAACAGAGGATGGTATAGGTCATCGCCTGTCTCAATCCCTTCAGCAGAAATCGCTTTGTGGATGGGCTTGAGGTCAACCTTGTACGTGTCAGCGGTGTAGATGCACCAGCCATGAGTGTAGGTATCAGCGATGTTTTCGGCCTTGAGTTGGAGAACACCTTGCAGGGCTTCCAGGTCATAGCCGTCCTCGCTCATCCCGCAAGCCCGTAGCAGCTTGTCGAGGTCATTCTGTTCAAGGCCCAGTGTTTGGGTTAGTTCAGTTGCATTCGTCATTGTTTATGTCTCCATTTATTGGTCTACAAGAATGTACCGCCGAGGGTTTTTATGGCAGTGGAGGGGACTTGAGAACATGCCCCCTCCCGTTGAATCAGTCATCCATAACGAACGGTTCAAATTCCTCGAATTCCACTTGTGACTCATCCACAGGGGATATACCACCAAGGTCATCAACTGCCGCTGATAATGGTCCGTCAGAGGTATTCGGTGCTGGTTCGACCATGACGGGCAATTGCACCTCCGCTTGAGCTAGCCCCAAAGCCATGTGGTAATAGCCTTCAACTTGAACCTTGGAAACCTCTATGGCTCCTTGAATCGCAGCTCGATTACGAGTTTGGATGGCTACGGCCAGCACCTTCAGGACCGAAAACATAATGTCCATGCATAGGCGGGTGAAGTATTTCCCTGCGCCATAGTGGTTGCGAACGGTGGAGAAGATAGTCCCTCGTTCAGAAGTGGGCTTCCAGTGAGTATTGACCTGAAAGTAAACATTAGACATTGCTCACCTCCGCCTTTGCGCTCTTTGCTGACTTAGTAGTCTTGGTTGTTTTGGTGCTCTTGCGTGTGGGCGGAGTTTGCAGCGTTTCAGGCCGATCCGCATTCTGCCGCCACACCAGATAGGCATCCGTCAGTCGGTAGGTCATCGGAGACTTTGACCATTCTGGAAATTCTCGGCCAATGGTGCGGATCACAGGGCCTAGCAAGTCCAATTTGCCGCTAAAAGACTCCTTGAGCTGCTTGGACCAGGCGGGCGCTCCACCACCCGCAACATAGATGCGCTTGGCTTGCACCACATCAATGTCACTATTCAGTTGCTGCTGGAGATTCACCCAGTACAGTTCTCTGGCTTGGCGCAAGGAAGCCACGACAGGGCCAGCCTCATCCCCAAATGCCTTTTCAAGCCCTTTTTGACCTGTTCCTTGTGAAAACACCAGCTTGGCACCTGTCAGCTCATTCGAGGGGGTCCAGTTCATATGACGCTGAATCATCAGCGAACCTCGACCTGCCCATGTCTGGATGTAGGCCAAGCCACTGTGCCGATCCTTGATCTTCGTCAAAGTAAAGTCCTTATGACCAAACATCAGAATGATCGAGGGATAGGTCTGCACTATGGAAACCACCCCCGCACTCTCAGGTAAGACCCTCACAAACTTCGGCGCACAGGTCAGTTGCTTCGACCCATACCAAAACTTGCTGACGTACTTCGCCAAATCTCGCTTCATCTGGGTAAAGCTCGGCTCCTCACTCTTCGGCAGCAGCAAGTCCAAATACATCTCAGCTCCATTCCCAGCTTTGGAAATGGCATACCCCGCAATCGACAGCACCTTGGCAATCGCTTCCGGGTGCTTGTGCTGATCTGTATTGGTCTGCCTCAGATTAGATTCGGCAATCTGGCCCGTCTGCCAGTACATCCCCCCATAGCAAAGAATGGAACCGTGGGCAGAGTTATCGTGGTCCATCTCCTCATAGAAACTTTCAGTCGTTCTGAGAACAGCGGAGGGCTGTGTAATACATTCCTCGATCGGAAGCTTGCCATCTGCTGCAATTTGCAAGAAGGCTTTGGTCAAACTTGCACCGACATCGACCGTCAAAAATATTTTTTGTAGTCATCTTGAATAAATCCTAAGTTAGACAAGGTAATATACCCCCGCCCAAAATTGCCGTTTTTGTCGGTCGTTTGTCGGTCGTTTGTGGGTGGAAACCAAGGATTTGCAAGGATCCTAGGGATGGTGCTACTTTGAGGGCAGATTCAAGAGGTTCTGGAGGGTCGCTGAGGCTCCCACACCCATCACCACTCCGAGGCACCGTTACGGGAATATCCAAGATCGGGCTGACCCTAAATTTTCGTAGTACATTCAGAAACATTTTCGTAACATCACGTAGTACAACCGTAGTTGTTTTGTAACTCCGCTCTGTAGTACTCAGTAGCATCTTTGTAGTTTTCACGAGAATGATCACTTCTGTGGTCGATGGAATCGCTTTTTAAAAATTCGTGCAGGTATTCCCATGCTTAAAACTTTCTTGTCCAGACTTTGGCAACAAGTCACTCAAAGGTTCGTTCGTTCTCAAGCTGATGATCCAGTCGATGAGGCTGAGGAATTCAAGAGGTTCTACCGCAAAGAACTGATTGAACCTGGTAATCGTAGGAGACTTTATCAGCACGAACTGGTAGAGGCTTGCCGTGAACTGGGCTATGACATCCAGAGCGTAGAGCCTGATCCTGATATTGACCCCATGACTACCGCTGTCTGGGTCGGCTCCAACCCATTGCTAAAGAAGCTCGGTCCCTATGTCAGAAAAGTAGATTTCATAGCTGCCTTTGAAGCATCCAAGAAAATCTCAATGGCACAGCATCTCGAAGCAAACCCAGAACTGTATGAGGCGCACCAAGCCGCTGTCGATGATTGCTTGAAGCATCTGGAAGGCTAAGCCAGAGGCCGACCCATGCGGACGATGCAGACCATAACACGCGACATGATCGAGTACTACGAGGAAGATGAATCTCTCGTAGATGCTGTGGAGCGCTATTACGGTGAATCTGAGACGGTCTCTGATATTGACCGCATGAGTACTGCTGTCTGGGTCGGCTCCAGCGCGATTGTTCAAAAGTTAGGCACCTACGTTAAAAGAGAGGACTTCAAAGCGCTCAGTCGAGGGTTCTTGCCTGACTCCTTAAAAGGCATCGCTGGTAGTGCAGTTCAAAGGATTAGGGGCAAGAAACCCAACGAGGAAGACAAAGAACGACTGGCCCATGACGTTACTTTGTCTGCTCCCAAAAGTGTGTCGATGGCACTGCACTTAGAAGGAGACAATCGCTTATTCGATGCCCACATGGAGGCAGTTCTAGAAACCTTTGAATTACTTGAGCGCGAGTATGCCCAGACCCGGATTCAAGTAAATGGAGTACGCTCTGTCGTCAATACAAGCAACATGATTGCGGCGTTGATGCCTCACCATACTTCCCGCGATGGAGACATGCAGCTTCACACCCACATGCTGCTCATGAATGGGACACAGGGGCCAGATGGTCAGTGGCGCTCCCTCTCTCATGAAAAGCTGGCTAAAGCTAAGTGGATAGGCAGCTTCTACCGTCAGAAGTTAGCAGAGAAGGTCCAACGGCTAGGGTATCGCATCTATGAAACTAAGGATGGGTTTGAGCTAGAGGGCTACAACCGCTCTGATGTCGAGGTCTTCAGCAAGCGCCATCGGGCCATCGTCAAAGCAGTTCGGGATGAAGGGCTAGAAGTTACTCCTGAGAATAAGAAGCTGAAGGTACTTACCACTCGCAAGGCTAAACGAGGGGTGGGCAAAAAGCTTGAAATCATCCAAGACCATTGGCGGGATGAGGCTCACTCTCAAGGAGTGGGTCATCCAGTATTGGCTGAACCTTTGGCCGTAATGCCTAACCCAGACCGAGCCAGGTATGAGGTTGAAAGCGCCATCCGTCATTACGCTGAATGGTCATCCATATTTGAGACGGATGATATCTATGCCTATGTCTTCAAGACCCTCAAGCGTCAGGGCATGGCGATGGAACAGGTTGATGAGGCCATTAGCCAAAGCAAAGAACTGATACCCGTCGATCGGGGATTCACCACCGTCACTGCCGTTGAAGAAGAAGCCCAGATCCATCAGCGCTGGATGGCAGGCCAAGATCAAGCTCAACCAATGGTTGCTAATCCCTCACTCTTAGGGATTGCAGTTGAACTGAATGAAGACCAGGCCAAGGCAGTTCTCAACACCCTCACTAGTACTGACCGCTACCAAATCTGGCAGGGCTTTCCAGGGGTGGGCAAGTCTCGAACATTAGGAGTACTGAAGACTTTACTCAATGGCTCCGGTCTGACGATTCGGGGCTTTAGTCCCACTATCCCAGCAGCGAAGAAACTCCAGGATGAGCTAGGTATCGCCACCAACACCGTTGAGCATTTGGTTCTGCATCAAGTTGATGACACCCCCAATCAAGTCTGGCTGGTTGATGAAGCGGGCATGATGAGCCGAAGACAGATGCGGGTGATTCTGGAAAAGGCAGAGGCAGTCAAAGCACAGGTCATCTTCGTAGGGGATGCGGGCCAGAACTCCGCGATTGAAGCGGGCAATCCCTTCAAGTTCATGCAGCACAATGGAGCGACCACTCACCGGATTGAGGAGATTGTCAGGCAGAAGGTTGATGTCCAAAAGCAAGCCGTTGAACTCATCGCCAGAGGTCAAGGACTCAAAGCACTGGACCTCCTCAATGCCAAGGGGTATGTGATTGAGGCAGACGATAAGACTGAGATGACCCAAGCCGCAGCAGCTCAGTTCCTTGCCCTCTCCCCCAATGAACAAGACCAAACCCTGATTATTGCTGGGACCAACAAGGAACGACTCGCGGCTGAAAAGGCCATTCGCAGGGGGGAGAAGAAACTTGGGCGACTCGGGGAATCCAGCAAGATTGTCCAGCTCAAATCCAGAAACCTGAGTATTGAGCAAAAACGACGGGTGGATTGGTATCGCAAAGGGGATTACGTTCGCCTATTGCAAACGTCTAAAACGTCATCCATCAAGCGAGGACAGCTTTACAAGGTGGAGAAACGCGAAGGAGATGAGCTGGTAGTCTCTTCCTTCGGCGGTCGGCTCTATCGATTCAATCCAGCTAAATACAAGCAAAAGGAGGTCTACAGTGCCCAAGAATTTGATGTGGCAGTCGGGGATAAGCTGCGGTGGACGACAACTATCCGGGAAAACAACTGGATTAACGGTCAGCAGCTCACGGTCACCGCCCTGGATAGTTTGAATATGACGGTTAGGGACCATAAGGGAGTCTCCCATGATGTGCCCCTCACTCAACCCTTGGCCTTGGAGTATGACCGGGTGTGGACTTCCTACCGCTCCCAGAGTGGCAGCAAGAAACGGACGATTGTCATCACCACCAATGACCGCACCTCCAGCAGAGAGCCGTTCCTAGTCGATATTTCCCGCCAAGAACATGAACTGACCATCTATACCGAAAACCTGGAAAAGCTGAAGAAACGGGTTGTAAAATCCAACGCCCAAGAAAGTGCTTTAGATTTAATTGAGGAAACCTATGGACACCAACGAACAACAACAGCAGATCGTGGACGAGCTTCAAGACCGATTAGCCCCACTCACGGACGCGATCACCATCCTGACCAATCAAGTCGAAGAAGTCCAGGCTCAGAACCAACACATCCTAGACGAGAACAGAGAACTCAAGTCCCAGGTCAGGGAGCGGATCAACACTATCCCGATGGAAGTCAAAGCCGTTCTCAACCTGTTCATCCAGGAGTTCAAGGACGCAATGGCAGCCAAGAAGCCCTCGGATATGAGCGAGAGTATCAAGCAACTCGCCAAGGCGATGGACAGTCTGAGTACCAAGATCGAGGATTCGAGCGTCTTGCAAATGACCATGAGCGACAAGGTATTGGAAGCGGCAGAGGAGATTATGCAAGTCAAGGACAAGCTCCCCCGACACGCCCCACCCAAGACGGTCGTTCAACAGAATGGGAGCAAGCCACCTCAGACTTAGCTAATTGGGTGATGCAGTGGTCTGAGGAGAATGAGCTAACGACAAGTGGGTTGGATAATCACTTGCTAGCCCTTGCTAAGGATATAGAGTCACTGAGCCAAAGTCTAGAACCTAATTCCTTTGAAGGTTTGGAAGAACTGGCTGAGGCTGTTGCAAATGCAAGGAAACAACAAGATCTCAGCCAGGGCCTAGCTCAGGTTGCCCAATTCATTGACAATTACTCAACCGAATGGGAACCAGCTTCCCTAGACCTAGCAGAACAGGTAAAGGCATGGTCCCAAGAGCAAGCATTAGCTGAGAGTGGACTAGAGTCTCAATTGCTGAGTCTTGCTCAACGGGTTGATGCTTTGCACCAAAGCCTAGAACCTGATTCCTTTGTGGGTCTGGGCGAATTGGCTGATCTTGCAAGGGAGCTGCAAGGACAAAAAGCCTTCGCCCAGAACCTTACTTATATTTCCCAATCCATAGAGCAGATAGACCAAACCATTGAACAGACCCTCAGTCAGCAAAGGATCAGGAGCATTGCCGATGCCGTCACAGAATGGCGAACGGGTCAGGAGCTGGCAGATGCCGTGACTGAGATGGTTGATGTCTTAACTCAAGGTACTGAAGGGTTAGACCGGGTAATCATCCGATTACAAGCTGGCTTGGAAGCAACTCAACCTCTGGATGTCAAATTCCCCGCAATGGCTGAGTTGGTCGATGCCGTCCAAGATTGGCAAACTGAGGTGGAGGTTTCCGCTGCCATTGGCGAAGTGCAGGACTTGGTTGAGAGTCTGACCATACCTCAATTTCCTGACATGGGTAACCTAGCTCAGGATGTGCATGACCTCAATGAAGAACAAGCTCTGGCTGAGAGTGGTTTGGTTGAGCAGTTAGCTACACTGACCACTCAGATTAACCAGTTAGCTGAACCTCAGCAGATTCAATTTGAGGGCATAGCTCAGTTGGCCGAAGTAGTGAGCGTACTCCAGCAGGGTCAATCCCTTGCTCAGGTGCAGCCCCAGCTCCAGGCCATCACCCAACAGATTGAAGCGTTTAACGCCAAGCAACCCACTTATTCGTTTGCCAGAATTAAGGAGCTGGCCGATACCGTCAGTGAATGGAGGGCACATGAATCCATTGCTCAACACATTGGCACACTCAATGATCTGACCGTTCGCGCTCAGCGAAGTCTGAAGACCTTCCCAGTCATGCAGCAATTGGCTAAATCCGTGAAGACAATGCGCTCAGTGGATGCACTCATGAATGGGCCAGTCGCAGACCAGCTCAAGGAAGTCGCTCAGCAGTTGACGGACAAAGGGATGAGCATCACTCCTAAACCCAAGAAGCAGGCCAAGTCCAAGGCCAAGCCCAAGAGAATCAAGGATCAGGTGTTCTGGCAACCGGATTACTCGGGGATTGAGAGACCTGAGCGTATTGATGAGAACCACTGGAATGAATGGGTGGATAGCTGTGTTCATCCTGATGTGATCACGGCTCGGTTGCAATCGATTGAGGGCGATCAGGTGATTGATCGGCTGCTCGGTGCCAAGATTGAGGACTTGGCAACGCGCAGAAAGGATGGATCTCTCAAGAAGGTTCGCAGTCAGTTTCGGACTAAACCCATCCAATCATTGATTAATGACCGTTCTCACCCTGATGTACTGAGCTATCAGGAGTTAGCGGATGGTGGCGGATGGTGGTGTGATTCTGGAGTGAATCCGCTATCCTTTGAAGAACTGGGACCGGATGAAAAACCCGCCCACAGTCTATATGGGACTTTTAAGCCCAACCCTAAAACCGCTCGATTAGATATCAAAAAAACTCAGAAAGCAAGGAGAAAAGATCCCAATGCACCCCCACGGTATCGCAAGTATGAAAATCCACTGGGGCCTAAACACGAACTATTTGAGCGGGATATGGCATTCCAACCCGTTCCCGATCACATCGCTCAGAAAATCTTTGCCAAGTATGGAGTTGTACAAACTAATAAAGAGAAAACAAAAGGATTCTGGTACACCGTCTATAAACACCCTGAGATTCCCATCTATCGAACTGAAGGAGATAAGAAGGATGCTGCTCTCGTCTCTCAAGGTCGGGTCGTCATTGGTGGGCAGGGGGTCAACATCGGTTATCGGGCCAAGAACCAGTACGATGAAGAACTTGAAAGACGGGTACTACATCCTCATCTAGAGGTGTTTGCGGTTCCAGGCAGGCAATTCAGGTATGCCCATGACTGGGATTCAGAGCAATCCACGGTCTGGAATGTGCGGCGTGAAATGGTCAGAGAGGCTGAACTCATTGAAGAAAGAGGCTGCAAGACATGGAGAATACCGTGGGAGGCAGATCAAGGGAAAGGCGTCGATGACCTGATCGGGAATCATGGCCCCATCGCCTTTGAGCAGGCCGATCAGAATGCCTATCCGATGGAGCGAGAAATCAAGATGCACTATCGGGGGCAGTACACCCAGATCAAAAATAAATTAAGTCGGGAGAACCCACAGCATACAAACGATATTGCAATTTACCTCATCGCTCAAGGTGATGGTGATGCGATGGATGGGGTAAGAGTCATCATGCAGTCAGATGCAGTCAGAAAGATGAAATCACCTGAAGAGAAAGAGCGCTATATACAAGGGGTGATTGGCTTTACCCACTCATACCAGGATGCCCTACACAAAGGGAGGTCCACTAAAGTATTTGAGCGTAGATTGTTCCTGCTACAGCATAAATCTCAACCCACTCAAGCCGTGACTTTAGAGAATGAGCTGGAGATTTGAAGGGTTGATCACATTGGGTCATCAGACAATCTGGATCAGATGCAAACTGGTGATAGTACTCATAAGGTATTGCAAATTCGAGCTTAGCAGGCCAGCAATGCATGGGCCTCTCAATGGCAACCCACTGTGGTATCACCTGAAACTGACTTTCGTAACAACTCCGTTTTTGAATTGCACTTTTGCGCCCCCTATATTGCCTGAGATCTCATCTTTGACGATACCAACATAGCGCCAAAAAACTAGTGTTGACAGGTCGCTCGTACTACTGGGTCTACCGACAGCTTGAAGCACTTCTTGCTCCGTTTTTCCCATCACTCTATTTCGGAAATCTTTTCGGTTTATTACCTCTGGCCTTTGTTTTGCAATCGGTCTTCTCACCGATTCAACAATTCCTGTCACCCGTTGTTGAATCGGTGGCAATTCAGCCTTTCGGGTGGCTTCTAACTTTGACTCTGTAGTCTTAAGTTGAGCTTTCAGATCTTTTTGAGTTTCGGTCAGGGTGAAAAGCTTTCCTTGAAGGGTTTTTATCTCAGTTTCTAGCTGCGTCTGATGCTGAGAATTCAATCGAAATATCCAATCATCGATCAGTGGTTCTAACTTAGATCGAAAAAGAAAAAGACTAGACACCGCTATCGCAGGGATTAATAATTTCATCCCTATAGAGATACTTTTGATGCCTTGATTTTTAAACTCTTGTCGCCTTTTCTGAATAAGGTCTTGCCGCAGCATTTTTTCTTTTCGAGCGCGGTACTGCTCTTCATCAACATTGACAAGAGCTTTCTCTAAATTTTCGGGTAGTATTTGCGATTCAGCACAAACTTTCCGTAAATCTTCCAGTAAATAGGTTTTGTCTGTTTCAGCTTGTAGCCGAGATGCTTCAGCTAACACCTTTACAACCATATCCTCAGAGATATGAGATTCTGAGCCATCCATAAGCATTACCTCTGGTTGAAAGGGAACTATCCAAACTAGGGTAACACCCTAAAATTAATAAAACCAACTGAAACCACTGTCAGACATAGGTTATAGGCTTGGACCTTGATCCGGGCTTGGGATTTGCGTCCCCTGCTCCAGCTCCAGGCTTTCAGTGGTCAAGCTTTTCATCCGGGCACCCCTGACGACAATCGCTGCTGCCCGCACACCTTTTTCCTGTCCTTGCTCAGCCACAATTCCTCGAATAGTTGGATCATGCTTTAGCAACATTGATTCAACCTTAGACTTGGCATACCCTGCCTTCAGTGCATTCTGGGCAACGAGGCCCGCCCCAATTAAGCCTGGCTGATCAACTTTAGATGAGAACTCGTTGTAGAGAGTTTGGCTGTCTTGTTCTTTGGATAGAGGGATATTGCTTGTACTCTGCTGCCGCTCATTCAAAAGTTGTTCTGCACCAAGATGTAGGGAGAGAACAACATCCTCACCTTTATTGAAAAGACTCAGAACCTCATCCGTTTCAAAGGATGAACTGTACCGATCTACCAGATGATCTGGATCAGAGGCAAATTGGTGAATGGATTCCATCTGGTCATCCCGTAGTTGTGACCCATAATGATTCACCAGAAAATCAAGATCATACAAATCACGAGCCGCTGTTCGATGTTGGGCCGCTGATAACTTCTGATCAAATTGCTGCTCTATTCGGTAGGTCTTGATACCTGAGATTGTCTCAATGGCTTCAGACTGGGGGCTTTCCCGAAAGCTAGTCTCTACCTTGAGTAACCTATCTTGCCCTGTAACCTGATCTAAATAATGAAGCTTGTACCGCTGGACAGTATCCGTATCTTTGACCAACTTTAGTGATTTCAATTCGATACCATTCACATTCCTAATGGCAGACTCAATTCGACCCTTGAGATTTAGCTTTTTTGTAGAGTCAAAATCTAAGTCCGTGGAATAGCGATCCAGGGCACGAGTGAAGATGAGTGCCGCACCTCCCTTGAGGACATAAGGCGTATCACCGACTTGTTGAGCGACTGACCGCATCAAGTCCAAGTGGATGGACTGGGAAGGGTTTATACGAATTTCACGGTCTGAATCCATTGCTTAAAAATTCTGGAGGGTTCACCTGATAGTTGGATTGCCAAGCGTTCTAAGTACTCTCGTTTGAGGTGATCAACTTGCTCTTGGCTATCCAGCCAACTGTTAATTGCTGCATTGTCTGCAATACTTGGCGGTCGCGATTTCTGGAGATCCAGCATCGCTAAGTCTGCGATAGCCCGATAATGATTGGCGACATATACAGGTTGATCTGAGGGAATGGATAATCCTTCCTGAAACAAAATTGAAGACATATCTCGCACTCCCTGATGACCTAGGGAAGGCGTTGTATCAACCTGCTGGCCCTTTCCTGCAAGGGGGATGCTCTTTTGAGTTGTTAGGGCATCCGTTTGTTCAAAAAAGTAGGGCTGAAAATGCCAATCCCCAGTATCTTCATCTGGAAAACGAAGGTTGAGTGCATGTTTGAACGAGATATACCGCTCCAGGGTCGTCTCAGGAATCGGCACTGGACGTAACAGAACTTCTTTTAAATCTTGGGTGGGAGAAAGCTCGTTCATACTGCCCCTGGCATTCCTCTAGCTTAATCACAGAATATCAGAGGCAACAAAAGGGAGCAGCTATCGCAACAGCTTCTCCCTTTTGCTAATCCCGATCACCAAAATCTCTCAAAAATCCCAAAGTTATTCGCCAAGTGCCTTGGAACAAGCTGATAACGCAAGCCCATGCCATGATCAATGCACCTACATCCCATGTTCGCTTGAGATAGTCGATAAAAGCATGAAATGCTTCGATCCCTAGATAAACCATTCCTATCAACAGGATGGGAGGTCCATATTTGCGGATAAAATTACGCAGGGTAGGAAACCTATGTTTTCGGGTGAACTTACGCATGATGGCAACTCCTATAGTTCCGGTTCACTGTGGGCCAAGGCAGGCTCTTTCTCTGGCTGCTTGGGGGATACGCCATTACTAACGGCCTTGGCAATCTGCTCGGCTCTCTTTAAATATTTCTCGGCACGTTCCACATTCCCCCCCTGCTGCTTTACTTTCTCTATGCGTGGATCGATGGGCTTTCCTTGCTCCTGTTTAACTTGGTCTTTAGTCTTAAATTCACCTTCAGCACGTTGCTTCTCTTGAGGAGCAAGATTATAGGTATCAACGAGCTTCTGACCTTCTTTTAGGTGTAATACTACTCTGCTTCCCACTTTAATCTTGAATTCACCTTCAAAATCCTTAAAATTCGTTAATGCTTCTTTGATATCTTCCATTTGCTGGTCACTAATCTGGGTGACGGAGCGGTCAATATCTCCTCCACGCATCCCAAAGATTTGCTCTTTGTTATAAAAGACCGCCATCCTGGAGATATCCACACCCCGCTGGTCTAAACCAGACAACGCCTCTAGCAAGTTATCTTCAGCTTCTTTAGACGAGTTCTCGTAGTTGTACTGCTCTAAGGCTGTATTTGTCGCATCCGCTAAATACGGAGAGACATCCTGAAGATTCTTGTCTGACATATCGGTCACATTCGGACCCTGAGCAACGATGGCGGTTGCCTCATCCACATCTTTACCTTCTCTCAATGCCTGGTGAGCAACATGCTCGTCATAAATTAAGGCTAATTCTGGTTTGCCTTGGATATTTTGCTCAATCTGCTCATAGCTACTGAGGTCTGGATCTTTGTGGTATTCAGACAGCAGTCTTGCATACTCAGCCCGTCGCTCCATATCTGGCTCAATTGCGGTGGGGGCTTGGTTGATTGTGTCTGCCATTTTCGTCTGTCTCCCTTGTAGTTTTTGAATGCTTTGCTGAACACTTTGCTGCATCTCGGCCAGCCAAGTCTTGGTGCGGTCGATATAGTGGTTGGTCATCTTCCACATGTGAACCACGGGGCGGGCCACTACGACTGGAATGCCTTTGGCTAAATAGCCCACCGCCAGCTTGCCTGAGTCGATCAAGCCCTTGCCGATCATGGAAGGAGCGACAATCCCGCTCAACGGTCGTGCCCACGCATCCGTCTTCGCCAACATGTCAGCGGTTCTGACTTTCGCCCAGGCATCAAATGCACTTTGCCGACCCCAACCATGTGGAACTTGACTGGCTAGATCTGTAAAGTTTTTGGCTATCTGATCAGCACGTATCCCATGAATCCCCGAATGCATCAGATGGGTTGTTTTGGATATTGCACCCGCAACCACAGGGCCTGCAACGGGCAAGTAAGTAGCAGCATGAGCTGCGATAGGGGCAACAGCCGTGACTTGGATGAGTCCCTTAGCTAGCCGAGCGACTGGAGCGGATTGAAAATAGAGTTGTTCTGCCTCCCGAAGTTCTTTGTATTTATCACCAATGAAGTTGTGATATTGATACTTTATCGGTGGACTAGATTTCTCAGTCGCCTCTTTTTGGTTAACAATATTGTTGTCTTCATGTTCCATTATTCATTTCCTCCATATGGAGCATTCTTGATGCCCGTAGTAATGTACCGCCAGCTATCTTTCCTGCTGTCTGTCGATACTCGGATCCCGTTGGGGTGAGCTGGGGAACTGGTCTACGGCATTGGAAATCTGGGCCTTACGCGCAACTAAGGACTCCGCTTTCTTAACGTCACCCCCTTGAGCTTCAACGGCATCGAGAAACCCCGTCTGCTTGATTGCCCCTGATAGTTCTTTTGGGCTGAAACCTCGCTGTTGACCTTCCTTTGCCACTTGCACCGCTTGCTTAAAGGTTGCGGTCACATTGGGGGGTCTCAAAAAGTTGGATTGGATTGCCCTGCTGAGTATGGCTTGCGTAAGTTCTTTACTTGCCCCCAGCATTTCTCTGAAATCTTGGTCGTCTGATGATGACATGGCTATCTTCCTCGTTTAAGTTATACAGAATCTACTGCTGCTTTCCGTTCGCTCAGAGTTTCCGATTTATGGAGCTTCTCTAACTCAGCCCCCGTAGGTAACATCGACTCTGCAATGTCCGCACGTTCACTGACGACGTACTCTGGTGTGATGCCTAGATCTCTCGACTGGCGACAGTACAGCAGAAACGGGTGGATGTGAGAGTACCAAAGCGCTTTATTCTCTTCTCTCAAGGCTTCATCGGTTTTGTTGAGTGGAACTTTCAGGCGATGTGCCCGTTGCTTCCAGCCTGGGGATTGGATCAGGCATTCTCCAGGTTCAAAGGTATCAATCTCGTCCGCTGTGATAAGTGGGACTTTGCGATGCTGCTCGGAGCGGTTGCGACTGCTGCCTGAACGACTGTTATGCCCCGTAGAGCGAGTCTTGTAGATTTCCGTAAATGTCCCTAGGGAGTCGCTCAAGCTCTTATCAGTGGAATGATGGCCTGTGCGAAAGTGGATTCTCGTGCCGAGGGAACTGAGAATTGACATGGCATGGTCCCGTGTATACCTCAAGTTGATTTGGGCATCACTCTGATAAGACAGGAGACAACACATTCCATACTCTCGGTATAGGTTTATCCACCGCTCAATATCTGGCAGGCGAATCGAGGTGAATTCATCCAAACACAAAAACAAGGGCCGATCTCGACTCACTTCTGCGTTCAGGTTGTGCCGCATCAACATATGAATGACTGCGGCACATAAGGGCGAGGTCGTACTCTCAGCGTTCTCATCAATTTGAACCCATACAACCTGTTTACCAGGGAGGTCCAAGGGAATCGTGGAGCTGGTAATAGAGGGAATGACACTGGCATCCATCAGCGCTTGAAAGTTCGTTACTGCTGTGCCGACAATCCCGCCAGCCGTTTTCTCTGCTTTGGAGACGGACCTTAAACCTAATGCCGCTTGGTTGGCCCAAAAGTCTAAGTCACCCCCTAAGTCAAATTGACCATACTGGTGGGCTGCGAGTAGACGTTGGGGAAGGTCTTCTAAGCTCAGGAATCCCCAGGCAGATACCAGATCTTGATAGACGTGGCTCTTGGCGAGAAGGAAGACGGTCTTGAGTAAGCTATCCCCTTGGGGACCAAAGAACCCATCTTTGCGACTTCCCGGTACTTCAAAGTTGGCGTTGATGGTCTTAGCGAGTTCCAGGGCTTCTTTCGAGCCACCCCGTTCTGGGATGAAGTCTAGGAGATTGAGGCTATCCGTGTGAGCTTTGCCAGGGCAGAAAAAATACTGCTGATAACCCAATCGATGGGCCAGGGCTGCATGTCGCTTTTGTAGACTCCCTTTGATGTCGTAGATGATACCTGTAAAGCCTTGTCGAAGGATATCGTCAATACAATTATCAACGACGCTTTTAGTCTTGCCATAGCCACTCGCGCCAATCACGCTAATTCCAGGCTGGCAGTCCGTGAGGATGAGCTTGCGATCACTCCCCAGACTTAAGGAGCATCCGTCTACTGTGGCATCTCGGATCTGTTTGAGTCCTCGCCATCGGGCTTTACGAATTTCTCCAGGGGTGGCAAATCGGGCATCGCGTTTACTCCGTCCATGCCCATTCTTGCTGTCAAGGATAGTCGCCAGGAGGAGGAGGAACCCGATCATGCCCAAGAGCCAGGGCAAGGGACTGCTCAACAACGGACCCAGATCCACGGGGGGCTGTGTGGGTTGAGGTTGATTTGTTTGGGTTTGCATGTTGCTTACCGCAATTTAGGTACGTAGTAATGTACCGCCATGCAATTTTTGAGGTGGGTTAGGGAGAGTAGAAGTATTGAAACTGAGGCAACAAGCTAAAGTAGGATTGAATCTCAAGCTAAGTCCTTCAAAGAATGGGGAAGTGTCGTGACAGCCTATACTATTGACTTCAGCCCGATTACAACTCTCTCGGATGATCAGTTTGACCTCCTCTGTAAGGCAAATCCTGAAATTAAGTTTGAGCGCACCCCAACTGGAGAACTTGTCATCATGCCACCGACTGGCGGGGAAACGGGCAGAGGGAATGCAAAACTTACCTCCCGATTCGTTGTTTGGAGTGAACGATATGGCCTTGGTGAAGTCTTTGATTCATCCACCTGTTTCAGAATTCCAGGTGGTGGAGATCGGTCTCCTGATGTAGCGTGGGTAGAAAAGTCCCGCTGGGATAGCCTCACACCAGAACAACAGCGCAAATTCCCGCCAATCTGCCCTGACTTCGTTCTAGAATTGCTTTCACCCAGCGATAACCTCACCATGACGCAGCGGAAGATGCAGGAGTATCTAGCCTGTGGGATACGGCTAGGGTAGCTCATCAACCCGGAAGACAAGCAGGTGGAGATTTACCGGCCAGGGCAGGATGTTGAGGTGCTGCAAACTCCCAGTACGGTTTCTGGAAAAGAGGTGTTGCCAGAATTCAACCTCAATCTGGGATGGATTTGGGGTTAGAGTTCTGAAATAGATAAAGAGAGGATCCAAATGATCGCTGAAAGCTGGGAGAAGATAATTGAGTGGGGAAATCGAAATGCCCCAGAAATGCTCACAGATCTTAATCCCGGAGCGTCAGAGGAGCAGATTGCAGCATTGGAGAGACTGATCAGAGTTTTGTGTAAGCGGTCTAGAATCCAAACACACCAGGAGACCGCATCATGTCTAGAAAGAAACAAGTACCCAATCGAGTTGATGAGCTATTGGATGAACTCATTGGAGAGAATCCACAGCCAGAGGATATTCTGGGCGAATCAGGACTGCTCAAACAACTCAGCAAACGCCTAGTGGAACGAGCCTTGGCAGGTGAATTGACTCATCACCTGCATCAATCCTCCGTCGATGAGCGTTCTCATGGCCCTAGAAACAGTCGCAATGGTTACTCGAAAAAGACCGTCCAGACTGAACAAGGAGAGATGGACCTATCGATTCCTCGCGACCGTTGCAGTGAGTTTGAGCCTGTCCTCGTGCCCAAAGGCCAGCGACGTATCGCGGGACTCGACGAGAAAATCATCGCCTTATATGCTCGTGGCATGACCACTCGTGATATTCGAGTCTCAATTGGTGGAGCTGTATGGGGCCAATATCTCTGAGGGTCTGATTAGTGACGTCACCAATAGTGTCATGGAGGAGGTTAAAGACTGGCGCTCAAGACCATTGGATGAGGTGTATCCGATTGTCTATCTCGATGCCCTGTATGTGAACATCAAAGTCAATGGCCAAGTCAGCAAGCGAGCCGTCTATGTCGCGCTAGCGGTAACTGTGGAGGGAAACAAAGAGCTGTTGGGATTATGGATAGGGGCTGCCGAGCGGGAGGGAGCAAAATTCTGGCTTTCAGTGCTCACAGACCTTAAAAACCGAGGCGCTCAGGATATCTTGATTGCTTGCTGTGATGGTCTCAAAGGCTTTCCCCAGGCGATTGAATCGGTCTATCCCGATACTCAAGTTCAAGTTTGTATCGTTCATCTCATTCGCAATAGTTTGCGCCATGTGCCTTGGAAGGAAAGTCGAGCCGTAGCTGCAGACCTCAAGCCCATTTATCAAGCGGCCACTTTGGAGGAATCTGAGGCTGCCTTGGATGCGTTTGCCAACAAATGGGACCAGACGTATCCTGGCATCAGCCAAATCTGGATACGGCATTGGGATAATATTGCTCCGTTGTTTAAGTACCCAATGGCCATCCGAAAGGTTATCTACACCACTAATGCCATTGAGTCGCTCAATCGCTCACTGCGAAAGGTGATTAAGACCAAAGCTGTCTTCCCGAATGAAGAGTCTGTCTACAAATTGGTTAGTGTCCCGATTTATTCGCCATGGTTTTTGAGCCGATCATGCTTGGCATGATCCCTGCGTGAGACGAGGAAGAAAATCGCTAAACAGCTCTCCTCATTGGGGAAAGCACCAATTTCATCAGCTTTGGTTCGGAATTCCCGGAACAGCCTTTCTAGGGCATTGGAAGTACGAATCAGCGAATGAAGGGATTCATCAAAATCATAGAAACTCAAGGTCAGGGCAAAATCTTTGATAAAGGTTCTGACCGCATCGGGTTCAAGGTCTGTCCATTTCTGTGCAAACACGAGCAACATCACAATCGCTTCTTCCCAGTCTGGCGCTTTATAGATAGCATAGGCATCGTGTTTAATTTGTGAATATCGCAGCTTCTTGGCTTCAGAGTGGGACAGTTCTTGTCCTTGAGCATCCAGGTGTGGCAATTGCTCATATCCCAAATGCCGGAGCATCGCTCGAACCTTATGAGTAATGCATCGCTGATGTTGTGCGAGGGGAAACAGAGCACGAATCACCTTAGGCAACCCAGTCGTGCCATCACTGACAATCAATTTCACCGAATAGGGTTGCAATCCCCGTTGCCACAGATGCGCAAAGAACAGTAACCAAGCTGCCTCCGATTCTTGCGGCGCCATTTCATAATGAAGCACCGTTTGGGTGCCATCGGGCCACACTGCCATAGCGACTAGAATGACTCGGTCTTCCGCATGACGTAGTTTCCGGATATGCCCAGCTTGGTCTTCCCAAAAGTCTTCTGAGGAACACTGAACACTAGCCCAAACACCATCGACAATCAGAATAGGAGGGGTTTCCTCAAGACGAGTCTGACGGCTTTGAAACATTTGCTTCTGAGCTTTTAGCGTAATTCGGTTAATGGCATTAACGGATAAGACTGCTCCTAGAATCTCATAGAGAGCTTCTTGCAGATCCCGAAGCGATAACCCCATGACGTACAAGCCGAGGCAAAAAATCGAGGAGACTACCGAGAGACTCGTTGGTAACGTTCTAAAATCTGCCACTCTCGGTCTGCATTCCCTTTCCGTAGCTTAGGGACAGACAGCTGAGCAATACGGCCGTATTGAGTATCGAGGACCCGTTGATAGTAGCCTGAACGTCGAGGTCGATCCCCTTGAACCTCTGATAGATAAGCTTGAACTTCTTCGTCTAGTGCTGACTCTACTGCGTTCTGGGTGACTCGGTTTGCTTCAAGGCGAAGGGTTGCTTCTAGGGCTTTGTTAATAGAGGCATAGGAACTTTGAGACTGAATACGGATAATCTGCTGCTCGCGTTGGGCAATGTTCATCAAGGAATGCTCTGAATTATCTATTACCAAAGCATTTCAGCTATCTCAGCTCATGGCGAATAAATCGGGACACTAACACAAATTGATGTTTCTGGCGATGAGGAATATCTCGAAGAGATGGACCAGACCGATTTTGAATTGGAAGGCGGCGCTGTCCCATTTTGCTATTCTGTTCCCAACACGATTCAACTATTGAATACGTTACGGCTTACACAAAAATCTAAACACTCTCCATTGGAAGTAGAACTCGGTCAATCAATCCCAGCAGACTTTCGTGAAAGCTTGCTAATTCACAATGTTGACATCCTCCTCTCCCTGAAGGAAGAGGATTCCCTAGCTAGCAAACAGTTCTAACTGCTCATCTACTAGACGAGTTGACGCATCACTGAGAACGGCTGAATTGACTTCAGGCTTACACTCTCTCCGACATCCGTTTATCGCCTCCGAGTGCCCCCCGGCGGCTTTGATATTCAATGCAGCATTGATATCTCTATCGTGGAAAGCGCCACAATTGAGACATTGCCACTCTCTAACCCCCAACTGCTTTCGACCTTCTCTATGCCCACAGCATGAGCAGGTTTGGCTGGTGGGTTCCCAGCGACTGATGACATTGAGTTCACGACCATACATGGTGGCTTTTGCCTCAAGCATAGTTCTAAATTGTCGCCATCCTAAATCACTGATCGCCTTAGACAATCTGCGATTCTTGAGCATCCCTGACACATTCAAGTCTTCTAGATTGATCTCTTGGTTCTCGATGATCAACTGAGTGCTGAGTTTGTGTAGAAAATCAGTCCGTATATCCTTAATCCGACTATGGAGTCTAGCAACTTTGAGCTTTGCTCTCTGCCTCCGGTTAGACCCCTTTACACAGCGGCTCAAGGTCTTTTGTAAGCGGGCTAGTTTCCTCAGATATCGCTTCAGGGGTTTAGGAGCTTCTACTTTTTGACCTGTACTGAGGGTGGCAAAGGTGGTTATCCCTAAGTCAATGGCACTGAGATAAGCTTAATCAAGCAGCCAGATTGGCTTTGAGGACAGAGCGCGGTTGTCGCATTCTGGGGAAGGGCTTAGGTCTTCGTTTAACAACCCTGGGTTCGAGCCGATGGGGTCGAATAGGCAGAAGGTCAGTAGCAATATTTTCAAGCAGATGAGCATACAACCGTTGACGTATAGCTTGTGTCGCCGTTGCTAACAAAACCAGCATCTGATTAAAGTGTTGTCGAGCCCCTTGTAAAGAGAGTCGAGAGCGGTCATATTCTGCCCATGGGGCAGCCTGTTCCATGAGACTTCTCAATAAGTTGTAGCCTAGCAAATGAGACCAAATATCCTTGCGCACCATTTCAGGTGTCTTTGCCGTGAGCATTTCCATCTTTAAGGTGGTTTTGAGGTGTCTCAAATTGACTTCAGCCGCCTGCCATCGCCATCCGTACAAGCGAGTCAATTGTTTAGCACTATAGCGCTGAGCATCCAGTAAGGTCGTGACGACGATAATGAACTGGTCTCGAAAGCCTCGACGCGATAGACGTAGCGATACCTCCCTGACTGTCAACGTTTTGGGAATCTCTGCAAACTCCGTTGCACTCATGTGGGCGGGACACCGTGTGGGCTTTTGCCATTGAACTTGGTGGTCTCCTATCCCGTTCTTACGTCCTTTACGGAAGTCTGTATGACGGGCATGATGTTTACGTAAAACCCCATCGGCTCCTTGTTGTTGAATCAGGGCTAGAGCAACATAGCTGCCATAGGCTTGATCTGCTATGGCCACATCATCAACCTCCAGATCCTCATAAAGCAGCCGACTGATGACGATTTCACTCATGCTCCAGGGGGCAATGCAGGCTGAGACCACTGCCCCTGTGATTAAGCAAAAAAACACCACTAAACGGGCAATGGGGAATCCACAGCCAGGAGCCTGATTGCCATGTTGAGGATACTCCCCTTGGTTCGCCGCACTATCAGCCATCAGCACTGTCGTGCCGTCATAGACTTTCACTGTTCGATTACACCAGTGGTGTTCTTGGGGAATGCTTTGCTCTATGTGATTAGCAGTTTCGGGAATTAACCGTTGCAGCAGGGACTCAGGTAATCTTCCTCGGGCTTTACTGTAGGCTCCTGTATCTGATGATGGGGGTTGGATTCCTGCGGCAGTGAGCCAGGTGGTGATGCATTTGACCGTGTTGCGCAAGCTTTTGTCTGCAGATAATGCTTGGTAGAGCATGGCCCACAACGTAACGATGGGCGTATACACACGGTTGCGATAAGAGATTGATTCCTCTGCTAGGATGTCGGTCAGCATTGAAGCAGGAAGAATATCCGTCCAGGGCAATCCCAGGCTTTGGGAAAACTGGTGCTTGAGAATTTCGGCTGACTCAGACATAGTGGAAGGCAGATTATTGATGGATTGCAAGTCTTGATTCTATATCTATCAAGACTTGCAGCCCTTTTCTGCTTTCTTAAGTCAGTGACATTGATCTAATAGTTCCTGTATCTTTTTCAAAAAGGTCAAAATATAGTCATCATCTTGGTTAAGCTGTAGTGAAAGCGATAAAGTCTCAATAGAAGATTTTAAATTCTTGGATGCTTCTTCTTTATTCGACAAATCTGCTTGTAATTTCCCCAAGCTTGCCAGTACCATCCCCTTATTCCTGAGTGCTTCAATAAATTTGGGGGCATACAATAGAGCTTCTGTGAATGCATCAATAGATTTTTGATAGGTATCCAATGCATTTGGGCTGTAACCCAACCAATTAAACAAGTCACCTAAGCATTTTAACGCATAACCTTTTTTATTCAGTGCCCCAATATGACTTGGGGCTATTCCAAGAATAATATTTAAAACATCAATTGATTCCTGGTAATTATATAAAGCATCTTCAAATAATTTACTTAATTCCTGATCATTTTTTTAATTGCCCCTGATTCTGAGCTATTTCTCTGAGTAAATCTCCAATATGTCGTAGCAAATCTCCTTTATTACTAAGGGCATCGATAAGATCAGAATCCTGACCAAGGGCATTATCATAAGCTTCAAGAGATTTGTCGTAGTTCTTTCTGGCCTCAGGATATTTAGAAAGTCTTTTTTGTAATCTTCCTAAATCTTTTAATACAATACCCTTATTATTTAAAAAATTGTGTTTTATATAGACTATCTAATTTATTAAGCAAAATATCATAAACACAAATCGACTCTAAGTATAAATCTTCTGCTTCCTCATTTCTTTCAAGATTTTCACACAAATTTCCTAATTCTTGAAGTGTTAGCCCCTTACTATTAAGAGTTTTAATGTCTTTTGGGCTTTTACTAATAGCACTATCATAGACTTCAATAGATCTGTCATAGTTCTTTCTAGCTTCAGGATATTTAGAAAGTCTTTTTTGTAATCCTCCTAGATACCGAAACGTGTCTCCCTGATTGCTGAGGATGAAAACTTCATCTTGTTTATCTAATTTATTTTTAAGAAGATCGTCAAAAATAGCAATCAATGTTTTATATATCGCTTCTGCTTTTTTTGTAGTGTGCTAAATCTACATATAAATTCCCCATACACTGAAGCGTATATACCTTATTATTGATGATATATATATTGTCTGGTGCTTCTTCAAGAGCAACCTCATAGAAATCTTTCGACTGAGAGAAAGCCTGTTCTGCTTCAACATAACGCGCTAGTTTTGCAAAGTATTGACCCTCGAAATTGCTAAGAAGGCCATTTTGAAAAGGATCTAAGCTTATTAGCTCCTCTCTAATTTTTATCAACGCTTCGCATTGCTCGTACTGACCTATCAACAAAGCTTTTTTAAATTCTGAGTGCCATTCAGATACTCCCTGTATCGGGTCCAGTCGATTCATATGATAGATTGTCTCAGCAATATCTGCTTGAGAACGGTAATACTCCTTTAGAAACTTATGAGCTGACCGTCCCCTATCCTCACCTCCTTCATAACTCAATCGTCGTAATAAATCATGAATTCGGTAGTAACTTCGCCCTCGTTGGGAAATCTGCCAAACAAACGAGAAAGCAGTCAGTATTTCAAAGTTGGAATAGGTAGGGCTAAAATATAGCGCATCTCCCAACTGGGTATACAGCTCATAATCAAAGGCACGACAAGCACTTAAACAATGAATAGCGTCACGAATATCTGAGTTGACATACTTCAGTAATAATTCAATTAATACTTTGCCTCTCTCAGAGACTTCAGTTAGAGACAGAAAATCTTCAGCCGTTATATTTTTCTCTTGTACCTGAGCCTGCAAAACCACATCTGCCCCTAAACCTAAATACAGTGGGTGTATTTCTTCAGGTTGAACTACGGCATACCCAATCAGTGCTTGCCGTAGTAATTCATCTTCGATTCCTACTCGAATGAGATACACAACCGCGTCCGATTCTGAAAAATGACCAACGGTTTCCAACTGTAGATTCTTCTTAGGAATATCAGTACTATTGTTTACCTCTTTCGCATCAGGCCATTGAGGTATCTCTCGTCCAGCGATAACAACTACTATTCCTGAGGCAAAGTCGAGACTGCGCAAAAACCGTCGCAGCCATTCATCACGAAAAAAGTACATTGAGTTGGGGAGGTTTCGCTGATTCCCCCAAAAGGCTTCATGGGCATCAAAAAATAACACTACTCGTTTAGGAGAATTGTCTTGGGCCATTGCTGCATTTAAATCCTGGGCCAGCAAACCCGGTAACATCTCAATCAACTCTGTATCTAAATCTTTGCTACAAATATCATTAAAATCTTCCTTAGAAAGATTCATTTGAGCTTTGTAAACTGTGAATTGCTGTCCTAAGCACTTGGCTACAAGATTGAATAGCGCTTGGCTAATCCCAATACCTGGATTTGTTGTCACTAAAGTAATCAAGGAAGCTATCAGACCTGTGATATCAATCGCTGGGAACGTGGCCTTGATCTCTTCTGGTGATTTGCCTTTCTTGTGTAAATACCAAATACAGGCAAAATCAAATAACGGAAACTGGATAGAACTATGAGGTATTTCAATGGATACTGACTCTGCTAAATTGCGCCGTAGAATGAGAGGTCCATAGAAACGGTCTTGGGGATGCTCTATCCCCATTGGTTTTGCTCCAAAATCTAATAGTGCCGAAGGAATAGGAAGGTACATACCTCCTACCAATCTGGAAACATGTCCAACCAGCCTCTCATTGGAATACTCTTTAATTTGCGTCCAAGTTTCTTCCAGTAAGCGTCTACAACATTTCCTTTGGAGATATTTCAGCAGCAAAGATTTTCCATTCCCACCTGCTCCATAGAAGAATAGAACCTGCTCACTTAGTCGATCTTCATTTAGGCGGTCTAAAAATATCCGCGTCAAATTATATCTATCTGTGAATAGCTCTAATGCTCGATTTCCCTTTGTTATGGAATCAAGACTTTGATCCTCATCATTAATACTAGGCATACCTTAACAATTATTTTTTAAATAGCTTATAAGAGATGGGAACTATATAGATACTAACAACAATGAGCTGGAGAATACTTGAAACTTTCTTCCCTATAATTTAATTTTTTAAAAAAAATAGATAGGAGCTAATCAGGACATAGGCTATGCCAACAAAACAAGATCTACAAATTCAATTAAAAGATCGATATGGTATCAACAAAAACATCAGTCAGCCTCTTAGTCCTGAAGAATGTGATCAACTACTCTCAAATCTAGAGAATCAACCCAGCGTACTTAGATTAGTAAAATCATTCACTGATAAGAACCAACTTCTTGGCAATAGCAATAGGCACTTCGGACAATTAAGAAGCCATGCTGAGAAAAAGCTTCATGCTGTTAAAGCAGATTATGAAAAATTAGAGCAGCAAATTACAGATATAGAGAAGGCGAAGCAAAACCTCACACAACGTAAACAAGAGATGGAAGCCGAAATACAGAAAACAGAAGAAGAAATCAAAGAGCTATTTGAGAAGAATACAGCACTAAAATTGAAGGTTCAAACATCAACAACCCGCAATGATGAGCTTGAAGCAGCCAATGAAGTGCTAAAGAAAGACAACAAAGATCTGAAAAATATTGTTGACCAGATTCGTTTACGCCTAGCTCGGGATACGAAACAACTATTGGAATATGAAGATAGTGAAATTCGCAAAGCATTAATCCGATTATTTCGTTGGACCTTGGGTTAGGGAGAACTTGTAATGGCAAAGATTAAACGCAAGGTCAGACTATTCAGCGGTATGGGTTATCGAGAGGTTCAAAGATCGAATACTAAGCGACAGAGTCAGTTACCTAAAAAGAAACGAAAATTACTTAAAAGGCAAGGGCATAAAAATGTCGGATGGGAATATGTGATAAGGCTTTATCAAGCGATAAACAACATAACAGCCCAATCAGATCTCAGAGAAGATACTCTTGAAGAATTATTTATCAAAGCTGATCGAATTGGGAATAAGTACCAAACTCCAGAAGAGCTTTCTACCTTTAATCAACAGTTTTCTAAAGAAGTTGCCAATGTATCTAAAGTCATTGATCGACAGTTTCCAGAAACTGAGATTGAAATTATTAACTACAGTTCACAGGTTAGAGACTCAAGTATTATACCTATCTAAATAACTCACTATTAATCATGAATGACAATCAAGAAACTACACTAGAAGAACTTTTTACTCTTGCCGACAAAGCTGGAAAACGTCGGTATCACAAACTCACCAATGATGATTTTAAAGACTATCGCAAATATGATAATTGGAGATATATTAACGGAGATGGCGAATGCGGAACAACAGAAGAAAGCAAAATTTGGGTAAACGAAAACTCTGAATGGAATTGCCCAGTATGTTGTAAACAGTTTTCTTCTAGGGGTGGCAGATCTATCGACCACAAATTACCTCGTGCCCAATATCCCTGGGTATCCCTAGATTTTAAGAACTTTTGGGTAATTTGTCTTTATTGCAATCGAGAAAAAGGCGAAAGGCACTGGTATGAATACGAGCATTATATATTGATTAATCATCCAGAGTTCTACGATGATGTTGCATTTGCTCGTCCTAGGCAACTTCTTAAGAAATCAACTGAATCTAAATAAATGAAATTTGAAATTTTTAACAATCACAGTAGATCTCAGACTGCTTGATCAGTTGCTGAAGCTCTTCACATTCCATCCCTTGAATAGCAAGTGCTAACCCTGCATGAACCAGGCCCAACCTTTGTTTGACTTCTGGGTTTAGGTCTTCAGTAGCTTCTCCTACACACTCAAAGACCTGACTGCCTGACACATCTCTGAAAGCCTTTTCCTCGTATGGGTTTGCACTGTAAGAATAGCAACGTTGCCCCCTAAGGCAAGAGAGTTGGTAGTACGGTTAGGTTGCGTTTGACGTGCGAACAATGCCAAAATTTAGCCTTATACACCCTGCTATTCAGCATCCAAAAGCCACGTATCTAAAGGCTTTGAGGCACTTATGTCAGGCAGTCAGCTCAAAGACACTTGTTGTTGTGTTCAAACTATCAAAGGTGACTGCTAATGCTTCGGCTAACAAGCTGGTTAACATGATTTCTGCGCGTTGCTCCTGAGTCTTTCTATATCATCAGGCAAAGCATTGTAGAGTGAAACAGAGTAATCACCGATTAATAAGGATCAAGTTCCAAAAATCTCTAGTGGTTTTCTCTGATAGCGATATTACGTAGTTTTATGCTAACTGTAAAATGTAATGGAAAAGCTGCCGACTATCACCCTAGAGATCCTCACTATCATTTCCCCAGTCCGCTCCATCGCACAACTCGTTTACCTACTAGACCTCTTGCAATATTCGTTTCATGATGTGTTACTCACTCAATTTATGACGCGATCTGACATGATTTTTTAGTCCTCTACCATATCGGTAGCTGAATTATGCAAGAGGTCTACTTAATCTCAAACTTCTCCTCAATCTGCAAGCCGCTCTCCCAGAAGAATTCAGGAGTAGCAAAAGTCTCTCTCACAAAAAGCTTCCCTCTCACCTTCACTGTAAATCTTGACTTCAGGGAACTGTGTATTATTCATCAGGCTGTCATGAAGAATAGTTTTGAATTATTGTACTAACTTTTGCACTAAAGTCATCATAAATTTGAAGGTATTTCTCACCTTTTTCTGTAATATCAACGTATTCACGGAGAGAGAACTCTTCTCCATCACGTCCATGATCATTCTTTATTGAAACAAGTCCTTCATTCTTTATTGGCTCAATAAAGCCAATTGCATCAAGCCTTTCAATTTCATTGAAGAAATCTGGTCCATACTTAACTATATCGGCACTTCGGGGTTTTAGCTTTTCTAGGTGCTTACGTTCAAATTTTGTAACAATTCCTTCTAAAGCTGTGCTTAAAGCATATAAGACTTCTTCTGTATCTTCTTGTCGTTTCTTTACACCTTGAACTTGCTCTTTAACTTCCTCAAGCATTTCTAACTTAACATCGCCAAAACTCAAGGTTTTGACTCGCCTTAGTAGTAATAAAGCACCTGAAATAATTAAGTAAAATAGGGTAGTATTGTCAATTCGCTCTAATATTATTTCAGTCGCAAAGAACATTCTAATAATTGCGCCTAACGCTGTTAATAATGCTAAGAATACAAGCCCTATTGGTGCAACTAATTCCAGCACTTCATTATTTTCTCTTCCCATTGGGAAAGCCTCACTGTGATCTGAACTCTAAGAAATAAGTTATTTTGTAGTTCTATAATTACTAACAATTAGCTCTGCGGCATCTACACTACCTCACTTGCTACAGAATTTAGATAGAAGGACATTGTTTAATCACCTCTGCATTCTCAGCTTCTAGCATTTGATTAACTTTGTCTGAAGGAAACGGTTCGATAGGTGCTGCAATTTTGAATAATCCATCTGTGATGGCATAGCTACAATCTTGAGAAAAACTGAGAATATATTTGATTTTGCAATCGTCTAATATTTTTTTTAGGATCTATATTTTTTTAGTCGTTGGTCATAAGCTTGGGTTAAACAGGCATCAACCTCTGCAAGTCTTGGGGGTTAAGCGAAATTCAACATGTCTTTCAAAATCTGAATAGCCTTGAGAACCTATTACACTTCGGATAAGAAACAGGTTCGCCTGTAAATTGGAATTCCAGTTATACTCTAGACGGCTAAGATATTAACTTCTTTAAAAGACTGAAACTTGAGTGATAGAAGGCTTGTTAGTTTCGCCTTGTGCTCTCCATTGCATTGATCAATGCAATGTTGAATGGCCCCTTTGAAAGAGTGAAAATCGGCATAATACTTCGAGTAGAGACATTCCTTGCGCACAAAGCGCCAAAGCCGCTCAATCAAATTCAAATGGGGTGAATAGGAGGGCAAATAGACTAACTCAATATCGACGATCTCAGCAAAGTCAGTCACCAGCTGGCATTTTTGATATCGGGCATTGTCTAAAATGACGCTGATGGGTATGACTGGGTCGAGTAGTGCCAGCTTGGCTAGCAACAGACACATGCTATGAGAGTTGATGTAGGTGTGGTTGGTGATACTGGTGACTTCTTTGGTGACAGCGTTGAGTGCACCCAGAACATTGAATCGTTGACGGCCAGAAGGAGACGGGATGAAGATCCGACGAAGGCACCAGAGAAACCCCAGATAAGCCCGGTGAACAAAATGAGCAGCATCCACAAAAAAGACAAGACGCTCTTGGCGTTGAGCTTCCTCTAATAAGGGTTCAAGGCGAGTTTGTCGAAACTGCTCTTGCTCCTCAATTTTCTCGGGCAGACTCGACTTTCCCGGCACATACCCCACTTTTCGATAGCGACAACCAATGCGCTTGAGGAAGGCTTTGATCTGGGTTGGAGAACGCTTAATGCCTGTCAATTGTTCAATGACTGCTTGGGCTTCTGCACTGGTGCGGGGCGGGTGGTGCTCAAAGTAGGCTCTCACACTATCGCTATGAGCATTGAGTGAACTAGGTTGACCTTTGTATTCCAGGGTCTTCAGTCCTTCAATTCCGCCTTGTTGATACTGACGAAGGGTTTTAGCTAAGGTCGGACGACTAATCTGACAAAGCTGACAAATCTGGGCATGGGGAAGACCCTGACTTTTCAAGTAGAGCACTTCCATCCGTCGCTGCACCCGTGGGTGAGGATGATGATAGCGTTCGTAGTTGAGGTGTTGGATTTCCTCTGCGGTGAAATCAATTTTAATCATGCAAGTAAGAGAGTAGGTGGGGGATACTCCCAGTGTGCCAAATCTCTCCGCTACAATGTTAAGTCACAAGTCGTCTGCAGTATAACAAAAGCGTCATCATATAGTTTCTTCCTTTCTTTTGTCTCTTCAAGTGGAGCTGAACGTTTTAGTGAAGAAGCCAACATGTCAGCTCTAGAAAGACGAAGGTATAATAAGCTAGCAAAATCTTTAATAGCAGAGCGGCGTGAAGTCGTTATCTGAAGAAATTTCTGGCGATCGAGCTGCTCATTACTGTAATAGTTTGACAATAAAGTTCCGATCACACCTGTAAGTATAAAGCCAACAACGATGCCAGTTAATGAATGATTAAGAACATTTATACATACAAATTTTAATTTCTCCTGCGTTAGTCTATTAGCTGGCTCAGGCATATGAAAAGGTAAAGGCTACAACATAGACTTCTAAAGCTTACTCGCCTGAAGGCAGAGCTGTTTTAAGTTAGCAACGAAAAAATATTATCGACCCGGTTGGTAAGCCTTTGCATAGCTATTTTGAGCGATTGAGGCATGGTTTATAAACAGTAGATTTTAGGTTACACTTGCACAGCAAAATAAACTATCAACTCATTTCGGATTTTATTCCATGGGTATACTTATCTGATTGCCTTGCCCTGCATAATATTTCATCAGCACAGACTAAAATGATTCCAGCCTTTAGTTTGACGTTCGATTAGAAGTGGAAATGTCACAGTCGCCATAGCCCGCTATTCCTTAACTCCACCCCTTCCGACCAACCTGACTAACGGACTCCTCCTGGTCTTCCCCCAATTCTTCAGCTTGGGCGTAAGACCATCACCCGTTGCTCAGCTCTTCGGATGGCTCGGCTCCTGGCGCGATGGTCTAAGACCGCCCTTCGGGCATCGAGGTACTGAGATCTCTAGAGATGGTGCCTGGAGAGACGGTCCTGCCGGGGTTTAGCCTGGAGCTGGAGTGGCTTTGGGGATAGCGAGGGGTAGACATTAACACCATGTATATCCCTATTTGTATTCGAGACCAGAAGGGGCTGGACCACGACCTTTATGGTTTGGATACAGTTCACTTATACAATCAAATTCTTTTATCGTTTCATTATTTAATATTCCAAATGTTCGACCACAACCAGTTCTGTAAACAGCAAAATCAACTGTCCAAATATTAGGACAGTTGGTGATTATTCTATGACTGGTATCATTTAAGATTGCAGAAGAACAAAGAATATTGTGGGCCATATTATTATCTCCACCCATCACGAGAACAAGGCCATACGTGCAGGGGCAGCGCAAGAAAAATGAAGCTGTAATATGCTATGAAACTCCATTCTGTTAAAAGGGTTTCCCCATGGCTACAGGATTCAGCAAGCCTCCTTCCTCACCAGCTTCCACTGACTCATCCTCGTCACTCCTGCCTGCCAGTGATTGCGATCAGGCTTATCAACAATTGTCCGAGTGTTTTGAAGATTTGCCTGATCCACGGGGAGGCCAAGGTGTCCAGCATCCGTTTGTCAGCATCGTCGTGATTGGACTATTGGCAAGTTTAGGTGGAGCACAAGGGTGGGAAGACATTGAAACCTATGGTCTGAGCCATCAAGATTGGTTGTCGAGTTTTCTGAGCCTACCGTCCGGGATACCGACAGCAGACACCTATCGACGAGTGTTTGAGCGTATTTGCCCCTCCGCTTTTGAGCGGAGTTTCAATCACTGGTTGGATCAGGTAGTGACAACCCTCGGCGCTCAAGTGATACCGATTGACGGCAAACAACTCAGAGGTTCCTATGATCGCAATCAAGACCAATCCGCATTGCATCTGGTCAGTGCTTGGGCCAGTGAGTATCGGTTATTTCTAGGATAGGTCAAAGTTGCAGACAAGAGTAACGAAATTACCGCTATTCCAGCACTGCTAGAGCTATTAGACATTGCCGGGTGCATTATTACCATTGATGCAATGGGAACTCAGCACGAGATTGCCCGCCACATTCAAGCTAAAGAGGCTGACTATGTGCTGGCCCTCAAGGAGAATCATCCCACGCTGTTTGAGCAGGTTGAGCAATGGTTTGAAACAGCTGAAGCGAATGAGTTTAAGTGCATTGAGCACAGCTATGATGCGCGTGTGGAAGCAGGGCACCATCGTCGCGAGAAACGACAAGTTTGGGCCGTGTCCCTTCAACAGATGGGTCCTCTGTACAAGCAGGCGCAGTGGAAGGGCTTGCAAACCATCGTCAAGGTCGCTCGGACCCGACATCTGTGGAACAAAACCACCTATGAGGTGATGTTTTATATCAGTTCTCTACCGCCAAATGCTCAGCAGTTGGGCAAAGCCATCCGCCAGCATTGGTCGATTGAGAACCAACTCCACTGGGTCTTAGACGTGACCTTTGGCGAAGATGCTAGCCGCATTCGCACAGGACATGCGCCGGAAAACATGGCCATCCTGAGACGCTGGAGCATCAACCTTCTCAATCAAGAAACGTCCTTTAAGAAAAGTACCCGTCAAAAACTAAAACGGGCGAGCATGGATGAAGCGTATATGCTCAAAGTTCTAGGCGCTTCTATTCCTTTACAGTCTAGCCTTTCAGAGGCTTGATTTTCTTGCGCTTACCCTGGCCATACGTGCGATACGCAGGAGTATTCTTGCCGTATGTACGCGACAAATCATATATCTGAGCGTAGACAACTCTTGCAGGCTTTTCCTCATTAAGTCTGTCTATCGCACTTTGATAACCTTGCGGGCAATCTTGACCTGCAAAAGCCTTGCCAACTGGCTTTAAGATTATAGGCTTCGAGTTAGCTTGAAGAAAGATAGATAAAATAGCAAAAAACAGGAACTATTTTTATCCTCATATCCATGAGATTCAAGTTTAATTAGAACACTATATTTTAGAAATCATTTATGGGTTTGCCAATATTCGTTTGACTTAGCCTCAAAAACACCTACGATACTTTTGGGTAATGCTCCATAGTTAATTCCATTGCCCGGACCATCAAAAAAATTCAACTTTGCAACCTTTTAGCAGTGCTCGTGATCCACTATATGGTGAGCTGCCTGTCTTTGCGACTAATAAATAATACATATCTCCCTTATATTGTTCTGAATGAAGTAAATCAACATTTTTTTATATTCAATGGAGCATATTCAGACTTTGGTCCTAGTGCTTTCATAACACAGTTTTTATGAAGCTCTTGAGCTACAACAACATCTAAGAAAGGGATAAAAAATCCGCACATCGTCAGCATAAAAATATTCTTCATTTCAACCTCCGAAAATAACATAATCTCTTGGATCTACATCTTCTCCTGAATATGGGTCATTGGGATTAGTGTTGATTCTTTGCTCATAGTGGAGATGAGGGCCTGTACTATGTCCTGTATTGCCAATACCCGCAATTTGGTCACCTCTTCCTACATCCATTCCTACTTCCACAGCGGTCGTACCTGGAGATAGATGAGCATATTTTGAAAGTGTACCGTCTTCGTGCCTAATGATAATGTGGTTTCCCCAGCCATAACCACAGCCTTGATCACCATTATTCGTACATGTATTGAATACAGCTACTACGTTTCCACCATTTGTAGCTAGCACAGGTGTGCCTTCAGGAGCTGCCTGATCAACACCAGCATGCCATTTACCCCATCTCCATCCTCGTTCAGAATTTATGGAAACTCCTGGAACAGGATCATAATATTCAGGATACGTTTTTCCAGGTTCCCCTTTGCCTCGAAGCAATTTCCCAAGAGGTCTTCCCGCACTCGCGATCGCAACGGGCTTACAAGGCAGTCCACTAGACGCCACACCAACAGGCTCATTCGTCGAAGCGTCTCCAGTCGGACCATATTTCTCAAAATTCGCTGGATTACTCCACACTTCACTTTGTTCAGGACCACCCGGCAACGAGGTAAACTGCCAAGGAGCTAACACCCGATCCGCCAAGGCAAAATCCCCTCTCTGAATTGCGGCCATCAAATCAACGTTTTGCTCAGCACCAATAATCTTGATCCACTCCACCGCTGCTTGAGCCGCAACCGCCCGGTCTCGTGTCCAGCCATCTATTCCTGTTCGTTGCAGAAGACTAGTTCTAGACTCTGGAGTGAACTGATAAATTCCATAAGCACCCGTTTCAGGATGGGGTCTCCAATTGGTCCCGTCAGTACTCTCTCCAATTCTGATGCGGGCGAGATACTGCCTGAGATTATGGTCAGGATCAGCAGGGGTTGAGGTTGTGCTTCCCTGGCGACTCACTGAACCTGGTCTACCCGGAATACCCTGCAATTGCGGCGCACCTGACGCTCCATCAATCGGTTGAAGGACGCCATTAGATGACGCAGTAGTACCTTTATTCTGACTCCCAGCAGCATTCGCAAAGGTCTGTTGCGCCTGACTTGTCCCCACATACCGCCAGTGCCAAGGCTCAAATATAACGCCTTGGCTATTCCCCTGGGGAAATGACAACTCAAACCCGTACTTCCCGGCATTGGCTTGCATCCAGGCATATTCAGGTGTCTGTGCCCAAGACTCATTCAGACCCGCATTCTGGTTATTGCCCACATCCACCGCTAGACCCGTGTGATGCTCTGAATGACCGGGAGGAGCTGAAGTCTTAGCAACCACTTCAGGAGAAGCACTCGCCACCTTATCATCCCAAATAGACTGCTGAACAGACACGGATCGGAAGCCTGAGACTGCTTTAATATCCAACCCTTGAGCCGCTGCATCTGCTCTCAGTTGCTCAAAGGCTTGGGCTGCATCTGGGGCTAGGGTTTCCTGTACTCCATCGACGGAGGTCACGTTGACCAATTGACCCGTGTTTTCTGCATAGGCTAAGTGACCATATTTTGAATTCGATGGAGAGACATCACTCTGGCCCGACGCGGCAATAAGCTGATTGGGGTCACAGTACACCTGATTGAGGCCCGCTGCCGTCAACGCCCGGTCTCTGAACTTGGCAATCTCAGCAGGCAGACTTCTTCGACTCGCCACTAGGAACAAGCCCCCTTCCCGGACGGTGAACGGTGTGGGGATCACAATGAAGTGGGGGGTACACTGCTCTCCCAGGATCGGGATGGAGTAGCAGAACTGGATAGCAAGATGCAGCCTCGCCGTGCTGGGCTTATCAGGATATTCTTTAATATTCTTCAACACAAACTTGGTGTGAGAACCTGTACCAAAGGGATGGATGCCTGCGGGTTCCCAACCCCCATTCACCCACTTCATGAGTCCCTTACCACCCTTCACGCCTTGACCGTTCTTGCCCTTGGAGTGCCCCTGTACCCATTGCTTACCTTCAATATCATCATCCCCCGTCACTTGGGCGAGAGGAGAGCTAATAAACTTCCGCATCTCAAAGTGAGGACAGTTGTCTGCTCTCTGGTTTTTGGTTTTGCCTAGGGTGCATTTGATGGGTTTAAATTTCTGGTCTTCACTGCCACCCGACAAGGCATGTTGAACGGATGGCTCCTCTGGCCCTTCTACACCGCTATAGGCGATATCAAACCTCGCAAATAAGTCTCCAGCAAGGAAGCTAAAGGCCAGGTCAAAGGGCAGCTTGTTGACGGGAATCTCAGACAGACCCGGAACGGAGTTGATCAGCTCATCCTCTACTCCAGGTATTTCCTCAATCGCCAAGTCTGCAATCTTAGGTAAGGCTTGCTCTACAGGCTGATTGACGAGATCGGGAACCGCGCCCAAGGGTAAATCTTTCAGTTCTGGGACAGCCTTGATCACTTCTTTGACGGCAATATTTGTCCCTTTTGCCAGAACGTAAGCTTGTGCCCGCTGTCGGACTTGTTGCCAGTTGCCATTAATCACATCACCGACGAGAGGGACAATCTGATTGACGGGCAGCTTCTTGAGGGTGGGACCAATCTTCTTGCCAATGCCCGCTAGCTCAATCTGCTCAGCCTTTGAGATTACCCCCTGCCAGTTACCCCGCGCTAGGTCTTGGAGAGGAATGCCTTTGAGAGCGGGAACCCTACTGAGCTTGGTAATCAGCTCTTTCTGGCCCGTGGTCAATGCCGCTTGCTGAAGGTGCTTCCCTGCTTGAGACGGGTCATGCAACACTCCTAATGCTGCTTGAATGGCAGGGGCGGCATCATCAACGGTGACTTTCTCGCCATTGTTGAGCTTGGTGTAGAGGTTATCGACTTCATCAACCGTTAAGCCATAGACAAGGGGCACATCTCCAATGGGCACCCCAGCGATATTTGTCCCTTGCTGAGCGGAAATATCTCTCAAGGTGAGCTTGGTAAACCCAGCCGTGACAGGGTTCTGCTGCAAGTCTCCAAATTTGAGGATTTGGTCTGGTGTTGCCCCCTGCGGCCAAGCTCTGTCTATTTGATAGGGAAGCTGCACCCCATTGGGTAAAGGTGGGATTTCAACATACCCTGCCTGCTCTGCACTCGTGAGCTGCTGGAATGTCGGGGAAGGGCCAGGGTCTGGGTCATAGTAGAGGCCCGGTAAGTTGACTGGAGTATCCGGGCTGAGTGCAGCCGTCTGTTGCTGCTGGGCTAGGACGGGGGCTATCTGCGTCAAGGTGGGCAGGCTAGCCAGGAAAAATGCAAGTAATTTCTGTTTCATAAGGGGAAGGCTTTGGTGCGATGTAAGAATGTACCGCTCAAGAAAAACGACCCCGATTGGAGCCGCTATCTGAACCCATATTTGAAGGGAAAACTAAAGCTCAACGAATTGAGGTTTACTGATCATTTCCAGAGTCTTTGAGCAGCAGAATCCAGGCGATAACCCCCAAAATCCAACCGATGGGGCCTGCAAGGAATAGGAAGGGCGTTAAGACGATCAGAACGATGACGAGACAACCTTTCATTACACGCCCTCCATAAAATAGATTTCAACTTCCTTGTTGAAGTGATAGAGGCCATTCCTAGAACCACTGGAGGAACGGCTAGGGGCTAGACTATTGACGACAGACGAGGCTCGATCTCCCACACTGCTGGAGCGGAGCTGGTCAATCCCCACATTCAGGCCCGCCCTGAGTAGTTTGTTACCAAAGCCTTCACCCTGACCTTTGAGCTTGGCTTGCAGGTACGGAGACTGCTTGTACTGGACAACCGCAACAGGGGTCTTCCTGGACTCTGGTGACTCACCCGTTAGATCCATATGCTCAATGGGCTGTTGGTTGACTTCCACGACTTGCATACTCAAAAAAGTCACCCTCGGCACTAGTCACTTCAGCAATGACTTTGGAACCTTTCTTCGCCATTGTCCCCAAGTCTTCATTGAGGGTTAATAGATACCGCTGACCGATGATCGCGTCACTGTTCTGGGGTATCCAGGTAATGGGATTGTCCAGCTTCGCCTTAGCCGTGGTGCCAGCAGCAATCAATCCTTTACCCAATGGGTTACTGGTTGCTGGGTATAGGGCCGTGGGTGAATCCGTGACGACTTGGTTATCCTCCAGCAAGTCACCCGTGAGGGAAGCGACCAGAACGCCTTGGGGTGGGGCTGGTGGCTTTTGAGCAATGGGTTTCGTGGTTATCGGTTTACGGACAGGGTGAGAGGTGGAAACCTGAATCGGACGGACGGGCTTGGGGTGGATGGGCTTAGGGGGCAAAAGCCGATTGTTTGCTGAGGCTGAAGTTACTAGCAGGCTGGGGGGGGCAGCTTGAGCAACGGGCTGAGGTTGTGGTCTAGGTGCTGGAGGTCTAGCCGCAACCACGGGTTGAGTCTTGGGTGCGGGTCTATCTCTGTAGACGATTCGGGGCTTGGGCTGGGTCCGAGGAACGGCGCTTTGATAACGAATCGGTCGGGTCACTCGATGGGTCGGACTGGGAGGTCTCCCTTGAGGCTTGGGGGTCGGGGGAACGGCTGCGGGCTTTGGCCCCTTCTTCTGAGCAGGAGAAACGGGCTGACCGTCCAAGGACTGCCGCAATGCCGCGAGTTCCACCTTCAGATCCGCATTCTCTTGGGTGAGTACTTCTTCTTGACTCTGAGCTACCGTAGAACCCGTCTCTTCACTTTGAGGATTTGACTCAGCCTGTTGAGGGGCGCTCCCATACAGCATCCCCGTGGCGAGTAAGGCAAAGGGTGTCCCCACGACGGTGAGGAGCAAAAGCTGAAACCACAGCCGCTTATACAGCTTGTTCTTGGGGACGGTGGTCTTCGTCTCTGGCATCGCTAGGTTAGCGAGGGATACCGCTGGTGTACGGGTCTCTTTAGGGTCATCCTGCTTCGCGTTAGATGTTCCCTCGGATGGGGCGGGTTTGCGCTTGAGCAGTACATCTCTAGCATGTTTGGCTTTTTGGGTCGTGTTCATAAGGTCACCTTTACGTCTCGGATTTCAACAATTTGCAGGCCATATTCCTGGCCCACGCGCATCAACTTGGCAAGCTGGGTCTGGTCTTGGTCTTCGGTTTTCACAAAATCAACGGATTTGAGGATCAGCTCTTGGTTCAACCGCTCGATGAAGTCTCGTTCTTTATCTCGGTTATGGAGTCGGGTCGCAATCACCGTCACTTTCCACAGTCCCGGTTTGAGTTGCTCGACAACGATGTCTTTTTGCCGATCTAGAATCTGCACTTGAGCTTCCCAATTGCCAGAGGTGTAGTTGCGAAAGGGAAAGTCCTGGTCATACTTTTTTGTGGATCGACTCCATCCACCCCACCCGGTAAGACAGGTCAATGGCGTAGGACACGTCATAGAATTGGGCCGGGTACTCAATCTTGCCCTCGGTCTTCCCCTCTCCCTTGCTCCAGGAGAAGGCCGCACTCACCCACTTATGAGCAAAGTCTTGGATATGGGAGGTTTCCCGATGTCGTTTGTCTACGGACTTCGCTTCCACGGTCTGGTTGTTGGGAAGCTGCACAAACACATTGGAGAGTTCTCGTTGAGCAGCCTGCTTGCTGCTGAGGCCCACTCGAAAGAGCAGGCCGGTATTGAGTACCGTTAAACCGATGATTAGATAGGGCATCCACTTGCCTTTCTCCACGGCTTGCAGGGGGTTTTTCGGGATGGTGATTTTGGTGAGCATGGTGGTTTCTCCTAACGATTTCGCATCGCTCTGGTCTGCATAACGCTGTTGAGGGTAATCAGTCCCCCCCCGTCACAATGCCTGCCCCCGCTGTAGCGGCACTAGTAGCCTTGGAGCGGAAGGCATCTCCTGCTAAACCCACCCCATCGTTCACAGCTTTGTAGGCGATGTAGGGAGCAAAGATGCCGAAGAATAGGGGGAAGATTAAGGGGGTCGCAGCCACGCCCGCTAACATCACGGCCACAAACCCAATCAGGATGACGTAGGCGAGGCGCACAAGCAGGACGCGGGCGAAGAACAGCAACCACTCCACGATGGCGTTCTGGCCGTGGGGGATCGTGCCCAAAGCAAAGGCGATGGGGCCAAGTAAGGCCGCAAGCAGTAGAGACAATTCCTGACTCGCGATAAAGATCCAGGCCATCATCATGGCGATTTCCGTCAAGACTTGCTGCCAGTCCGGGGCAATCATCTCCGCTAGGGCTAACCCTGGATTGATGGCGAATAGGGCCGTTTTGTAGGCGGCTGATGCGGCGATATCAAAGCCCTTGACGGCGAGGCCCTCCATATTCCTTTTAATGGCTTCTTGAGCCGCTTCCTGACTCCGCTCGGTTAATTCCAGGGCGGTCTTACAGTCGGGACAACCGTCTTTAATAATCTTTTTCTGTTCCAAGATAAAGACATCTAAAGACTGGAGGCACTGGAGCTGATTCATGGAGGCTTGTTTGTAGACTGTCGCAACCTCCTCCCCCGTCAGTTCTCGCCCCACTTGTCGACTGACGTCCTGCCTTCGACCCAATTTCTTGAGGCTCAGCTGTGTCTTTTCTTCTTCCGTCAGATTGACGCCTGGAGGATGGAGTTGGGCGCATTTCTTCGCCTCTTGAGAAATGACCGTCCGGGTGACTTGGGAGAACAGGGCATCGTTAATGGCTAGACGGACATTAAAGCCTGCGACTTGGGCCTTAGCGACCACAGCAGGGGCCGCATTGACGATCTGCCTCATGCCATGAGCGGTATAGTAGATGGCTTGTCCTGAGTTGGCGAGGAAGAAGGACACTAAGACCACGGGGATGATGAACTTCACCCAGTCGCCAATATCGCTCCCTTTCTCAAAGATCTTGCGACCAATCTTCCAGCTCCAGGTCATAAATCCCGCCAGTAGTACATACCGGACGACATCCATGACGGCTCGGTTGTTGATGGTATTCCCCGCATTGTCAGGATTAAAGGTGTCGTCCCACAGGTCATCCCACCAGGCAGCGGTTTTGGTGATGTTTTCCGTGATTCTCTGGAGGTAATCGAGGCCATTGTAATTCAGCGATTCCTTGCCCCATGCAGGGTGGGCAGTCAACAGCACCCAGACAAAGGCGAATAGGAACGCTAACAGCAGAACCTTATTTTGATTCCGGTTCACCCAGTCCAGGGATCTGCGGGGTAAAGAAGGAGTATTTGGTACTCGCGGCCTGGATATCCTGCTTAAGGTCTTCTCCATTCTTCAATGCCTCTAACATGAAATTGGTCTGGGTACGCTGCTGGTTCCCCGATGCCTGAAGGAGTTCTAGCTTGCTCAATTTGCGCGTCTGTACAAGGTTCTGGCTGGCGATGGCTCCCAAGCTCCGGTTCTGATGGGCCGATGCTGCCGTCAGCCCGGTGAGCTGCTGGGAGGTCTGGGCACCAATGCTGGAGCTAAAGGCTTGCTGGAGAGAGAGGCGTTTCAAAATGCTTTGGGAGCTTTTATCTCCCTGAGCTTCGGCACCGAGCACTTGGATTTCTTCAGCAGCGGAGACATTGGCACTCGCTTGTTCTTCACTCACCCCCACGATTTCCGTGATGCTGTCTTGAGCGGCAATGGCCTCTTCTTGGGCGAGGGCAGCGGTGGCTTCCTCTGCTTGAATCAGTTCTTGGCCCTCGTCACTGAGGACAATCTGGGTCAGCTTCTCATGGAACTCTTCACCGATGGCCCGGACATTACGGGCGATGGCATAGACTTCACGAGGGCTATTCGGCTCGATGTCCAACCGAGACGGATTATCTTCATAGGATGGCCCTTTATAGATGGGGCGTCCATCCGTGGAGCTGCCTCCTTGAGCGGTAGTCTTGGGGGGATCAATGATGCCATATAGCACCAAGATATCGGTGACGCCTTTGAGGGCGGGCTGAAGTCGTTTACCCGTGACGGCCCGGTAGACATTGCGGCCCACCTTGGCGGCTTTAAGAGCTTTGGACCCATGCTCAATCACTTTGAACAGGCTCTTTTGAGCTTTCTTGCTCAAGATGCGGTCGAGCAGTCCTTTGGGCTGACCGTTGCCCTTATCCGAGCTGGAATAGATATCCCCGACGTTGTAAGGACTGTCACCGGGTTGACTCGCGGTGTTGCTAATCACACTGCTGTAGTCATAATCTGGCTGGGTAAAACTCTGGGCATGAATCGGGGGGTTAACGGATACCCACAGAATCACGATCAGCAGGGGCTTCTTCAGACGCTGGGGGAAGGGGTACATACTGTTCCTCTGTGATGGTGGATGGGCATAGGCCCGCTCGGTGGGCACGGGCGAGGAGGTCACCGTGGATGCGGTAGCCTGTAATCGGGTCATGGGGATAATGCTCTAAAATGCGGTCCCTCAATTCCACTTCTTTTTTGTCCGTGGCGACGAGGCCCATCAACATGCTGGAGGGGTTAAAGCTGACCTCCACATGCTGGTTGTCTCGTTTCCAATACCAGTAGCTCTCTTGCCGGGTATGGGAAATCCCTTTACCCACATATTTCTCTAAAATCTCTCGCCTAAATCCCAAATCGTTGCACAGGCGGTTAATGGAGATATCCTGCAATCCCCCACAAAAGATGTTTTGCAGGTTGGTGAAGATTTCATTGCCGGCGACGGATTGATAGATGGTTTCCACTTCTGTGGCGGCAACAATATAGTTGCAGGCCCACTTGCGGCCCTCAGACGGCACTCGACCGGACAGCCGCGCATAGCAGGGTAAGCGCAAGAAAATCAAGCCTCTGAAAGGCTAGACTGTAAAGGAATAGAAGCGCCTAGAACTTTGAGCATATACGCTTCATCCATGCTCGCCCGTTTTAGTTTTTGACGGGTACTTTTCTTAAAGGACGTTTCTTGATTGAGAAGGTTGATGCTCCAGCGTCTCAGGATGGCCATGTTTTCCGGCGCATGTCCTGTGCGAATGCGGCTAGCATCTTCGCCAAAGGTCACGTCTAAGACCCAGTGGAGTTGGTTCTCAATCGACCAATGCTGGCGGATGGCTTTGCCCAACTGCTGAGCATTTGGCGGTAGAGAACTGATATAAAACATCACCTCATAGGTGGTTTTGTTCCACAAGTGACGGGTTCGAGCGACCTTGACGATGGTTTGCAAGCCCTTCCACTGCGCCTGCTTGTACAGAGGACCCATCTGTTGAAGGGACACGGCCCAAACTTGTCGTTTCTCGCGACGATGGTGCCCTGCTTCCACCCGCGCATCATAGCTGTGCTCAATGCACTTAAACTCATTCGCTTCAGCCGTTTCAAACCATTGCTCAACCTGCTCAAACAGCGTGGGATGATTCTCCTTGAGGGCCAGCACATAGTCAGCCTCTTTAGCTTGAATGTGGCGGGCAATCTCGTGCTGAGTTCCCATTGCATCAATGGTAATAATGCACCCGGCAATGTCTAATAGCTCTAGCAGTGCTGGAATAGCGGTAATTTCGTTACTCTTGTCTGCAACTTTGACCTGTCCTAGAAATAACCGATACTCACTGGCCCAAGCACTGACCAGATGCAATGCGGATTGGTCTTGATTGCGATCATAGGAACCTCTGAGTTGTTTGCCGTCAATCGGTATCACTTGAGCGCCGAGGGTTGTCACTACCTGATCCAACCAGTGATTGAAACTCCGCTCAAAAGCGGAGGGGCAAATACGCTCAAACACTCGTCGATAGGTGTCTGCTGTCGGCATCCCAGACGGTAGGCTCAGAAAACTCGACAACCAATCTTGATGGCTTAGACCATAGGTTTCAATGTCTTCCCACCCTTGTGCGCCACCTAAACTTGCCAATAGTCCAATCACGACGATGCTGACAAACGGATGCTGGACACCTTGGCCTCCCCGTGGATCAGGCAAATCTTCAAAACACTCGGACAACTGTTGATAAGCCTGATCGCAATCACTGGCAGGCAGGAGTGACGAGGATGAGTCAGTGGAAGCTGGTGAGGAAGGCGGCTTGCTGAATCCTGTAGCCATGGGGAAACCCTTTTAACAGAATGGAGTTCCATAGCATATTACAGCTTCATTTTTCTTGCGCTGCCCCTGCCGCGCATAGGAGGCAAATTTATAGATGCGGGTGCCTTCATCGGTAATTAGGGCAGACCCTAATGTACTCATGGCCTTGCGGAGCAGCAGGTTAAAGCCCACCATTGAGTAGATCAAGGAGTCAATGGAGTCGCTGACGTTGGTCATGGCGAGAACGAGGCATTGGACGTTGCTATCAAAGCTGGAGATGCCGTTGATGGAGCGGCCTAGGGCTTTGGACAGGACGCCTTTAAGCTGGGTACGAATTAGGCCAATGGTATTTTTCTCCAGGTCGGAGATGTCCTCACGCATCACTTCTTGGATAAACCAGTTCTCAGCAAAGCCGACGAATTCTTCATAGATAGGCATCTGCTGAGATTCAGGGGTGCCAAAGGCGGCTTCACTGGCGACCTGATAGCGGTGCTGAATCTCAGGGATGTGATGAAAGGCTTCATAGCAACGGGAGAGGAAGGAGCTGACCATTAACTCTGTGGTCGGATCATCCGTCGTGCCCATGACCAGCGCTTGCAGGATGGCGAGATGGTTGTTGAAGGCCGATTCAAACAGGTCTGCCCTCGTGGCGAGGGTGGATTTATAGCCCGGTTCACCGGGTTTGGGCAGGGCATCCACCCATCGCATATCGGGCAATTCTAGGATGTTGATGACATGCTCTTTGACGTTGTGGTAGGCCGCACTCACGCCAATCCGATTAAAGGTGTTGACTAAATCTGTATAGGTACTCTCACCGTTGGGCCTTGGGTATTCAAAGACGATGGTGACCCGGCGATTGAGGATGTAGCTGAACAAGATTCCCGACAAGATTCCCGATTTTCCATTCCCCGTGGTGGCGAAGATGGCGGTGTGGTTGGGGGACTTGTTGAGCAAATCGAGGTACAAGGGGCAGGGCAGTTCCTGACCCAAAAACATCTGCCCTTTGTCGTCCATTTTCGGCATCTGCACTTGGGGCAGCAGAGGCACGGCCTGGTAGTTGAGGTATTTGGGCCGTTGGACAAAGGGTTTAGTGAGTAGGCTGTTCCATTCAAAGGGGAAGGACTGAAACCAATACTGTTCTATCTGCTCGGTGACGAGTTCGGTGGGTACGGTCTTGAGTCGGTCAATCAGCTCGTTACATGCTTCAATCACTTCCTGCTTACTATCCCGATAGACCCAGATGCCGCAGCTAGCCCAAAAGGGACGACAGCCGCTTTTTATGAACCCTTGCAGTTCCTTGGCTTCCGTCAAGCGCATCTCTGCGGTGACATCCGGGCTTTGCTCTTGCAGGCCCTTGGCAATCCGCTTCATGGAGTTCTTCATCACCAAGTCCATGTTGTTGATCTCGATGTCGGAGGGGTCTTCCGTTAGCTCCGTAATCACTTGGCAGTCCCAGAATGGGGGTGGGGGGTGGTTAGCCGAGTCCACAAAAAATTTCAGATAGCCCCGAGGGACGGATTGACCATCGACGGGATAGTGGCGCACTTTACCTAAACGGACAAAGGCCCAATGCTTCCCGGTACTGGGAATATAGACCGTGGAGCGGGTGAAGTCTGGAGTGGTGGGGAGTCCTTGATAGGGTTCAAAGATGGCTCCCAAGTCATGATCTCCGTAGTCCTGGATAATGACTTCAGGCTGCTCTGAATGGTCATCCGTGCGGATGTATTGGCCGAGGGGGGCGCTCTCCCCAGGATGTAAGGCTTGATAGGCTACGGTGTACACATAAGTCGGTTTTGAGCTATTTCCCATGCAAAGAACATCGTCTCAAACCGTTTTAGGCCATGGGTTAGCGTTGCTGTGCCTGGAGGTCTTTGAGACTGATACCCCTTCCATCCACCCAGGCGGGCAACAATCCAAGTTGCCCAGGCCAAGGAGTTAATCGGATAAGGATTTTGTAGCTTTGTAGTTTTACCTTGGACTGTGGGGGCAATTTGTTTCAGGTATTGCTGCTGTTCATCGGTAAAAGTGATAGATGCAGGCCATTGTGGCTCGTCTCGTCCTTCCACCATTTGCAATGTCGCAATCGCAACCGATAAGGCTAAGACGGTGAGGCGCTGAATTGCTTCACCCGATTCGAGTTGCGTCGATTCAAGATCTAACCCCGTCTTCTTGAGTTGCGCGAAAAGCCGCTCAATTCTCCACCTGAATTTGTACCATTCCAGAATTTGTAGCGCTTGCTCAAGGGATTCCACCGTGTGAGTGGTCAATAAGCGCCAATGAATCGGGTTCTGACCTTTGGGCGTTGTCTGTTCTACCGCTTCGATGGCATACAGTTGAATACTCGGTGGATAGTCCAATTCCTTCAAATGTTCAGGTCGTTGAATTTTGACTGGAGCACAGCGGATCAGTAGCTTTGCATCTCTAGCCATCCGCTGAGTACGGGATTCGTACTCAATCGTAATCGTGGTAAATCCAATCCCCCACCGTGATTTGAGATATCCATAGAGTGATTTGGATTGACCTAGCAGACGACGGTCTTGACGAACCCTGACTAGGAGATGATTGAATGCATCGGGAACCGTTGCCCACTCTTCATATAAGTCCGATTCTCGGTCACCGATATGAGTGACCAGGCTAGCCCCTCCTGTCTTCAGACAGTGTTGACTTCGCTCAGCAGATGCTAACCATTTGAAGGATTCTTTCTCCTCAATCGGCAGGTTTTGATATCCTCCTCTATCTTTGACGGTTGGACGATTCGGGTCCCGAGTCCACAGTTGAAGTGCACTCAATCCTAACGGGAAACCAGTCCCCTGCATCTAAGGCGAGAGTCGGGTGAATAAAAAAAGCCCACATCGCGATCATTGCCGACAACACCCAACTCTTCTAGCTTTAAGCGTCCTGAATGAGATTGTAAGTTGACCTCACTTGTATCACTGACGGCTAAAACGTGTCGTCCTTTGACTTGTTGCTGGCAGTGGTCACAGAGGCTTTTGACCAACTCAGATATGGACACGTTTTCATTCTCTAAGAAGCGATAGAAGCCCACTTGCTCTGCGCGACCTTGGCTGATTTGACGGATGCTTACGCTCTGATGGTGATGAATGGCATCGAATAATGAAGCCCCCTTTTGAGCAAACGAAGGTCGCCAAAGGTAGTTCCATTAATCAGTTCTTCGTGCACCAAAATAGGATTTTCCATATCTATGAGGATGCTCTATACGACTTCACTACAGTCTAATTCAGACTTGTGTGTACACCGTAGCTTGATAGGGGATATCCATGATCTCCTGAACCCCCAAGGTTTCCACGTCTAAGCCGAAGCCATCAGAGGCGGTGAGGGCAATCAAGGCCCGACGATAGCCCCGCACATAGGCTTGGCGAATGGCTTTTCCCCATCCCGGTAGGGAGTCGAAGTTGTCATCTTTGAGGGTGGACAGGACGAGGGTCACTTTCTCAGCAATCGCATCCATCCAGCCTTGGTTAATCTCAAAGTCAGCCCCCAAAATCATCCGGTACTTGGCGAAGTAGATCAGGTCACTTTTGACGAGTCGCCCCTCGCTTTCCAAGCGGTCTAGGTTTTCTGCTGCACTCTGGGTTAAAGCTTGGGAGAGGGGGGTCATTACTGGTCTCGTACTCATCAGCCAACTGCACCATTGGCTCATCCGCACTCCGATGGATGTGCCAATAGGACTTAAAATCAATCCCTGTCGCCCCTGTGACCGCAGCAGTGCCCCCTTTGAGACCACTCCATGCCATGTCATCTGTGAGGGTTGGCTCCTGGCCTTTCTTGACTCGAAACGCAAAGATGAACATCAGCTCTCGCTTCCCCGTTGCAGCAGGTAGTAGCCAATGTCTAGACCTTCATAGGCCATCTGCCCAAAGCTCTTGAAGGATTTGTAGTTTGATTCGATAAAGTTGTAGTTGGTTTTCACAGAGGGCAGCTCCATTTTGGGCAGGCCCGCCCGGTCATACTCTAGAGTGGGATGACCGGAACGGTATTGCTTGGGGACGGTGCGGCGTTGCAATTTCTGTGGGGGGTTATTCCCTAAAAACAGAAACATCAGCACAAACGCCAGCATGAATAGGGGGATGCCGATAAATAGGTTCTTGAAGATGATGGGGGTCATCAGAAAGAACAACATCGCTCCCGCAAGGAGAACGATGGGATGGACGCCTCCAAACAAAACGTTGGTGCCCATGATGGTGTTGACATCTCCCTCGTTGAGCATGTCTCGATTCATAACTCTCTCTCCTATACGCCAAAGAACATGAATGCTGCCATCGTTAGAAAGGCAGCAAAGATCAAGATGGCGATCCAAGGCCGCAGCATCTCGTGATACCCCGTGCCGTTATGGTTATGCTGGAAAATAGCGTTGCCTCCATAGGCCACGGCAGTCACGAATACAAAGGCAACGATGGCCCCGATGATCACACAGGTCATCCCCGCGAAGTTGATGGACCCGACGGTGACTTGTCCCAGTAATTGTTTGATGGTGGAGGCTGCACCTTTAATGGGGCCAATCTCGACACAGGCCACTTCGGTGATGGTGATGTTCTGGGCAAAGGCAGAGTTATGGATGAGGATGCTGAGAATAAAGGCCCAGGCACCTAGCAGATAATGCACTGGGGGTGACCCCGCTAATCGCTTCCACAGCAGTCCCGATAGCAGCATCAAAAACTGAATAATGCCTGCCCAAACAATGCCAGGTAAGCCCACCCCCATCCCGATGCTGACGAGGAAGAGTTGGCTTGACCACCAAGGAAAGCGATCAAGGCGGTGATAACAGGTTCTAAGGAGTCTCATGGCAATTGCCTCTGATGGGTCATTGGGAAAAGGTGTTATTGCTGGGCGTAATCAATCAAGGTCTGGAGCTGGTCAGGGGATACATTGGCTAGCTTTGCTGCGTCTTCAGAAGACTTCCCCCAACGCATCTGGCGAATCATGCCGTTGACTCGCCAGTGCATCTCCGAGCGATAGCGATATGTCTTGTTTCCTGACGCTCTAGCGACGTTTAGCCCCTTCAAAAGAGTCTGTGGAGTGATGCTACTATCGGACACGTTTCGTTTAGCCACGGGGACGGGCTTTGCCTTCGGTGTGAGACGAATGCGCCGCACAGGAGTAGGTTTAACGGTCTTCGGCTCAGGACGTGTCTCGGCCTGGGGCTTCAAGGTCAAAGGTTGTTGACCTGATGCCACGGGTTGAGGGAAGCGAGTTCTCACAGGGGGGCTGACCCTGGCGACCTGTGAGAACTCGCGATTGCTCAGGGGTGTGAGCAATGGGGGTGGGCGCTCCAATCCGAGTGATGGCAGTCCTGGGGGCACTGTCAGACCGATTGAGGGTTAACTCCATTGAGGAGCGGTTGCAGCTGTCGAATGTCAATTACATAGTCCGAAAGTATTTTGATTTTCCTCCTGCTATTAGAGATTTGATTTGAAGCTTTGTCACTTGTACTTGAGATCGATGATCTTCTGCCTCGGTGATGGCCGAAGGCCGGTCGGAGACCATCGCGACAGAGAGCAAATGACAATTATCAATAAAACCACCATCAATAGAGATGCTTTCGAGTAAGCATCTCTATTGATGGTGGGGTAAAGGAGGTTTATTCTCGCTTGGGATTAGCTAGAAGTCTTTGGAGAATTGGCCGCGTTTTTAGCAGCTGCTTGTTTTCGAAAACTCTCAGCCTGCATCTCGAAAATGGTGGCATGGTGAATTAAGCGATCAATAGCAGCCACTGTCATCATCGAGTTGGGGAAGATCTTATCCCATTGGCTGAAAGGCTGATTAGCCGTGATGAGTAGGCTCTTTCGCTCATAGCGATGAGCAATCAGTTCGAATAGGACCGAGGTTTCAACATCAGACTTTTGAATATAGCCGAGGTCATCAATGATGAGCAGATCGTACCGGTCGAGCTTAGACAACAGGCTCTGCAATTCCAGTTGGAGTTTTGCCAGTTCCAGCTGTTGCACCAACGCTGTGGCCGTGACAAACTTCACCCGTTTCCCCAACTCAACAATAGAAGTCCCTAATGCAGAGCTGACATGTGTTTTCCCTGTTCCGCTTGGCCCAAATATCAAAATATTACTGCCCGACTCTAGCCAGTGAGTTGTTTGGGAAAACTCCATGATGGCTGCTGGATTGAGACTGGGAATATGGTCAAACTCAAAATTGGTCCAGGACTTGCCGTAGGGCAGCTGCGCTTCGGTTAGCGCGCGGGAGATCCGATTCTGTTCTCGACGGCTGGCTTCCCCTTGGGCTAAAGCCAATAGAAACTGGGCGTAGGACCAATTCTCCTGAGTCGCTTGATGCTCGATGCTCTGCCACTCGTCGAGGAAATGTCTTAACCGGAGCTGCTTGAGCGTCATCATCAAATTGTCGTATGGATTGTCCGGTGCTGCATTGGAGGAGTTGGTCATAGTCGGAGAGAGCGTGCTGTTGTGAAATGACGTCAGGATATTGCTCAGTCGAGAGCTTGAACTCAAAGGCTTGTTTTAATCTACTCAAGGTCAGGGTGGACTGTTCCAGTTGGGTTTGTAGATAGTCAGCTACCTGGGATTCTTGATCCTGAGTTGCAGCAATGTAGAGGGCTTCTGTCATCAAACGGGCAGCCTGGTCCCGCTCAAAGTCAGCTTTGAGGGATTCCCATAGCTGATGCCATTGAAGATTGGGCAGTAAGTCTGCTTGCCATTGGCAGTAGAGAAACGCATGGGGCTTTCTCCTGAGACTTTCTGCCACATGCTTGTAATCGATACTACGAGCCCGTCTCTTCTTCCCAGAGCCATGGACATGGACCCGCGCCAATTCCACTACGGGAGTGGTGCCTAAGAAACCGACAAGGCGGTCATGGTATAGGTGCAGTTTCAACCGATGACCAGTTAAGCGAGAGGGGACTGTGTACAGGACACAGCGGACGGCAATCGTGCTGTTGCAGCTGACTTTAGCGCTGCGGATTTCATAATCAGGGGTGCGATATTTGGGCAAAGGTTGTAATGTGGGGAGCTCCAGTGCAAACTTCTTTTGACACTTGGCATTCAGCTTAGCGATGACTTGCTCGATGAACTGTTGATACTCAGCTACGGATTCGAAGTCAAAGCTGCCTCGACGATACAGGGCCTGGCATAATCGCCGCTTGAAATAGCCATGGGAGGCTCTCGATGCCGCCATTCTCATGAGAGACGCCCAGATTGTTGCGGGTCGGCTCCATCCGGTAATGGTCACACAGAGTGGAATACAACTGAGTCAGCTGGGGGGTTACGACCGCCGGTATTGCGATAGGCGGCACTCAGACTATCGGTACGGTGGGTCTTAGGAACACCACCACAGGCAGATAAGGCATTTTGTAGTCCTTGAGATAAGCCGATAAAACTCTCTCCGCCTTGAATCACCTGCACGTACTGCCAGCCGCTATAACTCAGTCGATAGTGATACAAGATATGGTGAAAGGTTTCACCCTGAACCGTCACACTGAAACCTTTGAGCTGGGTGAAGTCTGACTGTCCCATCTCTCCAGGATGATGTTGAATTTTGAACATCACTTCTTTGGGCTTGCCATGAGCTGCCTTCCATTTAGCGGTTCGGCGTTGCACGGTTCTGATCTTGTCATCATATTGCCCAGGATGGTCCTCTTGTAAGGTCTCAAATAGAGTAGTCGCTTCTAATCGAGGCTCACGCTCTAACATCGGCTCAAGTTCTAATTCCCATAATCCATCCAGCGGATCTTCACGGGTTTTCCAGTCATGAGGGCGGCCTCGTTGGGGACGATGGGTGCCACTATCAATACGACGGGCAGTGCGGGTTGAGATCCCTGCTTTGGCAGCTGCAGTGTCTTGGGAAGAGCCGGATTGTTTTGTTTTCATATAAAGCTGTACCTGTTGAGGTTTAATAGGAGCTGGCACTAGAGGTCCCTAATCGTCTTAGGTGTACAAACCCTAGTGTCTTTCCTGTATGGAGTTATAAAAAAGTGAAAAGGTATAGATGCTCTCTGAACTGATTTGAGATCTCTTGTGTTTTGAGAATGAGATCCTGATTTCTAGAGAGGTCTACGTAATTGTCAGGCGGTCATGTATTCGGTCTATGCAATTGTCGCCTATCATGCAGCCCACTAAATCTAGAATCAAGTTGGTCGATTTCACCTGGGCGTTGGGTTTCCAGGTCAGGTAAATCTTTTGGGTCTGGGGTTGGGGCTGATCCAAGCTCAGGTCAAAGATGCCCCTAGTGCCCATATAGGCTTTAGAGACTCGGCACCCGCTGGAGGTGAGGTCAATCAAGTGACCATGACCGGGAGCAATCTTGATGGTTTCCGCTGTGGCTGGGGAGATGAGCAGCCCCAACCAGGCCGCGATCATGGCGGCAATAGTCTTGTACATAGTGGTTGTCCTTGGCAAGTTTGTCTGCTGGGGAGGGGGATTGCTATCAAAGACAGCCCCTCGTTGTGGTTGTTGGCTGGAGTCAGGGCCAGCCCGTGATGGAAATCCTCGAATGCTTTGAGATATCGTTGCTAATGGTCTGTAGATAAATCGGGTTACTGCTTGGCCGAATCCCAGATGTCCTCCCCCAGACGTTCCAGGCTCTCCCAGTCCACGGCATTGCTGATCCGCTGAGGGAGATTGATGCCTCGGTCGATCAGTAGGCCCGTCACTGCGACACCCACGAAGAACCAAAAGAGATTTCTGAGCATGGGCAACGGCTCCTTTGACTAAGTTGACGGCTTTGGCAGGAAGAGACTCTGTAGCGGGGGGAGTTTGGGGAAGATGCTGGGAATAAGCAGAAGGAGTAGTGCTGTTTCCGTAGCAGAAGGAAAGAGAAGCAGGCCAAGTGCTGAGGTTTACTCGCTCTTGGTCTGCTTCTGGTGCGGTTGGTTGAGAGTAGCTGCTGAAACATTGGGAAAATCCCAGTCGAGCGGCTTTCACTTGGCCTTTGGCTGCATTTACGAACTGCGCCATGCCAACCCGGAACCACTGCTTGAGGAGATGGACAGGGATTTGATATTTCGGTGGGATAAAAAGTGGAGGTGCTTGGATTAGGACGAGATTTGTCTTTGTCTTAGGTTCAATCTCGAAATCAAAAGACTCATCGTCATCTGCATAAAAAGACGCATCATCAATCGTAAACTCATACCAGTCTGTGATTTCTTGGAATGAACGGCCCCAATAGAGTAAATCTTCGATATATTCCAGCTTTAGATTGGTTTTTTGGGCAATCTCTTCCAGGCTGGCATCAGGAAACTGATTTTGGAATTCATATACCTTATCTAGATGAATCTGTTTCTTCTCAGGTAATCTCAGTTGCTTGGGTCTGTTTTTATAGCAAAATCTACGGATATATCCGCGAATCCAGCCCCGCGCATAGGTAGAGAATTTATATCCTTTGGTAGGGTCAAATTTCTCAACTGCACGACGAATGCCCATCATCCCTTCTTGCAAGAGGTCTTGACCGTCCTCAAGGGTCGGGGCATATCGATTGGCAAGTTTGGACACTAAACGAATATGCCCCAGCATCAGGCATGACAGAGAGTTTTCATGTCCTCGTTTAGCTTTTTGGATCAGCTCCAACTCTTGCTCTGGGTCGGGGATGGGGAAGCGGCCCAAGAACTGAGCAAGGTATTCGGGTAAAAAGATACCGTCTGAAGCAGAATTAGCAATCGTAGCGGTCATAGGTCCAACCTCCTGAAGAAGGTGACTGCAATTAGTAAGAGGGTTTGGGATGGAAGTTAATCTTTAGGTGGCTAGGCGTTTTGGAACGTTCATCGAGCAGTTTTGAGGCTACAAGAACTGACTTGCCACCGCCCGTTTCGCCCAATATCTGGGTGTGACTCGGAATTTGGTTCAGCTTAAAAATATTTTCTGAAGAGTTCTTATCAGTCATGGCTCATCCTCCGTGCAAGGTTGAAGAGAGTGGACTTTATGCAGTCGGATTCTTAAAGTGCAGCTTTCAGCTTTTCCCAGGCAACGGGAAAGCGTTCGGGGAAAGACCTCAGAGCTTCTAATCCTTCCCGAGCAAAGTCCCAAGTTTGGGCTTCTTCACCAGCAACGCCATCGCCACTCCAAAAGTCTTGGCCCGCAACGTTGAATACCTGAAATGAGTGAGCATTATAGAAATTGGCAGCTTTAGACTGGGCGAATTCAATTAAGACAAATTCATCCCACCGGGCACAGGCATTTCTAGATTTCGCCCGCCATTCTCCATCGATCGGCCAAGGGGGCTTTTCATCCATGCCACTCCAATACTGATTGTCATCCGCAATCCTTACGTCGATTTGGATCTGGGCAGCTATCCGAGTCGCAGGGTCTGGGGCAAGATCGTTCCACCATTGGCAGATAAGTTTGATGGCAGGGTGTTTTTCAGAGTCGTTGAAGTAGGTGGCCTGTTCAGGGACAATGACCTCTCTTGCCAGTCTGATGGCGTTATAGAAATCTGCTGCCAGGATCTCACAACAGGCATTGTTATGGTGTTCTTCTATATAAGTAGTGAACTGAGTAGCGGGTTCAATATCCCGCTCTAATGCCATGTCCTCAATCTGATCGCAAATCAGGTCTGACCAAGCACAAGAATTCAGGTTTAGGGTCTGAAAATAAGCAAAACCAAAACCACATGATTCGTCCAATACATAGGGCTTAAAGGATTCATCACCCTTCGTAAAGCTCTCTTCTATATGATCTAGATCTAAAAAGCTGACGGCCCGTGCATTCGGATCATAAAAAGTGCTGGTTTGATCCATTGAAAAGACATGACCTTGCTGGGTGAGGTTGAAGTCCAGCTTAAATTGATGGTGAATAGTCATCAGACTGTGTTCACAATCAACCGGAAGCTGGATAAGCCATTCCAGTCTCAACCACTGAGGAAGGGTATCCATTTCCAGGGGAATAGACCAACCCATCTTTCTATCTGAAGTTCCAGCAACACACATGGTCACATTCGGATAGGGGCGTCGGATCACCACTTTCTCTGGTAAGACGGAAAGGGCTTCCTTAGATCCGGGCAGGAATATCTCTACCTTGCTTAACCTGATGCTCTCCAAGCCAATATTATGAAAAAGGATTGAAGAGCCTGGGGAGTATATGAAAGATAGGAGTATCACTATCCTTGTGCGAGATGGGCGTTCCATCTGCATTAACTAAAAGATGAGTATCGCCAATTTCTGCCATCGCAAATTGCATTCTTCAACTCCTGTGTGGCGTGAATGTTGAAAGATTGATTTAATCAAACTATTAGAGAAGAGGGCAGGTGCCCAAAATTCAGAGGCTACTACGCAGCAGTAGTAGGCAAAGTTTGGGGTTGAAATAGTCTCTGTACTGGTGGCTTTTCAAGCAATTTACGTACAATTTGTTCTGCACCTTCTTTAGAAAGGTGGTGGTGTAGCATCTGAGACTGAATATAGGGGCCTTGAAATAGACATCTGAAACGATCATCAGGGTGATATGCACTCTGCTTTAATCTAGAAGCAATATGTTCATCAATCTCTCGGCTTAACTGAGGATCATCACAACCAAGCTGATACAGGGCCTCATAGGTATCCAATGTTGTGATATCAGGTATAAAGCTCTGAGCGATGACCGCTAATTGTAGATAAATATCTAGGCAGTTCTCGTTAATCCCTGGAGAACTGGACTGGACATAGAGTTGAGTCCCTTGATCAGTACCAAGGGGCTTACCCAATTCAGGGTTTGTGGATACCATAGTGATAACTCCTGTCAGGGAGCGAGAATCACGGCTTGATCGATGTGGTAATTGGACAGGCCGTGGTTTGCTATTTTAAGTGAAATATTTCTGTGCAATACAGAAACGAACAGGAATCCTGTCAGAGAATCCTGGTAAGAATCGACTTTTTAAAAACAGACAGTGCAAAGGCTAGACCTTTGCTGTTTTTTTGTGGGCAATAGTGGAAATAGAAAACTAAAAAAATTTGGACGGGTGAATAATCACTTATTTCACTTGGGGTCACCATAACGGCAAACACGGATTCACGTCAAAATAATTGTTGCAATCTGTAAAGACAGCTCGAAAGCAGCTACACCGACAACACTAGTTCAATCACCCTATTTCTTTCAATACCTAGCTTTCAGCCATTATTCACCCAAGGTTCAAACGACTTAAATTTGTGTAACGGAAGGTGCCGTAACCGACTTTTAGCTGATATGGATACTGTTGCTCTTTCCCAAGATTTGTTCAAAAGCCAAATCGTTTTTCTTAAGAAAAAAACCAGAATTTTAGTCACCTCGTTCACTTTCGATATCCATAGAGATTCCAAACATTCTATTCATCGATTTCAAGGTGAACACGGCAGCTATTTCTGCATAGGGTTGCCACTGTTCTTCTGTCAGTACCCAGTACTCTCCTTCTCTCCAGGAGTAGTCAGTGACTAGCCTGCATCGTTGAGCTGCTCGATACCAAGTATCAAATTCTTGTTGTTCACTTTGACGTACAATCCTTTCCTGTGTGGGTTCCTGAGTCTCAAGCAGTTTCAAGGGAAGCTGTTCTAAGTTCAGGTTTTGTGGGGATGGTTCTGGGACCAAACTCACAGATTCAACTGGGGATTGCCTTCTTTGTTTCTTCCTCTGCTGGCGCAGCTGTACCACTTCCTGTTGTCGTCGCTGTTGCTGCTTGGCTTTACCAATTTTGTTCTGTAATCCCGGTGGTAAAGAGAGTTTCAACTGATCCCAATTTTGAATGGGAACGACCTTAGAATTTCCCCCCCAACCCCCCCCCCTGATCTGGGACTTCGGAATCTGTAAGCGCCACTTTCGCCACCCTTTGGCCTTTGAGGGCCAGGGTGACGGTGGCTTGGATCTTCATCGTTGTTATTACAAACCCTACATTTATATAGAGTTGTAAAAGATCCTTTAATATCAGTAGTTCCAGCTTTCGCTGGTTTACAAGGTAATGATTGTTTGACCCTTGTTGTGTAATTTCCCCTTCCTGTATGGGTTCTGGGGATTTCTGAGGAGTTTCTTCAACTAAATGATGTGGATGCCATAATTCCTTGTTTGACCGTCTGTATAAGGTTTTCTGGCTACAGTGGGCTAGCTTTGAGATGGCTTGGGCACGAGCGGTAATTCCAGGGGGAAATTTATCGACTCGCTTCAGTTCTAAGACTGCTTTTTTGATCCGAGTCTGGGCGGCTTCTCGCTTGCTTTGGTGGTATCCGAAGTCAGCGGGAGCGACTTGCTTGTCGTGGTATTTAGCTTCTCTACATGGAGCTGTGCCGGTGGGCCAATAATACCGCATGGCCCAGATCGCTACTTCATGACTTCTTCTATCTATCTCATGCTGGTGGCGGCAATGCTCATAGAAGCCGGGGGTGTTCTGGGCAGTTTGGCATACGTATTCTGCTATCTGGTCTTCGGAGTCCATGCCCATAAATACACGGGCTTCGCAGGCGAGGATCTTTAGTTTCTCGTTGGTTTGGCCGGGGCCGGTCCAGCCTTGGGTTTTCTCTTCATGGATCCGCTCTTGCCAGGTGGCGAGGGAGCTGGCATGGCCTGATTTACGGACTTTGAAGTTCTGTTGTGCATCTGAGATCGCATGATGGAGACGCCCCATGTCCTGGCCATCGGCGCATAGCTCGAAGGCGTCAAGCCAATGTTCCAGGGACCAGGGTAAAGGATTTAGATCGGCGTCGAGGGGATGGAAGCCGCTTCCAGGCTGCATGGGGAGTCGGAAGGCGGCAAAGAGACTAAAGCCTTTGCCTTTGGGTACATACCGTTTGGGGTTGGGGTAGAGTTCGCACTGCCCCCCATAGAACTTGATGCCAATGGCTTCTAGGTTGAGCTTGATGCAGTTGCTCAGCCAAAAGCTGCTGACGGTTTCAGGGAGGGGGAGGTATAGATGGAGTCCACTACTGTGGCTACTTTGGCAAAGGAGTGAGCGGCAAATACCAATGTCTTCTAGGGCATGGCGTATCTGAGGGAGCCACTGGGGATCGCTGGCTGGGTGATAGCGACTGTCTTTGTCGATGTCGAGGACTAACCAACGGGTTTGGGCACTGGGTCTGATGCCGATTAGGCATTCTGGATCTTGATGCAGTGACCACAACTCCACGGGGGAGAGGGGGAATTTCTTCACTGTTTCCCAATCGATTGGATCTCCTGGGGTTGGTGCTGAAGCAAAGATCCAGTCCCAACCGTTGGGAAAAAGGGTGGCCAAATGCTTACCCACCGGATCAACTGGTAATGGGTCATTTTGAGAGCGTCTGGGATGTAGAGATATAGAAGACCCAAAGACATGGGAAGGTGAGCCATGTTGACGCTTAAGCATGTCTTTGTAATACTCCCAAATTTAGGATTGGGGTATTTTCACAGAAAAAAATTTTGTCTTGTTTATATCTGCATTTAAATTATTTTAAATAATTAGGTTGTCTTAGGAAGCTACAAAGCAGTAGTAGAAAGGGTTTTTACAAAACTTAGTGTATGGATACGGAGAGTTTAGTGTAGACATACGGAGAACTTAGTACATAGAAACGGAGAATTTTGTCTTTGCCTTAAATAACTACCCAGCATCGCTTATGTGCAAAATTATGCAATTTTTTTTTATTGATACAACAATACTCTCAAGTGCTGTAATACGGATGTTAAGGTTATTAGTCTAAAGTGCATCTATACGGAGAGTTTTGTCTCCGTTTGTCTCAATAGGCTTTTTAGTTATATATAAAGGCTTATATCAACAAGGTGCATCTATACGGAGAGTTTTGTCTCCGTTTGTCTCAATAGGCTTTTTAGTTATATATAAAGGCTTATATCAACAAGGTGCATCTATACGGAGAGTTTTGTCTCCGTTTGTCTCAATAGGCTTTTTTAGTTATATATAAAGGCTTATATCAACAAGGTGCATCTATACGGAGAGTTTTGTCTCCGTTTGTCTCAACAATGGCTTACACGCTGATAAAGATACTCTATGAATCGATCGAAGGATAAAAAAGTCTACTTCACCATTGCTTTACAAGGATTACCTACTGTAATGCCGTGAAGCTTATCTAAGACTATTCCAACCTCGATTGAGATTTATACAACCATTTACTTCAGAGGTATTGGAACAAGAAGAAGATTGTCTCAACTTAACTTATTACTTCGCTTTATATTTGATAAATGTGGTTGGGATAGTAGGTGTAGAGATAGGGAGAAAATTGTCTTGAATTGTCTCAACCAATAATGCACTTCAAAAAGCCAATATACGCTTAAGCTTTTCAGCAATCTCAAGAGTAATAGGACGATCACCTCTCTCCATCTTGCCGATATAGTCAGGGCTCACATCAATAAACCCTGCCAGCTGCTTCCGACTGAGTCCTTTAGCTTTTCGAGCATTAAGTAAGCTCCTTGGTGCAATATCAACTTCCTGGAAACGGCTAACCACAAGAGTCATTTTCTTAGGTGAGCCTAGTTTGGTTAGGAGCTCAGGGATAGGATTTGGTGGACTAATTGTCAACTTTGCATCAAGCAATCGATCCATTATTTTGACCTTTCGCCAATCCTTCGGTTTCGGAGTCTCACTATCAGGTTGTAACCAGCTTGGGTACGAGTCAGGATCAAACTGTAAAAGCCATCCTAATTTATTAAGCATTTTCAAGGATTTATCCCACCGTTTTCTCAGATCTCTTGCCTTGCTTTTTAGATTTCGTGCCGCTTCTATTTCTGAAAGTGGAATTACTTCCTCAAGAAGTTTTCCCACGGTATAGTCATATGGATTCTCATTTCTAGCTCTAATACGAGAATCAAGCGTAAGTTGGATGGCTAATCGCAGAGCCATTTCATTATGGTATGGATCGATTTGTAAAATATCTTTAGCAAGGTAGCCAAATTGGTATAGTGCTTCTTGTGCTTTAAGACCAGCCCGATTAAGAAAATTCATTGTCCACAAGCCCGGAGAAACGGTAATAAACACCTCTTCTGGCTTTTCAATTTTCTTCGTCACAAAGTCAAACTGTCCCGTAGGCTCAATCAAAACGTCCCACATCCTTCCTGTAGGAGTACTAGCATCGATTTTATTTTTACCCCTACCCTCTATCCATACTGACCTTACCAATAAGCAAGAAAGTGCATAGGCTGTGCTAGCAACGGCAATTCTCTTTTCTGGTAGCGCAGTATTGTGATTCTTATCCCATCCGAGAAGCTTTATTATATCCGTCGCATTAATGGTGAATGAACTATTCCAAGGCTCTTTTTGCTCCATTGTTTTCGCAGCAAAAATAAGCTGAAGTTTAACGGTATCAAACCCAAAAATATCAATTATCTGTTCCGCAGCTTCCCAGGGTAACAGGGCAATATCCCCTGGAGATGTAATGTAATGTTCGATATAGTTACCTGGATTAGATAAGCTACGATACTGAAATTTTGCATTCGCATTCTCATCTTGCCGCCATAGATCGGGGCGAAGCTGTGCCTTTATACTGCTAGCAATGGGGATCGAAGTAGGCAAAGCAGTTACAGCAGGTAGTTCCACTCGGGCTTTTCTTTTAGGCAGTGGCGAACGTCGAAGCCCTAATAAAGCATGCATATCTTCAAGTGAGCAGCTAGGTAAATTTAACCGCTCAATTAAAATCGACGAAATTCCCTGACTATGAAAAGAAGCACTTAAACTTATTTGATCACTAGTAGGGCCAGCATTAATGGACTTAAGAAATTTTAGAATTCTTTGTTGTAGTTGTGATGCAGGCATTTCTTGCAAAGCCTTACTTCCAAATTCAGACTCTAATTGCTGCAAAGCCAAATTCAACAATTCTCTACAAAAGGTATTTGAGATGGTCTCTTTAAATGAGTCATGAGTGAAAAAGTCAGAAAGTGATTCATTCAAGTACTTTTTAACGGTTATTTCATCAATATTCAAATGTAGTACTTGAGATTCATGAGGTATATCAGCATTAATCTGAATGTGAGTCAGATTGGTATCTAGAGCACTCACACCTTTCTCTTTAATAACTTCTTCAATCTTAAACTTATAAACCTTAAGTAAGTGCAAGTAAAGATGTTGAATGATTAATCTTGATAGATCAGTCCTTTCAAGCAAAAAGTCGATCAACTGATCCAGAAAATCTAAAGATACAAATTGTTCTAATGCAACATCAATCAATAAATTGGTGAAGAAATTTTGATCTTCAGAGTTTAAAGTTGGTAAGTGATGAGATTTTGAAGAGAGATGTTCTCTTGTCTTATCAGCAGCTAATACATCAGCATGACAATCTAGACTAATTGTCATATCGGAATGTGTAACCAGTTCATCAGGGTTAAAGTCATACACCCTGATGTCCACTTTTTGTGTTGTTTGATGTATATCAGAAGCAGACACTGAATTTCACGCTCCTCAAGCGAAATATCAATAGCCAGATACAATAATCATTATTTTGCAACAAACTCAAAGGGTTTGAACATGAAAGACTTATGATCTTAATTAAAAGTGATTGAAAAATCAGGATTTGCCACAAGCAAGATTTTTTCCCAATGACACAGTAAGGTGATCTTAAATTTCGAAGATATATAGATTTCATCCAATTCATAGTTTTTTCACTGGCTGGTTGATTGCAGCCCAAGCTGTAAGAGCATCTGTACAGCGCTGAGGATCTGGCTCCGCACAGTAGCAGGGGCAATATAGACTCTCCATTAAAATAAACAAAGAAGGATCTGGAAGGTTAATCATAATAACAGTGTCATCAGCGTCTGTTGTAGTAGCAAGGCAATTCTCAATAATTTGTCGTAAATTTCTTAGGTCTATGTCTTCTCCATAGGAAGAATAAAAACAGAAAGCATTCATTGTGTTTTCTGGGAGGAATTGCGGCCAATGCTCTTTTGTGTCAATAAAAATCATGAAAAGGCCAATCTCAGAGGGTATGAGCTTTTGGAATTTCTTAGAAGATGAGTCACCACAGAATAAATAGTGAGATTTACCCAACTTCCAGGTATCACCTCTTACAACCTCCTTAGATTGAACGAGAGGCGTGGGTGAGGTAATTTTGCTGGCCTGCTTCTTCTTTCGTTGTCGTTTAGTAGTGTCTTTTGTATCTTGAAGAGATTTACCACCAATCTTAGAGGTGTCTATTAATCGATTGTCTATACCTCTGCGAAGGGTAGCAGTGTTGTCGTTGTTAGTGAGCATGAGTTCGTTACGGATTTTTCCTACAAATGTATTGCTAACACCACATTTCTTAGAGATTGCATTGTCACTCCATAAACTCCACTCATGGTCGCGCAATAGTCTTTCTACAGATCGGCGTTTATCGGCATTTGTCCTCCTTAATCCATGTGCTGCGTTAGCGCCGACAGCATATAAAACAGCATCTCGTTGTGTCCCGAGATGGACTTCAGCAGTGACTTCTGTTGCCTCTATAGCTTCTTTAGCCCGGACTCTATGAAAGCCATCTGCTAGCCAGTATTCTTCTCCGTCATAGTAAATAGTGACAGGGGGAAAATTGGCCCCTTGTTTCATATCCTCAGCATATTCAGCAACCACCTCTTTAAATAGCTGAGAGCGAGGCTGAGTCCCGCCATCCATACGAATATTAGATATCTCGATTGACTGGATAGTCGATTCAGAAGATTCGTTTGAGGGCTTTTGGGGCGGCATTCAGAGCTAGCGATAGACAACAGTATAACGCCATGAAAGCATTTAAACCCATAAGCAACAAGCAATCCAGAGAATCGTAAGTCTATTATTAAGTCAAGTTAAGTCACAAGTTTCTTGAAACTAGACGATCCGTTAATATATTTCGATAGCAATTGAATTAGTGTTGGGTGATTTAGAGTCGTTTATCCCTGACTGCCTGACAGATCTTCGCCTTCCCCTGCTCATAAAGCCTTGCACTGTAAAGAGCGGATGCGAGAGAACCAGATTTTGTTGTAGTGTTTCTTTTGAGCTTTTTTAGACGCAAAACACGGTTGTGGATCATGGCAGAGCAAGGGGACTGGCATCAACAACTCCCGTCCTTTATGGACTACCCCCTTGAGCCATCGCAATCCAATTTTGAGATAACTAATGCCTCGCCGCCAATGTGGATCAACCTGTTGGCGCAGCCCTTTAATGTGAACAGCCATTCCTTGAGTCGTGCTGAATAGCAGTGCCTGATAGGCGACAATTGCATAGACCGAATACATGACCGCCTGACAATTACGTAGACCTCTCTAGAAATCAGGATCTCATTCTCAAAACACAAGAGATCTCAAATCAGTTCAGAGAGCATCTATACCTTTTCACTTTTTTTATAACTCCATACAGGAAAGACACTAGGGTTTGTACACCTAAGACGATTAGGGACCTCTAGTGCCAGCTCCTATTAAACCTCAACAGGTACAGCTTTATATGAAAACAAAACAATCCGGCTCTTCCCAAGACACTGCAGCTGCCAAAGCAGGGATCTCAACCCGCACTGCCCGTCGTATTGATAGTGGCACCCATCGTCCCCAACGAGGCCGCCCTCATGACTGGAAAACCCGTGAAGATCCGCTGGATGGATTATGGGAATTAGAACTTGAGCCGATGTTAGAGCGTGAGCCTCGATTAGAAGCGACTACTCTATTTGAGACCTTACAAGAGGACCATCCTGGGCAATATGATGACAAGATCAGAACCGTGCAACGCCGAACCGCTAAATGGAAGGCAGCTCATGGCAAGCCCAAAGAAGTGATGTTCAAAATTCAACATCATCCTGGAGAGATGGGACAGTCAGACTTCACCCAGCTCAAAGGTTTCAGTGTGACGGTTCAGGGTGAAACCTTTCACCATATCTTGTATCACTATCGACTGAGTTATAGCGGCTGGCAGTACGTGCAGGTGATTCAAGGCGGAGAGAGTTTTATCGGCTTATCTCAAGGACTACAAAATGCCTTATCTGCCTGTGGTGGTGTTCCTAAGACCCACCGTACCGATAGTCTGAGTGCCGCCTATCGCAATACCGGCGGTCGTAACCCCCAGCTGACTCAGTTGTATTCCACTCTGTGTGACCATTACCGGATGGAGCCGACCCGCAACAATCTGGGCGTCTCTCATGAGAATGGCGGCATCGAGAGGCTCCCATGGCTATTTCAAGCGGCGATTATGCCAGGCCCTGTATCGTCGAGGCAGCTTTGACTTCGAATCCGTAGCTGAGTATCAACAGTTCATCGAGCAAGTCATCGCTAAGCTGAATGCCAAGTGTCAAAAGAAGTTTGCACTGGAGCTCCCCACATTACAACCTTTGCCCAAATATCGCACCCCTGATTATGAAATCCGCAGCGCTAAAGTCAGCTGCAACAGCACGATTGCCGTCCGCTGTGTCCTGTACACAGTCCCCTCTCGCTTAATTGGTCATCGGTTGAAACTGCACCTATACCATGACCGCCTTGTCGGTTTCTTAGGCACCACTCCCGTAGTGGAATTGGCGCGGGTCCATGTCCATGGCTCTGGGAAGAAGAGACGGGCTCGTAGTATCGATTACAAGCATGTGGCAGAAAGTCTCAGGAGAAAGCCCCATGCGTTTCTCTACTGCCAATGGCAAGCAGACTTACTGCCCAATCTTCAATGGCATCAGCTATGGGAATCCCTCAAAGCTGACTTTGAGCGGGACCAGGCTGCCCGTTTGATGACAGAAGCCCTCTACATTGCTGCAACTCAGGATCAAGAATCCCAGGTAGCTGACTATCTACAAACCCAACTGGAACAGTCCACCCTGACCTTGAGTAGATTAAAACAAGCCTTTGAGTTCAAGCTCTCGACTGAGCAATATCCTGACATCATTTCACAACAGCACGCTCTCTCCGACTATGACCAACTCCTCCAATGCAGCACCGGACAATCCATACGACAATTTGATGATGACGCTCAAGCAGCTCCGGTTAAGACATTTCCTCGACGAGTGGCAGAGCATCGAGCATCAAGCGACTCAGGAGAATTGGTCCTACGCCCAGTTTCTATTGGCTTTAGCCCAAGGGGAAGCCAGCCGTCGAGAACAGAATCGGATCTCCCGCGCGCTAACCGAAGCGCAGCTGCCCTACGGCAAGTCCTGGACCAATTTTGAGTTTGACCATATTCCCAGTCTCAATCCAGCAGCCATCATGGAGTTTTCCCAAACAACTCACTGGCTAGAGTCGGGCAGTAATATTTTGATATTTGGGCCAAGCGGAACAGGGAAAACACATGTCAGCTCTGCATTAGGGACTTCTATTGTTGAGTTGGGGAAACGGGTGAAGTTTGTCACGGCCACAGCGTTGGTGCAACAGCTGGAACTGGCAAAACTCCAACTGGAATTGCAGAGCCTGTTGTCTAAGCTCGACCGGTACGATCTGCTCATCATTGATGACCTCGGCTATATTCAAAAGTCTGATGTTGAAACCTCGGTCCTATTCGAACTGATTGCTCATCGCTATGAGCGAAAGAGCCTACTCATCACGGCTAATCAGCCTTTCAGCCAATGGGATAAGATCTTCCCCAACTCGATGATGACAGTGGCTGCTATTGATCGCTTAATTCACCATGCCACCATTTTCGAGATGCAGGCTGAGAGTTTTCGAAAACAAGCAGCTGCTAAAAACGCGGCCAATTCTCCAAAGACTTCTAGCTAATCCCAAGCGAGAATAAACCTCCTTTACCCCACCATCAATAGAGATGCTTACTCGAAAGCATCTCTATTGATGGTGGTTTTATTGATAATTGTCATTTGCTCTCTGTCGCGATGGTCTCCGACCGGCCTTCGGCCATCACCGAGGCAGAAGATCATCGATCTCAAGTACAAGTGACAAAGCTTCAAATCAAATCTCTAATAGCAGGAGGAAAATCAAAATACTTTCGGACTATGTAATTGACATTCGACAGCAGTGCCACAGCAGCAACCAGATAAAGCCTCTCTAATGCATCAGCACAGCGAATTTTCGACTCTTCTAGCTCAAACACTCCAGACTTACTATCGAGAAATAATTCTTCGACCCGAAACCTCAAAGCGTATTGCCACAAGGTCTGTAGCGTGGGTGATTCATCTGTAATCACCGCCCATGGTTCTTTCACTCCTCGGATATTAGCCAACACCAGATTGCACCGATAGATGCCATCTTCCCAAAGACCGACATTGCGGTAGAGGAGGGCTTCGCCTTTGGATGGCCACAATTGTCGGACTTCTCTTGGACATTGACGTGGACCATGGAGAAGGACATCACAAGGGACACGCAGACAGTAATGCCAATGGCTCTGTTGTAACCAGCTCATCAGTTGATGGTTCGCAAACCCACGATCTGCTAACACCATGACATCTGGATGCTGCCGCAATAACCAACGGGCCTGGCGCAATAACGGTTGATATTCCTCAAAAGCGACAGCTGCACTCTTGTGCTCTAATACTTTCCACAACAATGGTACTGCTCTGCCACAGCAGACGACGGATAGATGAATCATGCAATATTCATTCCATAACACCGTTGTATCCATTGCCAGGTATAGACGATGAGAGTGCCAGTTCTTAAGGGCTAGCAGGACTAGAGGTACATATAGCTTGTTAATATCAATGCGTTGATTGGCTATAAATCGTTGCCACCGACGCTCGACACTTTGGGCTTTTCTGGCTCGGCAGGGAACATAGGATTCCCAGGCAGATAAGCTTAAGCGTTCACTACAGATTAAGGCGCTTACCATCCAGCCCAGAGCAATGAGATGGCGCAAATCTCGATAATGGCTGTGTTGACGTAAAAAGGAAAACAGTTGACGATAAATTTGGGTGGGGCCTGACATTTGAATAACGCTGATTTGTGATTAAATCTAGCCTCACATGTCTCTCCACTCTTTTCTCATAAACTATGTAAATAAAGGCTTTGACCTACTTCTGTCAGGCAATCAGCGTTTATCCTTCTTTGTTTTGATTCTTGGTATGGACTAGGCTTCATTCTTGAGATTTTCCCATTCAGCCCAATATTTTTTGTGTTGATGACCCGTCCATCTGTTCCTCTTCGAGAAGTTGACTTCCAACCGTTGAAAGTGGACGGCAACTGATGTCTTAGTTTTCCAACGAATGTATTACTGACACCACATTTTTTAGCGATTGCATTGTCACTCCACTTGTTCCACTCAGAATCATGCAATAGTTTCTCAACAGCTCTACGCTTATCGGCATTGGATCTTTGCAGGCCATATGCTGAGTTGGCTCCTGCTGCAAAAAGTATTGCGTCGCGCCGAGAACCAGATTGTACTTCTGCAACTATCATGCATTCGTCAATGCTCTTTTTAGCACTTACTCGGTGGAATCCGTCAGCTAACCAGTACTTAGAATCGTCGTAAAAAACAACCACTGGTGGGAACGTAGCCCCCCTGCTTCATAGCCTCAGCATATTCAGTAATCACCTCCTGATTGAGTTGTTGCCGGGGTTGTATTTCATTATCAAGAGTTATATCTGATAGTTTCAACTTTGTAAATGAATTATCAACTTTTAAATAGCTCATTAATTAAACTCCTGGTAGAAAATATATAAGTTGAAGACCTAAATAGATAGGACCTTAAGCTCATGATTGAAGACTTCAAAGGCTATAAAAATCATTGATATGAAAAATACACATCAGATCAGGCCAATAAGAACTCATATGAATGCAGTATGAATAAAAGCTATTGACAGCGCAACTAACAACTTGTTGACGTTCTTGTTAACAAGTTGTTAGTTGCGCTGTCAATAGTTCTATGCAGATGAGTTTATCTTGCTAACAGTGCAGTAATGCATGAGCATAAGTAAGTTAAAAAAATGAGACATAATTGCCTATAAAAGAATTAAGTAATTATTTGAATAACTACTAACTCTATACATGAATAAGAGTATTTATAAAACATGTTGTATATCACAAAATAATTCTTACAAAAGATGAATTTATTGAATAAATAAATGTATTTTTATCTAATTATTTACATGTTAACTATAGAACTATTTATATGGTACTCTTGTATTGAGCTTGTTGATTTCTATTACGGAGTATGGAAATACCCTATTCTCAATATAGAAATACTTCACCAGTGGATAAAGAGTGGGATCTTCAAAGATTGTACTCTGATTTAGAGATGGTGAATAAACGGAGCTTGTCAAATAGTGCCAAGCAATACTTAGAATGCACTTTGCTAGGACAATCTCCATCGAATATTGCTGAAACCTTTAATCCTGAAAGCAGACAATCATCAGGGACCATTAGAACGGTTTTGTCGAGAGATGTTTATCCTTGTTGGCTCTCCGGGAATTCCCGTGGTAGCCACTAGATATGGTGTTTAGGTTACGGCAAAAGTCTGATACCCATTGAGATCAAGAGAAATCCTTTGGAAAAGTCTATCAATATCGAAAATGCCGTAGCATCGTCTTTTTAAGACCTTGACTCGGTTGTTAAATCCTTCCACAAACCCACTGGTCCATCCCTCCAGGAAATAGTTGGTGATCTCGTCCATCCAATTGTTGATAGTGGTTAGGAAACTATCAAATTCTTTGATGTCACTGTTGATTACTCGTTTACACCAAGCCCGGATGGCACATTTAGCGCCGTGCTTGGTGTACCTGCTCTCAAATATCTGTGTCAATTCCTCTCGGAGGTTGTACGCCTGCTTCAGCTCAGGAGAATAAGCAAACAATCGCTCCAGCAGTTTTCGCTCCGAGTCCTTGAGATTTTCAGGCTGTTTTCGAAAGGCCCACATCGCGCCTTTGATAGTGTCATACTCCTGCTTAGAAAGTTCTTGTCGTAGACGTTTAACCTCCCGCTTACGAACCGTATCAGCACACTTGCGATAGGCTTTTGCCACATGAAAGCGGTCAATGACAATCTTCGCTTGAGGGAGTTGTTCACGGACGGCACTGACAAATCCTTGATACATGTCAGTACAGACACGCTTAATGGTTTGACGGAGGTGAAAGGGAATCGATTGCAAGAAAGTTGCTACTGTCTGTTGTTTACGGTTGGCTAGAACTGCCAATATATCCACTCCATCTGTGGTAGGAACCGTGATCAGAGTTACATAATCGCGGTGGCCTCGCTTGAGAGCAATCTCGTCAATACCGATGACTGTGAGGTCTAAATATTCGCTCCAGTTAACTTGATGGGCAATCCAGCGGTCGATAGTGCCACTAACGACATCTTCACCGACGCCTAATTTTTGGGAAACATCTGAGACAGTTGAGTTGATCAGTATTCGCAACAGCCAATGCTCATAGGCTTGCGTATTGGGACTGCGAGGTTCGTGCCAGTCTAAATGCTGGGTTGTGGTGGGATGGTTATCGCAATATCCGCATCGATAGCGCTTGGGTCGAATTTCTAAATAAACGGGCACTTCAAATAAAGGCAAGTGACGAAGTCGTATCGCCTGATCATGACCGTGAAAGTTGGTAATCTCACGTCCACATTGGTGGCAGGTTGTACCTGGGAGAGTACTCTCAATTTTGATCAGCCAATCTCCTCGCTCAGTCTTTGATAGCTCTAGAACTCGGACATCAGGAAGGTTGAGCGGGATGCGAATTGAGTTATCCATGACACTATCGTTCTGAAGTACCTCCTCAGATCATTCCATAGGGATGACAAAGGAATAAACACTATCTGTAGGGGGGGGCACCACGGGAATTCCCGGAGAGCCTCCTTGTTTAAGTTTATTATTAAACCTACCAGAAAATTATAGAATGCGCTGGAACAAAGTTCCAATTTTGCTGAGTCAGTATAAAATTAACAAGAAAGAAGCTTGTTCATCACCGACTTCTTATATTCACTATGAAAAGAATCAAAATAACTATGTTGGCTCATGCCAGATCAAGTCAGATATTATTAGTGAACTTTTTAAAAAAAATATTTTCTAAAAAAAGGTTTCACTGAAGATTTTCTCAGCTCTAATACAAAAAGAATGAGTTTTAGAGATGAGTGGCAATTAATTGTTAATAAGCTTGTGAGTGAAACAAGAGAAACTTTACTAGCGATGGTTTTAGATACTGAGCTAAAGAAGTGGTGGTCATCTATTGCAGGAAAAATGTATATGGCGACTAATGTCAACTTGCTAAAAAAATGGAGTTAAGATTAAACGAATATTTATATTGAATTCATTAGATTTTAGAGTAAGAAATAATGCTATTATGAACGCATATTTGCATGAGAAGATGGGTGTTGATGTTAAAATTTTAGACAATATCGATTGCAAAATAAAAATGTTTGTCGATGCAGATATGATATCTGTACATGATAAGGAATTAATAGCTTTATATTACTTTTCTGAAGATTGTGAGATTACAGAACTTCTTCTAGACTATTGTTCTATTTCAGCCTTTAGCTCTTTTTTATGATGAATTATTTGATGATGATAGATTATGTGAAGATGTTGATAAAATAATATCTACTAGCAATTTAAGTAGTTCGTTCTTTTCTGACATTGAAAATCAAATTAACTATTTGAAAAAAAATTAGTTGCTCAACATCTGTTAAAGAGTTTCTTGGAATATTACCTAATTGATCATATGAAAAGTACAGAGCTAAAAACAGGGAGAACTTTTGGTGTTACTTTCGAACATCAATCAGATTTTTTTCAAGAGCTTTCAAGCTTTTGCAAAGAAAATAAAGTAAATCAAGGATATATCCCAATGTTTATTGCTGGATTCTCAGAAGTAGAATTAGTGGGAACTTGCAGCAAGATTGATGATGTCAATGCTCCAGTATGGGATAAGGTGCACTTAAACAATGTAGAAGCTTGTGGATGTGGTACTATTGCCTATGATTTTGACGAAGATAAAATATCTCCTCATATTCATGTTAGTACTGGAATAAAAAAATTATTCTGCCTCTGGACATACAAGTCATCTATTAAGTGCTAAAGTACTTTTTTTTGGTTGAAATGCTTATTGTAGAAGTTCTACAACCTGATATGAGAAGAGTCGTTAATCCAGATTTATATAATATTGGTTTGCTTCAGTTTATTTAATTATCTTCAAAATTATTCTACTTCTTGGGCTTAATGAAATGAAAGTAGGTTTTATACAGTTCTCACCTATTCTCGGTAAGCCAACTCGAACTTTAGAACGCCTAGAATACCTAATTGATAAAGGCAAAAAATTCAGATATTCTTGTGCTACCAGAATTGTGTAATTCTGGATATGCCTTTAACTCTAGGCAACAAGCTCTAGATTTAAGTGAATCTCTTACGGATAGTAAATTTATTCATTTTCTTCACCAAAAATCTAATGACTACAATTTGTATATCGTTTCAGGTTTTTTGTGAAAAATCTAATAATGATTTGTATAATTCTTCTATTCTAGTTGGACCAAATGGATATATAGAAGTTTATAGAAAGTCACATCTTTTTCTAAATGAGAAAGATTTTTTTCTCTCCTGGAAATACAGATTATTCTGTATATGATATTGGTATCTGTAAAATAGGGATGTTAATTTGTTTTGATTGGGTGTTCCCTGAAGCATGGAGAATTCTTGCTCTTAAAGGGGCTGATATTATTTGTCATCCTTCAAATATTGTTTTACCTGGTTTGTGCCAAAAGACCATACCTGGCCATTCAATATGCAATCGAATTTTTGTCGTAACGGCTAACCGTATAGGTACCGAGGGTAATCTTACGTTTACAGGTAGTTCAATTATTTGTGACCCCAGAGGTGATATTCTGACCCAAGCTTCGAATAATCAAGAAGAAGTAATGATCTCAGATATTGATTTGAGTCTAGCTAGGGATAAATCAATTACATCAAGGAATAATCTCTTTCTTGATAGACGGCCAGATAAGTATTTGGATATAGCAAAAGCAGTTGAAGAATCAGTATAAGTAACATCTAGTTTTGATTTCTGATAAGTAATTATTTTATTTTTTTGAAACTACCATTAAGCCTAAATATCTACTGAAAATTTTGACATTATTTCCTATAGCGATCTGACGTGAGTTGTGAGAATTATATTCAACCTAAATGGATACTGGTAAAGATTTCAGCCTCTCTACATCTCACGATTGATTTCAGATTGCTATAGATCAATCTGGACTGTGGATTCGGTTAACCTTATCAATGATTAGACTTGCCTGCTGCTCCATATATTCCTTATTGCCCGTCTTATGAGTCATCTTGTTTATCCTAAGTTGACCTTGCAAAATCAGTTGGTCGCCTATTTGCAATGCATTGCGCAGGGCTGTTTTAAGTTAGCAGCGAAAAAATGATGTCGACCCGATTGGCAAGCTTAGTCATGGCAGTTTTGAGGGATTGATAGTCGTTTAGACGCAGGATATTAATCACAATGGTTCTAAGCACTGACCAATTGAGCAGAGCTTGTTCATCTTCAAGTCGATAATCATCTTCACCAAAGACAACATCTTTTGGCCAATGCAAGCGATTTTCGATGCCCCAATGGTCTCGGACCAGAGCTTGCCAATGATGGGGTGAGGTGGCAGCCGAACTGATGTAATAGGCGGTGTTGTGATAATTCTTGCCTTGACGAGTGCCCCATCGTTGGACACAAAGCACAGAGCGAATGGCCTCCCATTCTTGCAGGGCTATGCCGACAGGCTCATAAACCTGGATACACCGATGTTCATCTCGTCCTCTACTATGCATAGAGTGGGTGTGCTCGGCCATAGGTTTAAGACATTCAAAGTAAGTTTGTAGGTGGTTATAAAGGCGGCTCTGATTGCGTTTGACAGCGATAAGATAGTCATTACCCGAAGCCACAATCTGCTGAAGTGTTTTTTTGGGCGTGTAAGGCATCCATGGTAATCAACAAGCCATCGAGTTGGAGTGTTTCCAACAAAGCCTGGACGACTTTGATTTCGCTATTATCTTCTTGAGTAAGGGCTTCGAGCTTAAGGGTGATGCCCGCTTCTACCGCAAATAAACTCACCAATCCCACAAAACGCTGCTTGCCGTTTTCATCTGTGAGCCCCTGACGAATCCGTTTGCCATCAATGGATGCCGCATAAGTATCTGGAGAGTGAGTCTGGGCTTTCGAAAGCATCCATGCTTCAAATTGGTGACTCAACGATTGGAAGTCAAGCCCCTTCATCACTCGACGAAAGGTACAGTGAGACGGAACTTGGAAGCTCTCAAGTCCCAATAGCTTACTTAAAGGCTGGCGATAATCGGTTGCAAAGGTTTCTAATGGACGATACCCCTGATATCCAGCAAGCATGCCCATCACCATCAATAGCAACAGAAGCCACAACGGATGAATACGGCCATGGGCACTGCGGAAGTCAGGGACTTGCTTCAACGTATCGATTAGATGGCTCATAGGTCTCTCTACTGGTGTTCTGTAGAACCATCCTATTTTTTCTAGGAGTAACGTAAAACAGCCCTGATGCATTGCGTGCCTTCTCCCCATTCTCTTCCCAATAGAGTGCCTTAAGATTTTCCGTGGGGTCCTCCTCCCGCAATGGATCTATGGCAATGACAAATTCCGCGATGGCACGTCTTTCCTGAGTGTATCGCAAGGATTTTTCTAGGAGTATTCCTTGGAAAGCTCAACTATTCATAATGTCTATGATCTTAAGTCTGGGCAAGGGTTGTATGACGTATCCTGGCAAGAAACCTAAATTTCACCCAAAGCCTCACTTCATACACTAGAATAGCTGCAAGTCTGTCCCTAGTGAGGTTTCCTATGCCCTCTGCAACTATCGACAAGCTCAACCAACTCAAAGTTCAGCTTGAGCAGTGCAACAACGAAACTGCTGCCCTTCTCCTAAAACGGACGATTGCGAAACTCGAATCTCAGCTCCAGATAGAACAACTCACAACAGGTTCTGCCAAAGCACCATCAAAAGAAATACCAAAAGCCTTTCAGGCTAGTACCAAACGTCAATCCACAGACCAGGATCCGGCCAAGGGAAAACCCAAAGCAACACCCCAGCAACAGCAGGCGACAAAAACTCCCCAGGCAAAATCTAAGCAGCGAAAGCAGCGAAATAAGAGACAGCCTCTGCTCTCTGGCAATGGCACCCATCGGGCCTGGTGCCGACTTCCGGGAATCATCCGAATTCAGGAGGTTGAGGGGGAGAAGGAACGACCCAATTACTTTCTAGAGCTTGACGGTCATCAGATTCCCTTGAGAGTAAAGCATCGATTCGCAAAATTTACTAAAGCCGCCTTGCATAGACCCTTGATGGTCAAATGCTATCCCCAGATTATTGATGGTCAAATACTCTTCACACAATTCGCAGGGGCGATTGAGGTAACCCCTGAGAAGCCTGAAGCTTGGGTGTTGATCGGAGTGTGGAATGCACACAAGCAAAGAGTGTTGGTCCAGCGTGATCAGAAGCTGGATAACAATAGGAGGATTCTTCAGCACTCACCTCTGATCAGTGAGGAGTGCTTGGAGAAGTTGGAGGATAGAAAACTCTATCGTTTTGAGTGTCAGCGAAAAGGAGTCACGGTCACGGTGGTGGGTGTGGAAGCTGTTATGAGTGAAGCGGAGAAATCTGATCAGGTAATCTCATAGCCCTAAAACGATTGAGCTATGAGCGCTAATCCCCTTACTTCAAATTAGCTCTACCAGCGATTACCACCACCACCTCTATTTTCACGGGGCTTTGCCTTATTCACTTTCAGGGTACGTCCCATCCATTCAGCCCCCTCCAGTTCTTCAATGGCTTTAGCTTCTTCGGCATCATCACCCATCTCGACAAAACCAAATCCTCTAATCCGCCCTGTTTCGCGGTCAGTAGGAAGCTTAGCGGATTTGACAGTTCCATATTCCGCAAAAACTGAGCTTAGGTCTTTCTCTGTAACGTCATAGGAAAGGTTGCCAACGTAAATAGACATGAATTAATTCCCAAAATCAATAATGTGTAGAGATATAGATTTCGGTGCGTGGCCTTGAAAATTGAACTGGAAAAAATCAAGCAATTCTGAAAACTAACGGGAATCCGATACTAACTATCTCAGTGAACATGTTAACCGATCTCCATATTAGATTTTGGTTGAAGCAGTAATCTTTACAGAGACTCTGGTTTTTGATGAATGACTATTTTTAGACTGCTTTATTGAGAATATTATTGTGAGTTCTCCACAGGTTAGTCACAATATATCTAAAGTTCTCCACAGACTACAGGTTGTTTTCCACAAGTTCCAACGGCAGGATAAGGTTTTTGGCTTTTTCTGTGGAAAATCATATAAGTTTGATTCAGTCTAATCCATTAGTGTGTATAGGTTAGAGTTCAATTCAATTTCCTCAAAATGGATTTGACATTCACGCATGTTGATCGCAAGATGGTGTTCCCAGGCTTAAGTGCGTGCACTCAATATTGAGCAAGCTATAGGGCCGAAGAACGTTCTTCGACACTGACTTGTTTGATAAAAGAGGGCATCTATTTGCGTGCTTAATTTTTTGGTTTTTAGACCATCACTACCGACCTCACTGTTGTTCAAGGATGACCGAATTTATGTCCACAACAATAAGTATTCTGGCCGATATCCCTGAAGAGCTTCATGATGCCTTGAAAGGTTATCTAGACACCCATCCTGACTGGGATCAAGATCGGGTTTTCTCAGCAGCACTATCGCTATTCCTGATGCAGTACGGGCAATCAGACCGCAGAACAGCTCGTGTTTATCTGGATAGTCTATTTAAGAAAGATTTGCCAACTGCTTGTTAATGCCCTCCCCTCAGCAAATCTCCAGTCTGACCTTACGCCTCACCCCCCGAAC